>JAZDGX010000095.1:0-20392 GCA_043806645.1 Candidatus Eiseniibacteriota bacterium | reverse complement strand
CCCGATCGGATTGTGATGGCTCTCGGCCCACAAGCGGCGGTCGATTCTCTCGAATAGGCTGACCGCCTCGGGATTCCAGGTCCACCAGAGGTTGAAGGCGATCTCCATGAGCGGGGAGAGCCGCTCGGGAAGCGTGGGGCGAACGCGAAATTTCTGGATGGTCCTCATCTTGCGATTCCACCCTCACACGTTGCCGCAGCCCGGCGGCGATCTGCTGAAGCCCCGCGACTCCGGGGATCCCCCCGTTGCGGCTTTCCCTCTTTCCATCGTCCGATCGAGAGGACTTCTTGATCGAAGGCCGCTGTGGGGCGGATAAGGCCTGGGAGTCAAGGGCAACATGGGCAACGAGTTAGTGAGTCGGCACCCTGCAGGCTCCCAGCATGGGGCTTCGCGACCGTGCCGCAGCAAGGGGGGCGAGGGGGCCGGCAGGGGGAGAAGGCCCACAAGCAGCGGTCGAGCGCAGGATAAGAAGACTTGAATTGGATCGCCCGGCCGAGTCTGCGAAAATCGCAAGGCTGTCATGCTTGCGTGGCGAGAACCCATTGCCGGGGCCGCAGTCGCCCGGCCGTTCGCGGAGGAATCATGTCGGAGAAGAAGCTGACCAAGGAGCAGATGGAAGCCAAGGCCGCCCAACCCGGGATCGACGCGATGAGGCTCCACCCCTTCTACCGGGGCAAAGTGGAAATCGTCCCCAAGTGCATCGTACGCAGCTTCCAGGACTTCGCCATCTGGTACACGCCGGGCGTGGCCAAGCCCTGTCTCGACATCCGCGATCACCCGGAGAAGGTGTTCGAGCATACGAACAAGTCGAACTTCGTCGCGGTGATCAGCGACGGCACGCGCGTCCTCGGCCTGGGCGATATCGGTCCCGAGGCGGGCCTGCCGGTCATGGAAGGCAAGGCGTTGCTCTTTAAGTATCTGGGCGGGGTGGATGCCTTCCCGCTGTGCGTCGCCGAAAAGGATCCGGACAAGTTGATCGAGCTTTGCTTGCAGCTGCAGCCGACGTTCGGCGGCTTCAACCTCGAAGATCTGTCCCAGCCGAAGTGTTTCCGCATTCTCGATGAACTGCGCCGGAAGGCGCACATCCCCGTCTGGCACGACGACCAGCAGGGCACGGCGGCGATCATCTTCGCCGGACTGGTGAACGCGGTGAAATTCGTCGGCAAGGCCCTCGACAAGGTCACCGTGGTCCTGGTCGGCTCGGGCGCGGCCAACATCCGCGCGGCGCATGTCATGCACAAAGGCGGCGTGCCGTGGGAGAACATGGTGCTGCTCGACTCGAAGGGGACCTTGCATCGCGGACGCACCGAACTGCAGGACGACTTCAAAGAGAAGTGGGAACTCTGTCGCGTCACCAACGGCAAGCAGGTGAAGGGCGGGATTCCCGAGGCGATGCGCGGGGCGGATGTCGTCATTGCAGCCTCCAAGCCGGGTCCGGGCGTGATCAAGCCCGAATGGGTCGCGGGGATGGCCAAGGACTCGATCGTGATGCCCTGCGCCAATCCCGTGCCCGAGATCTGGCCGTGGGAGGCCAAGGAAGCCGGCGCGCGCGTCGTGGCCACCGGAAGAAGCGACTTCCCCAATCAGGTGAACAACTCCCTCGGGTTCCCCGGGATCTTCCGCGGCACCCTCGATGTGATGGCGACCACCATCACCGACGAGATGTGCATCGCCGCGGCCCTGGAGCTGGCCAGGGTGGCCGAGGACAAAGGACTGCGCGAGGACTACATCATCCCCTCGATGGATGAATGGGAGGTCTACCCGCGCGAAGCGGTGGCCGTCGGGATGAAGGCGATCGAGCAGGGTGTGGCCCGCGTGAAGCTCTCGCCCGCGGAGCTGCTGAAGATCGCCGAGGAGAAGATCCACCACGCGCGCGAAGAGACGCACTTGTTGATGCGCGAGGGCATGATTCTCCAGCCGCCGGCCGACCGTTGATGCGGTTAGGGAACGCACGGAGGCGCATGCGGCCTTCGAGCGTTCCCCGCCGTCCGGGCTGCCGTGTGCGAGGTCGTCTGCGGCCGGAACTTCCGCTCGCGCCAGCTCACGCGGACCGGCTCAGCGCCGGGAGATCTCCGTCTTCGATTCCAGAAACCGCGCCAGGCGGTGGAAGTCGGACCCGGGCCGAATGTAGCGCACTTCGGTTTTTAGCGTGCGGGGGTTGACCAGGCTGCGGAAGGGCACGAAGCGCAGATCCAACTGACCCGAGACGCTCACCATGTGCCCGTCCAGGTTTTCCTCGACCAGCGCCCGGAAGGCGCCGATGCCGAGTTGGCTGCCGAGCATGACATCAAAGGCGTGCGGCACGGCGCACCGCGACTCATAGCCGATCTGCAGGCCCGTCACCTTGCGCTTGCGGCCCGTGCGCTTCGCGTATTCCGCTTCGACCAGGCGCGCGATGAGATGTCCGAGATCGATCCGGCCGATCGAGATGTGGCCGTGCTCGTCTTTGTCCACGTCGTGGATGTACTTCTCGGGCAGGAGTTCCGCCAGCCCTTCGGCGAGCACGACGGTGCCGAAGGTCTTGTCCTCCTTCTCCTCGCGCCAGATCATCAGATCGACGATGCGATCGACGAGCGCCTCGATTCGCAGGCGCTTCTCGGTATGGCTCTTTCCGGCGTCATCGACCACGGTGTCGTCGAAGAGCATGTCCTCCTCGACATCCTCGACGCTGAAGATCATGTTGGCTTCGCCGGCGATGCCCACGCCGTAGGAAAGCCACCCGGCCTTGCGGCCCATGGCCTGGGCGATGAAGTAGCGGTCGCTCGCCTCCGCGTCGGCCCGCAGGTTCTTCACCTCCTTGGCCAGGAAATCGACCGCGGTGAAGTAGCCGAAGGTGAAGTCGATGCCCTTGTAGTCGTTGTCGATCGTCTTGGGCAGGTGCACGATCTGGATGCGCTTGGCCCCCCGGGGCAGGTGCTTCTGGTATTCATAGAGGAAGTTGGCGGTCTTCAGCGTGTCGTCCCCGCCGATCGAGACCAGCGCGTCCACTCCGAGATCGACGAGGGCCGCGTAGCAGTTGTGCAGCTTCTGCGTGCGGCGTTGGTTGTCAAGATCGGCCGGCCCGCGGATTTCCGACCCGGGATTGGCGCGCGACGTGCCGATCAGGATGCCCTGGGTGTTGCGCATGCCGCTGACATCGCGCGGGCGGAAGACGCGGTAGTGCTTGTCGTGCTGCAAGCGGTTCGTGACGGGGTGGTAGCCTTCCAGATGACGGTAGCCGGAGATGAAGCCCAACACTTCCCGCCCCGCATCGAGGAACGAGATCGCCGTCGCGCTGATCACGGCGTTGGCTCCCGGGGCGGGGCCGCCGGCGAAGATCAACGCGACTCTGCGGATATGGTCGCCCTTCAGCCGCGGCCGGCGCACGGTTCCGCGAGGGAAGACTCCCGCCGGCAGGCGTGAACCCGCCATGGCCCGCCCGGTTGACGGGGCAGACTGAGCGGACGGGATCGCGGATGCCTTTTCGGACGCGGGCAGCGGTGGAGGCGGTGCGATGGCCTTCTTCTTTGCGGGTTTGGTTCTGCGGACCATGATCGCATCGTCCTTTCTGCTTGCGCCGGCGGTAGGGCCAGCGTACTCCACCATGCCGGGATTATCGGCCGGTCCTTTGAGCAAGCCCAGGGGAAGGGAGGTCGGTTCTACCACTTCCACAGGATTCCGCCCCAGGTGAGGCCGGCACCAAAGGCCACTTGGAGCATGAGGTCGCCGCGCTCCAACCGGCCGGATTCCCAGGCCTCGTGGATGGCGAGCAGCGTAGAAGCCGAAGAGGTGTTGCCGTATTTCTGGATATTGACGAAGACCTTCTCGCTGGGGACGTTCAGGCGCCGGCCGACCGCCTCGATGATGCGCAGATTGGCCTGGTGGAAGACGAGCAGGTCGACGTCCTGCGGCGTCATCTTCGCCTGTTCCGTCAGGATGTTGCAGGATTCGGTCATCATGTTGACCGCGGTCTTGAAGATCTCGTTGCCCCGCATGTAGAGCGTGTGCATGCGCTTCTCAATCGTCTCGTGGCTCGCCGGCATGCGGGATCCGCCCGCAGGCATGCGCAGGGTATGCCCGCCCCGTCCGTCGGAAGCGAGGTGGGAGCCGAGGATTCCGTGCTCCTCGTCGGAGGAACGTCCCAGCACTACCGCCCCCGCCGCGTCGCCGAAAAGCACGCACGTCGATCGATCGGTCCAATTGGTGATCTTCGTCAGGACCTCGACGCCCACGACGAGCACGTTCCTGCACGTTCCCACCCGGATCATCTGGTCGGCCAACGAAAGGGCGTAGATCGCGCCCGTGCACCCGGCGGAGACATCGAAGGCGGGAATGTGACGGGCGCCGATGCGATCCTGGATGATGCAGCTCGTCGATGGGAAGAGCATGTCGGAGGTCACCGTCGCCACGATGATCGCATCCAACTCCTTGGGGGAGACGCCCGATTCCTCAAGCGCCTGCAGGGCGGCGGGAACGGCCAGATCGGAGGCCGCCTGGTCCGGGCGCACTCGCCGGCGCTCCTTCATCCCCGTACGGGTGACGATCCATTCGTCGCTCGTATCGACGATGCGGGCCAGGTCCGCATTCGTGATGACCTGGGCGGGAACCGACAATCCGGTGCCCAGTGCCCTCGAGCGCAACCCCATGCCATGCCCTCACGCCGATCCCCTCGCCGGGTCGTTGGCCGGGACCGACCCGGAGGGAACAATCCGGCATAGTAACGCAAGAGCCTGTCCCACAGGCCCTCGCATCGGAGACTAGCGCATTCAACCCGGCCGAAAAAGAAGAGTTTCTGGGCTGCCGGGACGACGAGAATAGGCGCAACTGTATCGTATGTATCGAGTTGCGACTTTCAGGGCAAGTGGTGCACCGCAAGCCGCCTTGGGCCATGGAGGGTCGGGGCTCGCGGCGCCGCTCAGGCCGCCCCGGGCCGGACGCTCGCGCGAAGCCCCGGTCCCGTTTCCAGCACTGGAAGATCCCCGCCCCTGGAGGCATAATCCCGCGCGACGGGCAGGAGTAGGGCGCGACGATGCGGGAGCCGGGATGGATCCTCGAGCAGGATGGAAGGATCGCATCATCCAGGGCGAGAATCTCGCCGCCCTCGGCCGGCTGCCCGATGCCTCGATCGATCTCATCTACATCGACCCGCCGTTCAATACCGGGAAAAGGCAGGAGTGCCTCAGGCTGCGCACGATTCGCGACGATCGGGGGGGCGACCGCACCGGCTTCCAGGGACGCCGCTACCGCAGCCTGCCGCTCTCCCGCCATGGCTTTGCCGACCGGTTCGAGGATTTCCCCGCCTTCATCGCCCCGCGCTTGCGCGCGGCCTGGCGCATCCTTGCGCCGGCGGGCTCCTTCTTCCTGCATGTCGACAGCCGCGAGGTTCACTACTGCAAGGTCCTGCTCGATGAGATCTTCGGCCGCCCCGGTTTTATGAACGAAATCATCTGGGCCTATGATTTCGGCGGCCGGTCGCGGCGGCGCTGGCCCGCCAAACACGACAACATCCTGTGGTACGTCAAGGATCCGCGCCGCTACACGTTCCACTACGAGGCCATCGATCGCATTCCCTATCTGGCGCCGGGACTGGTCGGGCCCGAGAAGGCGGCGCGCGGCAAGACGCCCACCGATGTCTGGTGGCAGACGATCGTGCCGACGGCGGGAAGGGAAAGGACCGGCTATCCGACGCAGAAACCGCTCGCGATCCTCGAGCGCATCGTGCGAGTGCATTCGAGCCCGGGAGAGTGGGTGTGCGATTTCTTCGCCGGCAGCGGGACGCTCGGGGAAGCGGCCGCGCGTTTGGGCCGGCGCTTCATCCTGATCGACGAGGACCCGGAAGCCATCAGGATCATGAAGCGCCGATTGGCTTTCGCTCAGCCCGAGTGCATCCGTCTGGGCCCGGCGCAGGAAAGCGATTGACCGCTGCGCAGGATGCCGGGGCCGTCTCCATGGGGCCGTCTCAATCCTCGAGAAACGCGACCGCGCCGGGCGGACCCCCCGCGGCCTGGAAGCGTTGCGCGAGACGGCGCGCCTCCGGCATGCGCTGTTCGAGTGCCGCGACGCGTACGAGTTCCAGCAGCGCCGCGCGGTCCTCAGGGTGTGTCTGCAGCGCCGCCTCGTAGCGTGTCCGGGCCTCGCGCAACGAGCCTGCCGCCAGGGCCAGGTCCCCCTCGGCCCGTTCGGGCGACAGCCATAGAGGCCAGGCATACCGGCGCCGTTCTTCCAGTCGGTTCAACAGGAAGCGGCACCGCACGGCCAGCGGGTCGTCCCCAGCTCGCAGGATCAGAGCGGCCGCCCGCGCCGCGGCCGTCGCGAGATCGCCCTTCACATAGGTCGCGGTGGCCAGAGACTCCAGACTGCGCAGGTAGGTCGTGTCCGCTTCCCAAGCGGCGGTGTAGAGATCGCAAGCGGCGTCGAGATCGCCGCGCAGTTGATGGATCTGTCCCAGCGAGAGCAGGCCGCGCGCGCTGCGCGGGTCCAAGTGCACGCCCCGCTCGAGCAGCGGCTGCGCCCGGTCGATGTCCCCCTGGCGCGCGGTGAGGATCCCGAGGTTGATCGCGGCGCGCGCCACGGTAGGGTCGATTTCGAGAGCCCGGGCATACTCGCGCGCCGCTTCCTCGATCCGGCCCTCGCTTTCGGCGATGACGCCCAGGCGGTAGTGCTGCTGGCCGTAGGTGACATCCTTGAGGACGTGGAGCCAGTTCGGCTGGAGCAGGAGCACCAAGCCGGCCGCCACGGCCAGGGCGAGCGGCACCTTCGCCCGTCGCAATCGCGCGGCGAGCCCCGCGGTGGAGGAAGCGTCCAGGTTCATCGCCGGTCGCGCGTGTGGCGCGACGGCGCGCGTCACACACGCCGCTCCCGCACCGGCGATCAGCGCCAGAGGCAGATGCAGGGGGAAGCGGAATCTGCCCGTGGCGAAGAACAGGGCGATGAAGAGCGCGGTGACCAACACGCCTCCGGCCCAGATCCAGACGAGCCGGGAGCGCCGCAAGAGGACCAGGGAGAAACCGGCGGCCGCCACCAGCATCATCCAGTTGGGTAGCGCAGGCAGACGCAGCAGCAGCGAATAGCGCTTCTCGAAGTCGAGGGATCCCACTTGCGGAGTCTCGAGGGCAAAGAGCGTGTAGTAGACCTTCCTCGCATAGAGCTTCAGCGCGCGCCCCGGATCGGCGCGCATCTCGGCCAGCGAGCGATCGATCCAGAAGCTCGAGGATTCGACGACCGTGAGGGGACGGCCCGCCTGATAGGATGCCTCCGCGACGCCGAGCAGATCCTGTTCCGCGCGCAGACCGAAGGGGGAGGTATAGAAGCCGTTGGCTTGGGGGCCGTTGCCGATATAGACGTTGATCCCGGAGTTGGCCGAAATGGGGACGAGACGGCCGCTGTAGACAAAGTTGTGAACGGTGGCCGGGAGAATCGCGAGGGCCGCGCCGGCGGCGACGGGCAGCAGACGCCGCATCCATCCGGCGCGCCTTGAGCGAGCGGGGATCGCCTCGGTGGTCCCCGACGGGGACGGGTCCGCGGCAGGGGAGGATGGGGCGGCGGGATGGAGCAGGGTGATCCCCGCGGTCATCAGCAGCGCCGCCGGCAACAGCACCGGATGAGCGAGTCCGGTCAGTCCGGCGCAGACACCGGCGAGCAGGGGCCGCCGGCCGGCCAGCGACAGGGTGCCCGCGAAGAGCAGGGCCGCGAGAACCGGCACCAGGATGGTCCCGGTGTAGAAGATTGATGGCTTGTACAGCGCGAGGAGAATTCCGGTCGTCAGGAGGGCCGCTCGGCCGTGGAGTCTGCCGGCCAGAGCCGCCCCCACGACGGCGGTCAGCGAACCGAGAAGGGCATTCAGCCATTGCGGTGCCAGCGGGTTGGGTCCCGTCAGCGCGTAGAGCCCCGCGAGCAGGTACGGATACAGCGGGGCCTGCAGAAAAGCGTCGGGGCCGAAGACCTGCCCGTCCAGGATCCTCTGGGCCCAGTCGTGGTAGAACTTCGGGTCGAGGCTCAAGTGCGTGTGGAAGGGATTGTCTCGACTCTCGATGAGATAGACGATCCGCACCAGCAACGCGAACAGACCGATCGCCGCCAGGATTATCCGGTCGCGCCCGGCGGTGCGCACTTCGCGCGGCGGATGCGCCGAAGTCACGCGTCCGGCGGGAACGACACGGCCCGCACCCGGTGAGGGCCGGCGGATGCGGGCGCGCTTGCTTCCCTGGTCGCTGGCCATCCTACCTTGACAACACCATGGAACGCCGCAGCGTCCCCTCGGGGCCGGTCAGGCGATAGAAATAGATGCCGCTGGACGCGGGATCGCCTGCTCCGGACCGGCCGTCCCAGTGGATCGTGTGGAATCCCGCCGCCAGCCGCTCATCCACCAGTGTGCGCACGAGGCGGCCGGAGGAGTCGAAGATCTGCAGGCAGACCCGACCGTCGCCCGGCATCCCGAAGCGAATGCGTGAATCGCCGCGGGAAGGGTTCGGCATGCTCGGTCCGAGCGCCATGCGCGCCGGCATCAACTCGACGCCGCGAACATCGGCGGGTGAGGAGTTCGTCAAGAGCTCGACGTCGTCGACGTACCAGCCTTCCTTTGCCACCGCGCCGTCGCTTCCGAAGCGGAAGCGGAACACGGCCGAGCCGGTGACGCCGCTCAGATCGCACACCACCTGCTGCCAGGAACTCGACGTGCCCGAGAAGACGGGCGTGTCGGCGGGGAAGGGTCCGGGCGTACCCCCCGCGCGGATCGTGTAGGCGTATCCGCCCACCGGTGTCAGCTGCGTGAAGGGGCCCCCGTCGAGCGACATCTCGATCAAGCCGCCGTCATAGGCCTTCCCTGGATAGCTGGAGCTGATCTCGGCGTCGATCCACATCCAGAAGCGCAGCTCCTCGGCGCCGCTCAACTCGAGCGGAACGCTGACCAGGCCCGCATCGAGCAGATTCGCATAGGTGCCGGTTCCCGTGTCCCCGCACTTCCAGCTCTGCCCGCCCTGCACGGTATGGTTGCGCTGGGTCGAGAGATGCCATTGATCCTGGTAGGAGGGGTTGACGATGGCGTGGGTCCAGCCGCCGAAACCCGTCTCGAAGACCTCGAAATATCCCCCCACCGGAAGAAGCAGATCGTAGGTGCGGTCGAAGCCGTTGCTGCCCTCGACGTAGAGGAAGAGCATGAGATAAGACTGCGCGAAGGCGGGATCGAGGGTCAAGCCGAAGGCGGGATCGAGTGCACCGCTGGCCGGGTAGCCCAGCTCATTCAACGAGGCCGTGCTCGGCGCGATGTCGGCGAGCGGATGGCTGGTGGCCAGGTCGCCGGTGATGTCGGTCAGCGCGTAGTGGCCGGTGTTCGACAGCGTGATCACGACCGCGGCCGATTCGCCCGGATCGAGACGGCCGTTGCCGTTTCCGCTCTCGCTGTCGTCGATCCAGACCGCCGGCGCGCCGATACTCGGTGCCTGCACGGTCAGGTGAATCTCATCCTCCCACGTGAGGCGCGTGCCGCTTCCGCGTTCGTCGCCGGTCAACAGGACCGCCAGATCCAGTGGATATTGATCGGGACAGTCGGGGGCGATCGTCATCTGGTAGGAGCCCTGGCTCCATTTCTCGCCGGCCGCCGGGATGAAGCCGTACGAGCGGGTGTCCAGGGTGAGCGTGACGTATTCACTGGTCGTGCTGATCAACCCGCTGACGTTTCCCGCCGCGGTGATGCCCGCGTTGCGCACCAGGATGCTCAGATGCAGACCCTCGCCGGAATTCAGGATGCCGTCGCCGTTGCCGTCGACGATGAAGGTGTCGTCGACCAGCAGATGGGGTCCGGAAGGAGGAATCACCTCGAGCGTGCCGATGTAGGTCACGCGGTTGTAGGCCGTCACCGTCACGGTCAGCATCAGCGGCTCGGCGGGGACTGGATCGAGGGCGATGAGGGCCGCCCCGCCCGCGTCGGTCGCGGCGCTGCCATAGAGCACACCGTCGGCGTAGAGCGCGCAGAGCGCGTCCGTTTCGCCCGGCACCACGATTTCGCACTCACTCTCGCCCAGCAGGATCGCGCTGGGGTGATTGACCGTCATCTCCTGGGCGGCCTTGGTGCGGACCGTCAGCGAGGGGTCGCCGAAGATCGTCCAGCACTTGAACTCGTTGACGCCCGAAGATCCGTACTCGTCCATCATCAGGCAGGCGCCGTTGAACCAGAGCCCGCCCGCCGTGCGCATCGCGTCGGCCACCAGCAGATCCACCGCCTCATCCTGCATCGCCATGGGCGGGTCCCAGTCCTGGCTGATCGTGGACATGTAGCAGGCAATGGCGCCGGAGGGCACGCCGTTGTGGGCCGCCCGCAGCCAGGCCTCGGCGAAGCAGGTCGAGGTCTGGAAATTCCCGTTCAGGCAGGCGACGCTGCAGATGAAGGGCAGCATCTGGTCGTTGGTCAGGGCCGCGACCTGGGTATTGCTGAAGCCGGTCGTGCTCCAGCTCTGCGTGCTGCCGTGTCCCGTGTAGTTGACGATGCCGCGCCCGGCGTTGAGCGCCGCGCTGACCTGAGCGGCGGTGGCGGTGGGATCGTAGATCTGATCGACCGCGGCATAGCCGTAGGCGAGCAGATCGGCGCGGATGTTGTCCTCGTGCTGGTTGTCGTATTCGTTATCGTCGCCCGGCCCCTGATTGGAGGCGATGCCGGTGCCGGATTGCGGCCAGGCAAGGCCGGCCGTCATGTCGCGCTCATAGGCGATCGTGCGCTCGACCTGCGTGATCACCTGATCGGCGTTCTCGGCGGAGAAGCGCCCGATGAACAGATCGGGATAGGTGTCGGAGCCGGCGACCAGCGCGTAGCTCGGGTCTGAGCCGTTGCCGTAGCTGATCGTCGGCATCTGGGTCGCGTCTCCGACGAGCAGCACATAGGCGGGGTGCCAGGCATCGTACTCCTGCTGGATGTAGGCCTGGATCTGCGTGCTGGTCGTGCCGACCTGCGACTTGTCGACCAGCTTGGCCGGAATCCCCTTTTGCAGCTTCCATTGATAGAGCGGCTCCACGTAGGCGTGGAAGCTGTCATAGGTGATGATCAGGATCCCGCCCTCTTCGGGCACCGGAGCGTAGCGCGATCCCTTCGCGTCGAGGTTGATGAAGTGCTCGGCGTAGAGCTTGGCGAACTGCCGGTCCGCCTTCTGCGGGGGAGCGCTGTCGAGGACGTTGAAGTCGTCAGGCCCCGCGGCGACGACCTCGACGATCATCCGGGTGTGGACACGCAGGGTCTGCTCGCCGGCGAGGTATTGGAATACATTGGCGTCGACGACCATGCCGCGCAGATCCCGCAGGATGTAGGGGGCGTGACCTTCGGCCGGTTGCGCCGGATAGGTGCCGTGGCCCTGATAGAACGCATCGAACGTATAGGGCACCGAGGCGGGATCGATCTCGCGTGAAAAGTGGCCGCGCGAAGGCGCGACGGGCATGGCGGGGAAGTCCACCGACTCCAGGGAGAGGACATTCACCTTCATGCGCCGGTCGCCCGGGATCATGATGCTGCGGCGGACGTCGGGAAGGGCGGGCAGGCCCTTTTCATGCGGATCCGATTCCCCGTTCAGGGTGATTCTCTGAAAGGTCCGGCCGTCGATCAGCAGGGGCTCGGCGGAAAAGCCGCCGATCTCAATTTCGAGCACCGTGCGCTCATCGTCGGACTGGAGCACGGAGACCGTCACCGGAGCGAGCGGATCGCCTCCCAAGTCGACCCATGCCGCCGCCACGGCGGCGGGAAGGCAGGCGGCCGCAAGGAGCACGAGAGTGGCGAACCAGAGGGAAAGCCGCGGCCGGTGAGCGAGCACGGATGTCATCTGCAACCTCCAGCGGTTCGATGGCTTGCGAAAATGTATGCTCCCCCAAACCCCGCATCGGGGGTACTGGATGTTTAATGATACCATTCCCCAACGGCGGGCACAAACGATACTCGTCGGGCCGGTGGAACCTGGCGGGCCGGCAGGACTTGGCGCGCAGGCGGTGTCTTGGGGCTGGCGGCACTCGATGGGCTGGGGGCACCTGATGGGCCGGTGGCACTTGGCGGGCCGGCGGCACTCCGAAAGCCCGGGAACGGGGGAGCCTCGATTCCGGTGCAGCGCATGCGGTCGTATCTGAAGCGTTTCGATGCGGGAATCGCGCGCCGCGGGCTGGTGGTTTCCTTCATCGGCGGCGTTCTATTCCTGGCGATCTTTTCCTGGGCCTACTCCCGGATCCCCGGCGAATACTATGCCGTCCGTGACGACGGCGTCATCACGCTGAGCCATGCCCGCAATCTCGTCGATCATGGATTCATCGGTGTGGGCCCGTCCGGCGAGCGCGTCGAGGGGTACTCCGCCCCGGTGCAGTTCTTCGTCTTTGCCGCCCTCTATGCGCTCTCGGGGGTCGACTACCAGAGCTACGCAAAGATCCAGACGCTGGCGCTGACGTTCCTCTTGGGGTTTCTGTTCACGCGCGTACTCGTGGCGGGCCGTTGGATCGCGCTCGGGCTGGCCGCCGCCGCGGCCCTCTTCCTCGCCACACGCGTTTCCTTCATCGAGTGGCATGGCTCGGGGATGGAGAATGCCCTGACCCATGTCCTTATCCTCGGGACCATCGGTCTGCTGGGCGCGTTCTTCGACAGCGGGGAATTGCGTTATCGATGGGCCATCATCCCGTTCCTCGCCTCGATCTCCCGTGTGGAGGGCATCTACCACATCGCGCCGGTCCTGGTGGTCCTCGCCGCCGCCTGGGCCGTCGCGTTCAGATCCTGGAAGGGGGTTCCCTTTTCCCTGCTGGTCCTGGGCTACTGGGGCGCATTTCAACTCTGGCGGCTTGCCTACTTCGGCGATCTGCTCCCCAATGTCGCCTATGCCCAGGGCATGCAGATGGTCGATCGTCTGCGCGAGCTGATCGGCGTCAACGGCGAGTACCTGCGCCACGGCCTCGAGCTCTCAGGACGGATTCTCGTCGCACACGGCGCCTACGTCCTGCTGCCCTGCCTGCCCCTGCTGACGCTCGTGCGCTGGAATCGCAGGACCGTGGTGCTGCTGCTGATGGCCTTCACGTTGGCGGCGGCCGGGTATGGCTACCCGCTCCTGTTCGGCAGGACGACCCTCGATCCCGCGCGCTCGACGACCCACGTGGCGATCGTCTTCGCTCTGGCTGGAGCCGTGATCCTGAACCGGATCCGCAGGGGGAGGGTCGCGACGTGCGCCGCCCTGGGCATCCTGTCGGCGGCGCTGGGCGTGCACCTGTTGACCGCGGAGAGGCCGCGGCTCCTGTGCTGCCCGGCCGCGGACTTCGAGACGGTCCACGAAGAGCTGCAGCGTATCGCCCTGTCCGAGGAACTGCCCCGGCCCACCGTGGCCAATCCCGACCTCGGCGCGGTGAGCTGGCACAAGACCTTCAACATCGTCGACCTGGGACAGCTGGGCAGCCCGCTGCTCGCCAAGCTGGGCCACGGGCCGCTGCTGGCCGATTATTTCTTCGAATACGCCGCACCCGATCTCATCGAGTCCCACGAGGCGTGGTCGCGCAAGTACTTCGACGCCGTCTTCGGCGATCCGCGCTTCACCGAGCGCTACGCGCCCGTGCGCGAAGAGTGGGTCCGCTTCCCCAGGGGGGACGGACCCCGGGTGCCGGTAGGAATCTGGGTGCGCAAGGACATCCGCAAGGCCGCGCCCAGCCGGGAGCGGCGTCTGATCGACGATTTGCGCCGCTCCCTTTCGGTCGAGCGGGTGGCAGAGGAACTCGCGGCAGGTCGTGAAGATGCCGACGCCGCCTACGTTGCCAGGACCGCCTTCCGCTTTCTGCCCGAATTCGCCGCCGCGGGCGACGAGGAGAGACTGGTCCGAGCATTTGCCGAGGGTGAGACGCGCGTCTTCGATCAGAGCCTGCTGGCGGGCCGCCATGACGGCCGGGCGCATCTGGCGATCATGGACTTTCTCCTCGAGCGCTATCTCGCCCGGGAAGGCATCGGCGAGAAGCAGGGGCCGCCGCCTTTGCTCTCCTCCCGCTACGATGTCCATCTGACCGGCGGGAAGCTCGTGTATCTGTGCGATTCGTCCGATCGACGCGACCGCTACAGCCAGTTCTTCGTGCAGTTGTTTTCGCAAGACGCTTCCATTCCGACGCGGGAGTGGCAGTTCAGCTTCTGGGGAACCGGCTATCAGATCGGAGGCCGCTCGCTGCTGATCCAGAATCTGCCGGCGGGCGAATTCGCCGCGCTCCGTACCGGGCCGATCGATCGGGAAGGACGCCTGCTGTGGGAGGGCACGGCCCGGATCGAGCCCACGGCAGGTCTCGGCGCACCTCGTTCCCCGTGACGCTCGCGGCGGACGCGGTGCGCTCTGCTGCCCGCGACACTCGCGGCGGACCCGCCGCGGCTCATTCCCCTGGCGTCCCCTGAGGGGGAGGGCCCAGATCGCCCCACTAATGCAGGGCTTGAATCAGGGTCGTTCCATACTATCTCAGGAGCACGAAGGGCCGGACGTGAAGCTGTCCGGCCGTCTGAAGGCGTAGATAGTACACGCCCGTGGGGAGCGGCCGGCCTGCGCGATCCCGGCCGTTCCAGGAATGCGAATGCGCGCCGGCGCTGCGCCATCCCTCAGCCAGCGTCTCGATCCTTCTTCCTGCGATGTCGCAGACCTCGAGCTGGACATCACCCGCGTGCGGCAGAACGAACCGCAACTCTCCCCGGTCCCTGAACGGATTGGGTGTAGCGAGCGCGACGCCGGCCGCCCCCGGCGTGAAGGGCACGGTGGCGGCATCCTCTTCGCCGCCCCCCACGCTCACGTCGTCGATGTAGAAGCCCTCGTCGCAGTCCGCGGCGTCGGTCACCATGCGCAAACGGATCCGCACCGGCGTGCCCGGAGCGTATGCCTCGAGCGGATAGATCATCTCGGCCCAATCCGAGAAAAAGAGGAAGCCCGCGGTCTGATCCAAGGCGCCGCCGCTGCCCAGATAATCGAGCATTTCCCAGCCCGAGCCGTCGTCGATCTCGACGAAGAGGCCGTCGGAGCCGTAAATGGTCACGTCGAAATAGCGCCAGAAATGCAGGGAGGCGTCCTGCGGCAGCGTGATCCAGGGTGAGACGAGCGCGGAATTCATTCCATTCACATACTGGTGGATCGCTTCCTGTCCGCAATACCAGCTGGCCGAGCCGGAGTGCGCCCGGTGAGTGGAGATGTGCCAGAGATCCTGGGTCCCGGAGTGGGTCCATCCCGCGGCGCTGCCTTCGAACTCCTCGCGGATGCCCGTTTCGCCGATCACGAGCGTCCCCGCCAGATCCCAGGCCCCGTCGGCATTCTGCACGTCGAGGGCGAGCGGCAGCCCCTGAGGGGCTGCGCATCCGGGCGAGATCTCGATTTCGAAGGGGGGGGTAAGATGACCGCTCGCGCCCGGTGCGAGCGGCGTCTCCAGCGCGGCCGAGGACTGCAGGATGGAAATGCAGTCGTCCGCGCAGCTCAGCTCTCCGGAGGCGGAAGCGAGCGTTCCCCCGCCCTGGTTCTCCACCTCGATCATGACCAGCACGCGTTCGCCCGGCTCGGCCATGCCATCGCCATCGCCGCTCACTTCCTGGATCCGCAGCCGCCGCCAGGCCGGTCCACCCGCAACGACCTCGAGCGCGATCCGCTCGCTCCAGCCCGCGCGCATCCCCGCACCCGCCTCCGCCAGAATCGTCAGTTCGAACGCGAGCACGCGTCCCGGCGGGCAGTCGGGACCGACGACCAGGTCGAAATCGTCGAGGCAGAAGGCGCTCTGATCCGCATCGAGATCGGGCCAGCTTTCTTGGGCATCGGTGAGCACGGCGAATGGATCGGACGTCGCCAGCGTGGCGGTGATCCCCTCTGCCCGCGCCCCCCCGAGATTGCGCAGCGCGAGGCGGATCTCGACGGTTTCGCCGGGATTGACCTCTGCGTTTCCGTTGCCCTGGCTGGTGCCGAGCGCATCGTCGTCCACCTGCGTAGCGCTATGAACCAGCAGGGGGGCGGAGCCGTCGCTGATCAGTAAGGGCGTCTCGGCGCAAAGGTGATCCTGAGCGGTCGCGGTGATGGAAAGCTCCCCCGTCTCACTCGCCGTGAACGAGAAGCGCACCGTTCCCAAAGGATCGGTGAGACCGATCATGTAGACTCCCGGGAGTCCCGCGATGCACACGCGCGCACCCGGGACCGGGCCGCTCGCGTCCGTCACGTGGACCGTGGCGAGCGCCTCTCCCAAGGGGATGGCGGCGGGGGCCGAGATCGCGAGCGCCAGCGGCTCGCGCGTGTGAACGGCCATCTCCGGATCGCCCAGCAGATTCACCTGGTACTGGTGCCAGCGGTACACATTCTCATCGTGCGAGTAGGGCAGGATGCGCAGCTTGGCCTCGGCGAGGGCGACGCCCAAGCGCGTCACGCCGTCAGAGAGCAGCGCCCCGAAGAAATCGCGATCGAAGCGTTCTGAATATCCCATCCCCGCCAAACCGGGCGCGCCCCAGCCGTAGCGGCTGTTGCCCACGTAGGCGAAGGCGCCTCCGTCCGGGTTGGTCAGGAAGCGTTCGGCGATCGCGTCCTTGTCGAGGGCGGCCGACCAGCACCCGATCGAGTAGACCAGGAAGGTGCGGGTGCCGTTGACGAGATTGTCCACGTCGCTCAGCGACAGGCTGCCGTTGCCGACCGCGAGCACGTTGTACCAGGCGTGCCCGCAGTGATTGACGAAGTGCGGGCCGGCATTCATGGCCGCGATCACGCTCGCGCGCGATTCGTTGCCGGAGGATTCGTAGAGTTTCGTGAGCGGATCGAAGTGCGGGCCGAAGTGAAGATCATCGAGCATGTCCTTGCCGACGCCCGAATCGGTGTAGGGCGTGCTCCACAGCACTTCGGCGCAGAAGAGGACGTCGGTCGCGTTGACGACGGGGACGTAGCGCTCGTAGTCGAGGATCTTGTCGACGCACGTCGCCGCCTCGAGGGCGTCGCCGGCGGGCAGGCGTCCGACGAAGAGATCGGCGACCAGATCGACCGAGTCGGCCACCTCACCGTAGATCCCGTCGCCGTCGGCGTCCCACGTGCCGTCGAGATCGCTGTAGTAGAGGTCGGTGTGGATCTCGTTCTCATCCGCGGCGAAACCGGCCTCGCAGTCCATGGCCCAGGCCCAGCGCGTGGGCACCCACGGCGTGTCGCCTCCGAGAAGCACGAAGGATGTTCCGAAGTGGGCGCGCGCCTGCTGCAGGAAGGCGCGCAGGGAGGCCGCGGTATCGATGGCCGGGAAATCCGTCCGGATCTCTTCGACCGCGAAGAAGCCGGCGGGCACGCCCTTGCGCGTCTTCCACTCGATGAGCGGTTGATAGGCATCGGCCCATGCCGCCGGTGCGATGACGATGTAGGCATAGAGCTCGGGATCGGCCGGCGCGCCTTCGCCGGACTGAATCGGTGCCGGGTCCGCGTCGAGGAGCGCTCGCGCGGGATCGGCGGCGACGCCCGGGAAGAGCGCGGAATCGAACCGGGGTTCCGGAGCGAGGCCGATCTCGATTTCGATGCGGGTGTGGATCAGCAGGGCGTCTGCTTGGGGCAGATACTGGACCGGATGAAGATCCAGAAACGCCACCGCCTTTCCGGCGATCAGGCGGGTCTGAACTTCGCCGGCCAGCTCGGCCGGGAACGGAGCGGCCGACTCGTAGATGGATGCATCCGGCGCGACCGTCCGGATGGGCGGGGCGGCGAGCGACGGCCCGCCAAGAACCGCCGGCCAGGGGAGAGCTGCGACGCGGCCGGTCGCCCTGCGCTCCGTTTCAAGGGGGCGCGCCGTGACGCGGGCGGCCCGCATCCCATCGGGCAACAGGACGCGTGCGGACAGGCTCGGCAAGGCCGGCTCCCCCGGGCGCCCCGCCAGGTATCCTTCCTGACTGGCGATGATCCAGCGGCCGTCCTGCGAACGGAAGGAGAGATCCGCGGGGTCGAAGGTTGCGACGAGGATGATCGAGCGATCCGTCGCGCCGGGAGCTGCCCGGAGGATCAAGCGCGAGGAATCCGCCGCGCGGCAGGGCAAGGCAAGTCCAACGGTTCCCAGGCCGGCGAGAAGTACCAGGCCCATCCATGGGTTGCGGTCAAGGGAGCGTCCCATCCCTTCCTCCTGTTTGTGTGGCGGGTCCTTTCACGGGCTCTCCGGCGCGGCGTGCGAAAGTATACCATGCATCGGCGTCGCACCGCCGTGGTCGATCCGGTAGATTCCACGAGAAGCGGAAGAAAACCGGCCGGGCCGGGAGTAGTATGCGTCTGCGCCGGGGATTGCGCTTCCCCGGCAAGGCGACTCCAAGGTGGCGATGCAAGCGGGTTGCGTCCCGGGGGATGCGGATCCAGGGGTGGCGAATGAGCTCGACCGCGCAATCATCCTTCGAGCGAGCGTTGGCGCTGATGACCGGCGCCCGCGACATCGTCGCCTTCACCGGGGCCGGCATTTCGGCGGAGAGCGGCATTCCCACCTATCGCGACTGCGAGGATAGCCTCTGGAATCGGTACGATCCGGACACCTTCGCCAACATCGACACCTTCATGCGGGATTCCTCCCTGTTCTGGAACTTCTTCCGGGACGTTCGCTATCGCGTCATCCGCGATGCGCAACCGAATCCGGGGCACTACGCCCTCGCCGACCTGGAACGATCGGGCAGGCTGAGGAGCGTCATCACGCAGAATATCGACGGGCTCCATCAGGCCGCCGGTTCCCGTCGGGTGATCGAGCTGCATGGCAACACCCGCTTCATCCGTTGTCTCGCCTGCGGCGGACGCCTGACGATGGACGAGGTCTACGCGCTGCTCCAGCAGCGCCTGCCTCCGCCCTGTCCCGGCTGCGGCGGCAAGCTCAAGCCTGAGGTGGTCTTCTTCGGAGAGGCCCTGCCCGCGGAAGCCTTCGCGAGCGCGGCCGAGTGGATCGGGCGCTGCGATCTGCTGCTGGCCATTGGAAGCTCGCTCGCCGTCTATCCGGCCGCGCTGCTCCCCGCCGAGGCCAAGGCGCGCGGGGCGGGCCTGATCGTGGTGAACCGCACGCCGACGCCGGCCGATGGCGAGGCCGATGTCGTCCTGCACGAGGCGGCGGGCGAAGTCCTGCCCCGCCTGACCCGGGCCTTGGGCATTGCGGAGGAAAGCAGCCGATGCAGGTGACGATCCACGGACACTTCTACCAGCCCCCCCGCGAGAATCCCTGGACCGGGCGCGTGCCGCGGCAGCCCGGCGCCGCTCCCGCCCACGACTGGAACGGTCGCATCACCGACGAGTGCTACCGGCCGAACGCGCGCAGCCGCGTCATGGGCGCGGGCAACCGCATCGAGGAGATCGTCAACAATTACGCCTTCATGAATTTCGATTTCGGCCCCACGCTGCTCACGTGGCTCGAGACGAGCGCGCCGGAGATCTATCGGCGCATCCTGGAAGGCGACCGCATGAGCCTGAGGCTGCAGGAGGGGCGCGGCAACGCGATCGCGCAAGTCTACAATCACATGATCATGCCGCTGGCCAACTATCGCGACAAGCGCACGCAGATCGCGTGGGGCCTGCGCGATTTCGAGTGGCGCTTCGGGCGCAAGAGCGAATCGATCTGGCTGGCCGAGACCGCGATCAACCTCGCCACGGTGAAGCTGCTCGTCGAGGCCGGCATCCGCTACATCATCCTCTCGCCCTTCCAGGCCCTGCGCCAGCGCCCCCTCGATCGGCCCGCCGGCTGGACCGACGTTCGGGGGGGGCGGATCGATCCCCGCCGGCCGTATCGTTATTTCCTGAAGGACAACCGCCGCCGCCGCATCGCGGAGCAGTCCATCGACGTCTTCTTCTACGACGCGCCGCTGGCGGGGGCGGTCAGCTTCGAACATCTGCTGCGCTCGGCTCCCGCGCTGGCCGATCGATTGGTGCGGTCGGCCGATGGGGGGGGTGACCAGGGCTACGTCAATGTGGCCACCGACGGAGAGGTCTATGGGCACCACGAGCCCTTCGGCGACATGTGCCTGTCCTACCTGATCCGCCGCGAGGCGGCGGCGCGGGGATTGCGCTTCGTCAATTACGGCCGCTGCTTGGATCTCCGTCCACCCGCCGATGAGGTCGATCTCGATTTCAGAGAAGACGACGAGGGCACCGCCTGGAGCTGCACGCACGGTGTGGGGCGTTGGGAACGCGACTGCGGCTGCGCCACGGGCGAACAGCCGGGCTGGAACCAGAAGTGGCGCACTCCGCTGCGACGCGGGTTCGACATGGTTCGCGACCGGCTCGTCGAGACCTATCTGGCGGAGGCGAGCCCGCTGGTGAAGGACCCCTGGGCCGCCCGCGACGACTACATCCTCGTGCTGCTTGATCCGAGTCCCGCGGCGCGCGGCGCCTATCTCGATCAACACGCCCGCCATCCCTTGAGCGGGGAGCAGCGGCGCACCCTCTGGTCGCTGCTGGAATCGCAGCGCTATGCCATGTTCATGTATACGAGCTGTGGATGGTTC
>JAZDGX010000094.1:0-19349 GCA_043806645.1 Candidatus Eiseniibacteriota bacterium | reverse complement strand
GTGATTCTCAACTACCCGGATTCGGATCACGTGCCCGAAGCGCTGTTCTACGCGGGGCTCTGCTATCACCACCTGCGCAACTTCGGCACCGCGACCCAGATCTTCGACGGCCTGCTCACCCAGTATCCGGATTTCGAGGGCCAGGACGAGATCCTCTTCGTTGCCGCCGAGGGGCTCGAGACCGCGGGGGACCTCGGCGGCGCGTTGAAGCAGTATGCGCTGATCATCGAGAGGTTTCCGGAGAGCCGCCGCCGCGAGGATGCACTCGAGCGCGTCGGCACGATCCATTTCGAGGCAGCCCACTACGACAGCGCGCTGGAGGCCTATAGCGTGCTCGCGCGCACCTCGCGCGACGACGCAGTCTACATCGAGGCGCAGTTCAGACGGGGCTCCTGTCTGGTGCGCTTGAACCGACCCGCGGAAGCGTTGGACATCTACGAACGGATCCTGCCCGACGATGCAGAGCGGCAGGAACTGGGGGGTCGCGCGTGGCTGGCGATGGCCGAAGCGTACAACCGCGACGGCCGCCACGAGGAGGCGCTGGAACGGCTCGAACGGGTGGTTGAGAACTTCCAGAATCGCCCGGCGGCCATCGAGGCGCTTTTCATGACCGGCTATACGCACGAGGTCTATCTTCGCCAGTACGAAGAGGCGGAGAAGGCCTATCAGGCGGCCGTCGACGACCGCTCGCGGTCGGTCTTTCGGGATCAGGCGGTCCGGCGGTTGCAGAACCTGCGCAACGTGATGGAGCTCGCGCGCGAAGACGAGGGGACAAGCGACCGCGAGCAGCGCGCCCTGGCCGCGCTCAAGGTGGCCGAGTTCTCGCTGCTCGAAACGCTGGAACCACGCGTGGCGCTCGATCAATACGCGGGCGTCGAACAGGACTTCCCCGAAACCGATGCGGCGCGGCGGGCCTCTTATGCGCGGGGGTGGATCTTCTATCACGATCTCGATTCGCTTGCCCGCGCCGAGGAGATCCTGAGCCGTCTGATCGAGTCCCATCCGGGGAGCAATCAGGCGGCGGGGGCGAGGACCCTGCTCGAGCGGATGGAGTTGCCCGCCGAGCGACTGGCGGTCTTCGATTCCTTGATCGAGCGCGCGCAGGCCGAGGAACGGGCGAGGGCCGATTCGTTGGAGGCGGCCGCGGCCGGCGATTCGACCGCTCCTGCCGCCGCCGACTCCCTGGAGGTGCTGCCCAAGTTCGGACCTGCCGCCGCCGACTCCCTGGTAGCGCTGCCCAAGTTCGGACCTGCCGCCGCCGACTCCCTGGTAGCGCTGCCCATGTTCGAGCCTCCATCCGCGGACTCCCTGGAGGCGTTTCCTGTCTTCGCGTCCCCGCCTGCCGACTCGGTGATGCGCGAGGATGCCCTGCGCATGCCGAGACCGGAGGGGTCGGCCGACGGGGATTCGCTTGCCGATTCCACGGCCCTCGAAGCGCCTGCGCCCGACTCGACGGCGGCGCCGTCAGGGGACGAGCCTTGATCGGCCGATCCGCGGAAGCCAAGGGACCCGGCCTGCATCCGGCCGCGGGGCCGAGCGGGGGGCCGATGCTCTTCGAAGCAGGTTTGCTCGAGCACCGGCGCGTGGCCGATGGTCTGGTGGAAATGGATCTGGCCCTTCCCGTCGATGTGAGTCCGCCGGCGCCGGGCCAATTCATCTCCGTGGCCGTGCCCCGGCGCGGCGAGGCGGCCGCCGGCTCGCGGATGGACGATGCGTTGCTGCGACGGCCCTTCAGCGTGGCCGGCTTTTCGGTCGCCGGAGGCCGGTCGCGAATGCGTCTGCTCTACGCTCCCGTCGGCCGCGTGACCGCGAGAATGCGCGCGCTTCAGGAAGGGGAGACGCTTGATTGCCTGGGTCCGCTCGGGACCTCCTTTCCACTGGACCTTCCCGAACCTGTCTTTCTGGTCGCCGGAGGCCGCGGGGTGGCGCCGATGCTCTTTCTGGCTGAACGGCTCGCCCAGGATGGCCGTGCCTGCGCCTTTCTCTACGGCGGCCGCTGCGCTCAACAGATGCTCCCAGCGGGCCGGATTCCGGGCGCCTCGATTTGGCTGGCCACCGATGACGGCAGCCTTGGCCATGCCGGACTCGTGACCGAGCTCCTCGATACCGTCTCGATCCGCCCCGCCGCGCTGCTGGCCTGCGGCCCGCGGGCGATGCTCGCGGCGGTCGCGCGGTGGGCGGCCGCGGGTGGAATCCCGTGCCTGGTCTCGGTGGAAACGCTGTTCGGATGCGGGACCGGTCTCTGCGGCGGATGCGCGCTGCCCACCGCGGGGGCGGGGGGCTATCTCTGGGCCTGCCGCGACGGCCCCGTGCTGGCCGCGGGTAGGATCGACTGGGAAGCCTGGGAGGCGTCGGAGTGTTGAGCGGTCTCGAGGAGGAGCCTTGGCCTGTGACCTGACCGTCCGACTGGGTGCGCTCGGTCTGCGCAATCCGGTGATGAATGCCTCGGGAACCTTCGGCTACGGGCACGAATGGCCTGAGCTCTGCGAGACCGGTGGACTCGGCGCGATCGTCACGAAGACTCTCACCCTGAGACCACGGACCGGCAATCCACCTCCCCGGCTTCATGAGACCGACAGCGGGCTCCTGAACTCGATCGGACTCGAGAACGTCGGGGTGGATGCATTCCTCGAAACTCATCTGTCCCCGCTGCGTTCCCTCGGTCCCGCCCTGATCGCGAGCGTCGGCGGCGAGAGCCCCGAGGACTTCGCCGCCTGCATCGAGAGACTGGAGCAAGGGCGCCTCGACGCCTACGAGATCAACATCTCCTGCCCGAACATTGCCGCGGGGGGCCACGCCTTCGGGCGCTCGCCCGTAGAAAGCGCGCGCGTGGTGCGCTGCGCGCGCGGCGCGACGCGGCGCCCGCTCTTCGTCAAGCTGAGTCCCAACGTGACCGACATCGTCGCGATCGGCCGGGCCTGCCTGGAGGAGGGCGCGGACGGTCTGACCGCGGCCAACACCTACCTCGGGATGGCGGTGGACATCGAGCGCCAACGCCCGGTATTCGCCAGAGTGGGGGCGGGGATGTCGGGGCCGGCCATCCGGCCGCTGGCGCTCATGCGCGTCTATGAACTGGCGAGCGCGCTCGGCTGCCCTCTGATCGGAGCCGGCGGCATCGTCACCGGCGCCGATGCCCTGGCCTTCCTGATGGCCGGGGCGACGGCCGTGCAAGTGGGGACCGCCACCTTGCGAGATCCGCGACGTCCCGCCGCGGTGGTAGGGGAACTGGCCGCGCTGGCCGAGGCGAAGAAGGCGGCGCGCATCACCGAGTTCGTGGGATGCCTTCATCGAGGGGCTGCGCGCGAGCCCGGCCGGGCGTGATCCCATCTCCGGCTTCGTCCATTCAGGGAGGCTCGCATGCCTGTCAGACCCGCGGATCGGCTCATCATCGCCCTGGATTTCCCGGGCCTCGCCGAGGCCCTGGCCCTGGTCGAGCGGACGGGGCCGGAGGTGCTCTGGTACAAGGTGGGCCTGGAGCTCTTCAGCGCCGCCGGTCCCGAGGCGGTGCGAGCGCTGATCGGGCGCGGCAAACAGGTGTTCCTCGATCTCAAGCTCCATGACATCCCCAATACCGTGGCTCGGGCGGCCGGGCATGCGGCCACCCTGGGGGTGGAGCTGATCGATCTCCACGTGGCGGCCGGGGAGAGTGCGATGCGCGCCGCGGCGGGGGCCGTGCGTGAGGCGACGACGGACGGGCGGCGCCCGAAGCTGCTGGGCGTGACGGTTCTCACGAGCGCGGTGCGGGCCGATCCGCTTGGAGATCCTCTGGATGAGCAGGGGTTGGCCCGGACAGCGGCGGAGCGGGCCGAAGCAGCCCGTGCCGCGGGTCTCGATGGGGTCGTCGCCCCCGCGCGAGCGATTTCCGAGATCCGGCGGCGCTGCGGGGATGAGTTCCTGATCCTCACCCCCGGCATCCGCCCGGCGGGAGCGGCGCGGGGCGATCAACGGTGGACGGCGACGCCCGCGGAAGCGGTGCGGGCGGGGGCGCGCTGGATCGTGGTGGGCCGGCCGATCATCGCCGCGCCCGACCCGGCCGAGGCCGCCCGCCGCATTCTGCAGGAGATGGAGCAAGGCACGGCAGGGGATTGAGGCCCTGGCCGGGCGGGCCGCAGCGGGTTTGACCCTGAGGGCGGCCTGGGATAGCATGCACGGCTTGCCCTGGGGCCGGCACGATGAGGAGAAACGGGAATGCAGCGCATCTGTGTGGTCGGTACGGGCTATGTGGGTCTGGTCACCGGGACCTGCATGGCCGACTTCGGCAATTCGGTGGTCTGCGTGGATCAGGATGCCCAGAAGATCTCCGATCTGGAGGAGGGGCGGATCCCCTTCTACGAGTTCAGCCTGAAAGAGCTTGTCGACCGCAATCGCCGCGACGGGCGCCTCTCCTTCTCGACCGACATCGAGAAGGAGATCCGGCGCTGCCGCGCGATCTTTATCGCGGTCGGCACGCCCTCGGATCCCCGTGGCGAGGCCGACTTGAGCCAGGTCTTCCAAGTCGCACGCACGATCGGAGAGAATCTCAACGGGTACAAGCTCATCGTGCAGAAGAGCACCGTGCCGGTCGGGACCGGTGCGCGGATCCAGGCGCTCATCGAGAAACACCGCCCGCGCAAGGTCGAGTTCGACGTCGCGTCGAATCCGGAGTTCCTGCGTGAGGGTTCCGCGGTCGAGGACTTCATGCATCCCGACCGCGTGGTCATCGGCACCTGGACCCGTAAGGCCGAGGCGCTGCTCTCCGAGATCTATCGCCCGCTGTTTCTCAACGAGACGCCGATGGTGAAGACGTACGTGGAGACGGCGGAGTTGATCAAGTACGCGTCCAATGCCTTCCTGGCGACGAAGATTTCCTACATCAACGAGATGTCCATGCTCTGCGAGAAGGTCGGGGCGGACATCAAAGTGGTCGCGCGCGGGATGGGGCTGGATCGCCGCATCGGACCGAAGTTCCTCCACGCCGGGCCCGGCTACGGAGGCTCCTGCTTCCCCAAGGACACCCTCGCGCTGGCCAGCTTCTCGAGCCAGGCGGGCTATCGCTTCTCGATCGTCGAGGCGACCATCGCCGCCAATCGCCGCCAGCGCCGGGAACTGGTCCGCCGGGCGGTCGAGATGCTCGCCGAGACCCGCGGCAAGGAGGCCGCCGTGCTGGGGCTATCCTTCAAACCGCAAACCGATGATCTGCGCGAGGCCTTCGCCCTCGAACTCATTCCCGGGCTCCAGCGCGCCGGCGCGCGCGTGCGCGCCTTCGATCCGGTGGCGATGGAGCGGGCCGCCGCGGTGCTGCCGCGGGTCGTCTACTGCCCCGACGCCTATCGCGCGGCGGCGGGGGCCGATCTGTTGGTGATCGCCACCGAGTGGAACGAGTTCCGCATGCTCGACATGCGCAAGATCCACCGCCTCATGCGCACGCCGAACATCGTCGATTGCCGCAACATCTACGACCCGGAGCGGATGAGGGACCTGGGCTTCCGGTATACCGGCGTCGGCCGGGGGATCCGCCCGCGGCGGGGCCGCGAGGCCAAGGGAGAAGGACGATGATCGAGGGCGTCGTCATAAAGACGCTGCGCGTCGTGCCCGACGAGCGCGGTTTTCTCATGGAAATCCTGCGCAGCGATGATCCGTTCTTCGAGCGCTTCGGCCAGGTCTACCTGAGCGTCGCCTATCCGGGCGTGGTCAAAGGCTGGCACTATCACCGCCTCCAGACCGATCACATGACCGTCGTGAGCGGCATGGCCAAGATCGTGCTGTACGACCGGCGCGAGGATTCCGCGACGCACAACGAGCTGATGGAACTCTTCGCGGGCGAGCGCAATCCGATCCTGATTCGCATTCCTCCCGGCGTGTGCCACGGGATGAAGGCGGTCGGCCCGGCGCCGGCGCTCATGATCAACACGCCCGATCGCGTCTACGACTACGAGCATCCGGACGAGTACCGCATTGCCGCCCACGGCACGGAGATTCCCTACGACTGGAGCCGCCGGGATGGATAGGCAGACGCGCATCGCCGCCGGCCGCTACCTGGTCACGGGCGGGGCGGGCTTCATCGGCAGCAACTTCGTGCGTCACGTGATGCGCACCTTTCCGCGCGCGTCGGTCACGGTCCTCGACAAGCTCACCTATGCCGGGAATCCGGCGAACTTGGCCGAATTCGAAGGTCGCGCGGGATACGCCTTCAGACGGGGCGACATCGCCGATCGCGCGCTGGTGCGGGAGGTGCTCGCGGGGGGCTTCGATTTCGTGCTGAACTTCGCCGCGGAAACGCATGTGGACCGCTCCATCGGCGATCCCGGCCAGTTCGTGACGACCGACGTCTACGGTGTCTATGTCCTGCTCGAGGCGGTGCGCGAGCAGGGGGTCGCGCGTTTCGTACAGATCTCGACCGATGAGGTCTACGGGGAGGTCTTCGGAGATCCGGTCACGGAAGAGGCGCCGCTCATCCCGCGCAACCCCTATGCGGCCAGCAAGGCGGGGGGGGACCGGCTCGCCTATTCCTACTACGCGACCTACGGCCTGCCCGTCGTGATCACGCGCTGCTGCAACAACTACGGGCCCTACCAGTATCCGGAGAAGCTGATTCCGCTCTTCGCCACCAACGCCGTCGACGATTTGGCCCTGCCCGTCTACGGCACGGGCCGCAACCGGCGCGATTGGATCCACGTCCAGGATCACGTCGAGGCGCTCGTGGCGTTGCTCGAGGCCGAGGGGATCGAGGGCGAGGTCTTTAATATCGGCGCCTACAACGAGCGGGATGTGCTCTCGATCGCGGCGGACATCCTGAAGGCCCTGGGCAAGCCGGTGGAGCTCCTGACCCATGTGGTCGATCGCCCGGGCCACGACCGCCGCTACGCGATCGCCTGGGAGAAGCTGGCCGGGAAGACCGGCTGGCGGCCGCGCATCGGGTTCGAAGAGGGAATCGCGCAGACCGTGCGCTGGTATCACGAGCATGAAGATTGGTGGCGCCCGCTCAAGTCGGGCGAGTTCTGGGAATTCTACCGCCGCAACTACAGGTTTCTTGACGACCGGTCCGCAGCGGGGGAGAGTCCCTGAAATCCCGCGCGCCGCATGCAGGCGGAATCGGGCGCGCGGAAACGGCCGGGGGCGGGGGCATGCGATGAGGGTGGTCGTCACAGGCGGGGCCGGGTTCATCGGCTCTCATCTGGTGGAGGCGTTGCTCGCCCGCGGCGAGAGCGTCACCGTCGTCGACAATCTCTCGACGGGGCGCTTCGAGAATCTCGCCGGAGTGCGCGGCCATGGTGCCCTGCGCCTGATCGCCGCGGATGTGCGCGATCCCCGGATGCTCGCCGACGCCTTTCACGATGCCGACTGCGCGTTCCATCTGGCCGCGCATGTCGGGGTGCGACGCATCCTGCGCCACTCGGTCGCGAGCCTGCTCAACAACGTGCAGGGCACGGTGACCCTGCTCGAGCGGGCGGCCCGCCAGGGGACGCGCGTGCTGCTGTTTTCCAGCTCCGAGGTCTACGGCAAGGGCCACGGCGAGATCCTGGAGGAGCGCGACGATCTCGCGATCGGTGCGCCCTGCATCGCCCGCTGGTCCTATGCGGCCGGCAAGGCGGTGGACGAGGCTTTGGCCCTGGCCTACCATGCCGAGCAGAATCTCCCGGTCACCGTGCTGCGCTGCTTCAATACCTGCGGTCCGCGCCAGACCGACCGGGATGGGATGGTGCTGCCCACCTTCGTGCGCCAGGCGCTGGCCGGGGCGCCGCTGACGGTGCACGGAGACGGCCGGCAGACGCGTTGTTTCTCCTACGTCGGCGATGTCGTGCGCGGGGCCCTGATGCTGCTCGAGGCCCCCGGCTCCATCGGCGAGATCTTCAATGTCGGCAACGACGAAGAGGTCTCGATCCTGGAGTTGGCGAGGAAGATCGTGGCGCGCACCGGGAGCCGCTCGCCCATTCAAGTGATCCCCTACGAGAACGTCTTCGGAGCGACCTTCGAGGACGTGCGGCGCCGCGTGCCCTGTCTGGCGAAGATCCGGGCCTTTGTCGGCTATGAGCCGCGCGTGTTCCTGGACGAGTTGCTGGACGTGACCGTCGCCAGCATTCGGGGGGGTGCGATGGCCGAGCGGGCCGCCGCGGCCGCGCCCACTCCCGCCCCGGCCGCCGGGCCGATGGAAAGGCGCTAGACGGTCGCGGGCGCGGGGTCGATCCACGCATGCCGAGTGCCGTGCCGCAGGGAATGGTCCTTCTCGTATCCGCCCTGACTGCGGCGCTGGCGGGCCGCCGGCTGATCTCGGCCGCGCGGCGATGGGGCTGGGCCTCGCCAAACGATGCGCGGCGCGCGGGACCGGGCGGTGTGCCCGTGGTCGGCGGGCTGGCCGTATTGATCGGGCTGGCGGCGGGACGCGTCGCGGCCGCGGGGCTCGCGGGCGCGTTTTCCGTTGTCTCTCCGATCGCTCGGCCGGCGGAGGAGGGGGTCCTGGCGCTGCTCTTCTGCGGATTCTTCGGAATCGGAATGCTCGACGACCGCCGGCCCCTTTCCCCCGCGATTCGTCTGTCGGGCGAAGGCCTTCTGGCCGCCGGATGTGCATGGCTGCTCTTGGCAGGCGGGGTGGAAGCGGCCTTGGTCTCACTTCCGGCCGGCGTTTCCAAAGCCCTGGGGACCGCCCTCCTGGCGCTGATCGTCGTCTGCGCTGCCAACGCCTTCAATCTGGCCGACAATTCCGACGGCCTGGCCGCGGGCGTGGGAGCGATGAGCTGTGCGGGACTGGCCCTCGCGGGGATCGCGCCGGTTGTGTTTCTCTCCGCAGCGGGGGCGTTGACGGGGGTCTGGTTTCTGAATCGTCCGCCCGCGAGGCTTTATCTCGGGGATCACGGAAGCCTGCCGCTGGGCGGCATCGCCGGCCTTGGGTCGGCCGCTCTCATCGGATCCTGCTGGGAGAAGGGGTCGGGCACGGCCGGACTGGCCGCGGCGCTGCTCATTGCCGGGTATCTCTGCTGGGATCCCGTCTATGCGCTCCTGGGCCGCGTCGGCGAGGGCCGCGCGCCGTGGGTCGGGGGCGTCGACCACCCCTCGCACGATCTCGCACGCAGGGCCGGTCGCTGGCCCCCGGTCTTGAGCAGGCTGCTCTTGTTCCAGGCCATCTCCGTGGCGGCAGGAGTCCTCACCGCGCTCGGCCGGATTCCGGTCTGGGGCGCATGGCTTCTGCTCGCTTCGTGGCCGGGGCTGATGCTCTGGTGCGCCCGGGCCTCGCGCAGGGCGCGCGTTGACCCTCACCGGGCCCTGTGATACGTTGGCAACTCCCAAAAGCGCTTGGGATTGGGGTCCACCGGCGACGGCTCCGGGCGCGGGCCCGTTCCGCGGAAATGGAAGGTCCGATCGGTGCGCGTCGCGGCCGGCCGGCGCGTGGCAAAAAGGGGCGCGGAGGAGGCATGGGGAAACGACAGATCCGCGTTGGCGTTCTGGACGTCGAATCGGGCCGGCTCCATGGCGACTGGCTGTGCGAGCAGCTGCACGGCCGGCAACCCGGTCTCGAGGTCGAGATCAAGACGTTCGGATCACGGCCGCTGCGCAAGGGGCGTTCGGGGCGGGGCCGCGAGATCCCGATTCGCGAGTTCTTTTCCGAACCCATCTATCGCGCCCACCTCGAAGGTGAGATCGACATCGGCGTCCATCGCATGAAGGATCTGCCGGCCCCGCTGCCCGAACGCATCCGGATCGTTGCGATCACCGAACGCAAGACCCCGCTGGACGTTCTGGTCACGGCCGACGGCGCGATCCTGGACGAGCTGGCCGAGGGGGCGCGCATCGGCGTGAGCAGCCGCAGGCGGGAGGCGCAGCTGGCGCGCTATCGGCCCGATCTGCGGTTGGAATTCGTCGTCGGCAGCCTGTCGGAACGCCTGAGCATGGTCGAGACGGGCCGCATCGCCGGGATCGTCGTGGCGGCGGCGGGACTCGAATGGCGGGGCTGGCAGGAACGTGCCGCGGAGGTCTTTACCGCGCACGTCTGCCTGCCCGCGGTCGGTCAGGGAGCGCTGGGAATCTCCATGCTCGAGGATGCGGACGGCGATCTGGCGGACCTGCTGCATTTCCTGGACGATCCTCTGGCCAGAACCGAGGTCGAGGCGGAGCGTTCGTTCTACGTCGCCCTCGGCGCCTGGGAAGGATCCCCGGTCGGAGGGCTCGCGCGCGTCAGGGGCGACATCCAGCGGCTCGACGGCTGCGTGTGCTCGCTTGACGGCAAGGACATCCTGCGCGACTGGGCGGAGGGCTTTCCCGATGATCCCCTGCATACGGGGGAGCGTTTGGCGAAGAAGCTCCTCGGACAGGGGGCGGGGGAGATGTTGAGCCGGGCACGGGCGGAAGCCGGGTTGTAGGCGTCCAGCCGGGGGCGGAGAGAGCAGCATGTACGATCTCAAATTCGTCCGCGAGCACGAGGCGGAACTCGTCCAGGCGATCGCGCGGAAGAACGAGTCTGCCGATCTCGAGGGCATCCTGGCCCGGGATGTGCGACGGCGCGAGATTCTGACCACGGTCGAGACGCTGAAGGCGGAGCGCAACCGGACCTCGCAGGAGATCGGGCGCCGCAAGGCGGCGGGCGAGGATGTCGCGCCCGCGGTCGAGAGCATGCGTGCGCTCGGCGAGCGCATCCAGGCGCTCGACGAAGAGGTGCGGGCGGTCGAGGCGGAGATCCACGATCTCCTCATGTGGTTGCCCAACATGCCCCATCCCTCCGTTCCGGCTGGGGACGAGTCGGCCAACCAGGTGGTCCGCGTGTGGGGCGAGCCGCGCCGCGAGGATGGGCTGCGCGATCATCTGGAACTGGGAGCCCAACTCGGCCTGCTCGACATGGCCGCGGGGGCGCAGTTGAGCGGCTCGGGCTTCGCCGTGTTCACCGGGCTCGGCGCGCGCCTGCAGCGGGCGTTGATCAACTTCATGTTGGACCGCCATGCCGAGGCTGGCTATCGGGAGACGCGGGTGCCCTATGCCACGCGGGCGGCGGCGCTCTTCGGCTGCGGGCAGCTGCCCAAGCTGGCTGAGGACATGTACGCCCTGGCCGGGGAGGATCTCTTTCTGATCCCGACCGCCGAGGTGCCCCTCACGAACCTCTACCGCGGCGCGTCGCTGCGCGAAGCGGATCTGCCCGTGCGACTCGCCGCCTATTCCCCCTGTTTCCGCCGCGAGGCGGGTGCCCACGGCAAGCAGACCCACGGACTGATCCGCCTGCACCAGTTCGACAAGGTGGAGCTCGTCAAGCTGGTGCGCCCGGAGACCTCCTACGATGAACTGGATGGGCTGGCCGCGGATGCGGAGGGGGTGCTCCAGGCGCTGGGGCTGCCCTATCGGGTCGTCCTGCTCGCCACCGGGGATCTGAGTTTTGCCGCGGCGAAATGCTACGACCTGGAGCTGTGGGCGCCGGGCGAGGGGCGCTGGCTCGAGGTCTCCTCCTGCAGCAACTTCGAGGATTTCCAGGCCCGGCGGATCGGGCTGCGCTATCGGGACGGCCAGGGGCGGCTGCGCCACGTGCATACGTTGAACGGTTCGGGGGTCGCCCTGCCCCGCCTGACGGTGGCGTTGCTCGAGCATTACCAGCGCGACGACGGTGCGGTCGCCGTCCCGGAGGCGCTCCAACCCTATCTGGGCGGCCGCGCGGTGCTCTCGCCCGCGCAGAGCGTGTGACGGGAGAAGGGACGCGATGGCGTTTTCACGCTCCAACCTGCCGACGCTGCTGCGGGCCTACCTGTTCCTGGGGAGCTTTCTCCTGATCTCCGGGGCGTTCGCCTACTCCTACAACTGGGTGCGCAAGGTCAATCAGGAATCCCAGGCCGTCTCGCGGTTGCTCGCGCGCTTCGTGGCGGTGAGCGCGCTCGAGGCGACGGCCAATCCGGAGCTGCGCACGATCTTTTCCGAGGTGATCAAGCCGAGCGACCTGCCGCTGGTGCTGACCGATCGCGCCGGCCGTCCCTTCGTCTGGAACAACGTCGGCGTCGATCCCGATGCCATCGACATCGGGACGATCTCTCAGTGGAACCCGAACGACGAACCGCCGCCCGTGTTGCGGCGGGTCCTCGAGAAGGTGGAGCAGATGGATCGTGCCCACGATCCGATTCCGATCTACATGAGCGACCGCCAGCGGCCTTTCGGACTCGTGCATTACGGCGAGCGGCGCTTGGCCAGCGAGTTGCGCTACATCCCGCTCATGCAGCTCGGCGTGCTCTTCGTCTTCATGGCGCTGGGATACATCGGGTACCGCTCGATGAAGACGAGCGAACAGCGGGCGATCTGGATCGGCCTCGCCAAGGAGACGGCCCACCAGCTCGGATCGCCGATTTCGTCCCTGCTGGGATGGGTCGAGCTCGCGCGCGAGCGCATGGCGCAGGCGGAAGAGGATCCGGCGACCGGAGCCGGGGCTGCGCGCGCGGAAGGGGCGGGTGCGGACAGCCCGGTCGTCCTGCCGGCGGGCTTCCTGCACGAAGTGTTGAACGAGATGGAGGACGACGCGGACCGGCTCAACAAGGTCGCCAAGCGCTTCAGCCAGGTGGGTTCGGCGCCGAGCCTCGACATGACCGATGTCGTGCCGATCGTGAGCTCGGCCGTGCGGTATTTCCGGCGGCGCCTGCCGCACCTGAAGAAGGAGATCGAGATCCGCGAGCTCTATGAGCTGGTGCCCCAGGTCAGCCTGAACGAAGAGCTCGTCGAATGGGTCGTCGAGAACGTGCTCAAGAACGCGGTCGATGCGACGCGCGCGCAGGGCACGATCAAAGTCGAAGTCGTCCACCGCCATGAAACCGAATGCGTCGAAGTGCGCATCACCGACGAAGGCCAGGGCATGACGGCCGCGCAGGTTCGACAGGTCTTCTCGCCCGGGTACACCACCAAGAGCCGCGGTTGGGGCCTGGGACTGACCCTGGCCAAGCGGATCATCGAGGACTACCACGGCGGCCGCATCTGGGTGGAACGGACGGAGATCGGCAAGGGCTCGACCTTCGTCATGTCCTTCCCCGCCTGATGCACCGCCGGGCCCCCGGCCGGACAGGATACGCATGACACCGCAACGCCAGCGCATCCTCTGGGTCGACGACGAGATCGACCTGCTGCGCCCGCACATTCTCTACCTGGAGAGCAAGGGTTACCAGGTCACGCCGGTCTCGAACGGGCTGGACGCCCTGGAGCTTGCAGAGCGCGAGGAATTCGATCTCGTACTGCTCGATGAGATGATGCCGGGCATGGGTGGCTTGGCGGTTCTGGAGGCGCTGAAGCAGCGCAGCCCGAACCTCTCGGTGGTGATGATCACCAAGAGCGAGGAAGAGCATCTGATGAACGAGGCGCTCGGACGGAAGATCAGCGACTACCTGATCAAGCCGGTCAATCCGAGCCAGATCTTCCTCGCCTGCAAGAAGATCTTCGAATCCCGCAGCCTCGAGCGCGGCACGGCGGTGCGCGAATACGTCCGCGCCTTGGGGCGCGAGCGCAGCGCCCCGCTGGACCACTTCGACTGGGCGGGTTGGAGCGAGGCCTACCTGCGCTCGGTGCGCTGGGATCTGGAGCTCGACGCCATCGAGGAGGCGGGGCTGCGCGAGGCCCATCAGGCGCAGCTCGAGGATCTCAACCGCCATTTCGGCCGCTACGTCGCGGCGCGGTATCGCGAATGGGTGGCCGGCGGCGCGGGGCGGCCCCTGCTCTCGCCCGACATCGTCCCGCAGAAGATCGTCCCGTTGCTGGCCGAGGGGCGCCGCGCGGCGTTGATCGTGATCGATTGCCTGCGCATGGATCAGTGGCTGCTCTTCGAGCCGCTCCTGGCTCCGGACTTCCGGGTCGTCACGGAAGCGGCCTGTGCGATCCTGCCGACCTCCACGCCCTATGCCCGCAACGCGATCTTCAGCGGGCACTACCCGCGGGAACTCGCGCGCCGGCATCCCGACTTCTGGCAGGAGGCCCAGAGCGACGAGACGGGGAAGAACCGCTTCGAGCGCGAGCTGCTGGCCCGGTTGCTCGCACGTCACGGCGTCGAGGAACAACGCATCCAATACGCCAAAATCGTCAGCCGCCACGACGCCGAGGAGTTCTCCCGGCGGGCGGGCAGCTTCCAGACGAGCGATCTGGTCGCCCTCGTCTTCACCTTCGTGGATACCTTCACCCACGGGCGGGGACGCGACGCGATCCTGGCGGAATTCGCCCAGGACACCGGCGCGCTGCGCGCCCACCTGCGCACCTGGTTCGAACGCTCGATCGTGCGCGAGGCGATCCGCGAGATGGGCCGGCAGGAGCGCGTGATCGTCGTGACGACCGATCATGGCAACATCCAGGTGCGGCGGCCCGCGCAGGTGCGCGCCGATCGCCATGCCTCCTCCGGCGTGCGCTTCAAAGTCGGCAAGGCGCTGCGCGCGGACCCGGAGCAGACCCTGTTGGTCGACGATCCCCTCGCCTTCGGCCTGCCCTCGGGCGGTCCGCTGAAAACCTATCTCTTCGCCCGCGAGGATTTCTTTCTCGTCTACCCGACCCACCAGCATTCCTACGAACGCATCCTGCGCGGCAGCCTGCAGCACGGCGGCATATCCCTGGAAGAGATGGTCGTGCCCCTGGCGACGCTGCATCCGGTCTAGACGCGCGGTGCGCGCCCCGCGAGGAGGCTATGAGCGTTCCGCTGGTATTGCGCAGCGCGGGTGAGCCCGACACCCTGGCCATCGCCGGGCGCCTGGCTGAAGCCCTGGGACCGGGGGATGTCGTCGCCTTGACGGGCGAGCTCGGCGCCGGCAAGACCCGCTTCGTGGAGGGGGCGTGCCGCGCGCTCGGCTATTCCGGCCGCGTCCGCTCGCCGAGCTACACGTTGCTGAACATCTATCGCGGAAGGATGGCGATCCATCACCTGGATCTCTACCGCTGGTCGCGCGAGCGACGCGAAGCGGAAACGGAGGAATGGCGGGAGCTGCTGGACGGCGAGGGGGTGAGCTTCATCGAATGGGCCGAGCATCTCGGGCTGGATCTGCCCGCGCGCGCGATCCACGTGCACATCGTTCATGAAGGCGACACCCGGCGCCGGCTGGAAGTGCATGCACCCGGGGAGCGACTGGCGCAGTTGCGGCTGCACATCGGCAATGGGGAGGTGAAGTGATCGCGCTCGGCATCGACACATCCGACATTCTCGGCGGCGTGGCGCTGGCCCGGGGGGAGCGTCTGTTGGCCGAGGCGCGGGGCGACACGCGCGCCGCGACGAGCGAACGGATTCTGCCGCAGATCGAGAGACTGCTCGGGGATCTCGGACTGGGCATCGGGGCGATCGAGAGAATCGGCGTGGTTCTGGGGCCCGGTTCCTTTACCGGGGTGCGGGTCGGCCTGGCGACGGCCAAAGGGCTCGCGATGGGGCTTGGCATTCCGGTAGTCGGGATCTCGGGCATCGAGGCGCGAGTCCATGCGGTGGGGGCGCCGGGGCATCCGGTGCTGATCCTCGTCTCCCCGCGGCGCGGGGAGGTCTTCTGCGGAGCCGGCCTGTGGGATGCGCAGGGCTATCGGTCCTTGCTGGCCGAGGCCTCGCGTCCGGTCGACCAGGGACCTGCCTGGGTGGGCGAGGCTGTGAGGGCCGCCGAGGCGCTGGGGAGACTGCCGTTGGTGTGTGCGGGGGACGGGGCCGGGCTCCTGAGAGAGTTGGAGGCGGAGCCGGCGTTCACGGGGAGGATCCTGATCCTCACGGGCGCGGCCACGGCAGCGGCGCCCGGCGCCGCCGCGCTGCTGGCCGCGCGGGCGGAGGGCGGGCGACTCGTGCAGGGACAGGGGCTGGACGATCTGTCCCCCGCGTACCTGCGCGGCGCCGAGGCCCGGGCGCCTTCGGTAAGGACGTCGGCTGCGGGCTGAGGGGGGGCGGGACGTGGCGGTTGCGGCAAGACAACCCTGGGAGCTGCGCCTGATGCAGGAGGGGGACCTCGAGCAGGTCCTCGACCTGGAGCGCATCTGCTTCAGCGACCCCTGGCGGCGGGAGAGCTTCATCGCGGAGATCCGTGGGGCCCCGCGGGTGCGCTGGCCCCTGGTCGCCGTCTCCGCCGCCGATCTCGGCGGGTATGTCATCGCCTGGTTCGTGGCGGATGAGGCGCAGGTCGCGAATCTGGCCGTTGCGCCGGGAGAGCGCCGGAGGGGCTTGGGAAGCCAGTTGCTGAGCGCGGTACTCGAGGAGGCCGGGCGGCGCGGCTGCGTGAGCGTCCACCTCGAGGTGCGGCCGTCGAATGCGGCGGCGCGCTCCCTGTACGACGCCTATGGCTTCCGGCCCGTGGGGCGGCGGCGCCATTACTACGCCGATACGGGGGAGGACGCGCTGGTCATGCGGCTGGACCTCGGCGCCGAGGCGCGCCATGATGAGTGACGGAAGGAGGTTTTCGTGTCCTGGCTGCGCAAGAAGACCGTCTCGCCGCCCAGCATCGCCCAGCGCCGGGAGACGCCCGACGGCGTCTGGGTGAAGTGCTCCGGCTGCGGCGAGATCCTCTACCGCAAGGAGCTGGAGAGAAATCTCTGGATCTGCACCCGCTGCGGCGGGCACTTCCGCATGGCGGCGGCGCAGTACATCCAGATTCTCGCCGATGAGGGGAGTTTTGCCGAGCTCTTCCGCGAGATCCGGCCCGCGGATCCCTTGCGCTTCCGGGACAACCGCGGCCGGTATGGCGAGAAGCTGGCGCAGGCCCTGGCGGACGATCCGGGCCGGGAAGCGGTCATCACAGGGCACGCGCGCATCGAGACGATGCCCGTCGCCCTCGCCGTGATGGACTTCCGGTTCTTCGGCGGCAGCATGGGATCGGTGGTCGGCGAGCGCATCGCGCGCCTGACGCGCAGCGCCCGCGAAGGGCCGATGCCGCTGGTGATCGTCTCCAGCTCGGGCGGCGCCCGGATGCAGGAGGGGATCCTGTCGCTGATGCAGATGGCCAAGACGTGCGCGGAGCTCGCGCGGCTGCGGGAGGCGGGCCTGCCCTACATCTCCATCCTTTCCGATCCGACGACCGGGGGAGTGAGCGCGAGCTATGCGATGCTGGGAGACGTGATCGTGGCCGAGCCGCGCGCGCTGATCGGTTTCGCCGGCCCCCGGGTGATCCGCGAGACGATCGGCCAGGAGCTGCCGGCCGGATTTCAGAGAGCGGAGTTCATGCTCGAGCACGGGTTCGTCGACCTGATCGTCGCGCGTCACGAGATGCGCAAGGTGCTCGGGATCCTGCTGCGTCATTTCATCGACAGTCGTGCGGCGGCGCGCAGGCGCGCACTTCCGGGCGCACCGGATGCCCCGGTGAACGAGGGAGCTTCGGCCGCGCATGAACTACGCTGAGGCGGTCCGGTTTCTCTACGGTCTCGAGCGCGGCGCGGTCAAGCTGGGGTTGGAGCGCATCCGCGCCGCGATCGAGGCGCGCAACCACCCGCAACGCCGCTATGCCTGCATTCATGTTGCGGGCACCAACGGCAAGGGCTCGACCTGCGCGCTACTCGATGCGATCCTCGGCGCGGCCGGATGCCGCACGGGGCTGTTCACCTCGCCCCACCTGCTCGACTTCCGCGAGCGCATCCGGATCGACGGAGAACTGGCCGGGCGCGAGGAGATCGCCGAGGAGACCTTGCGGCTGCGCCCGCTGATCGAGGGTCTGCACCTTTCCTTCTTCGAGGCCTCGACATTGCTTGCCTTCGAGATCTTCGCGCGGCGCGCCGTCGAGGTGGCCGTGATCGAGGTCGGCATGGGGGGGCGGCTGGATGCGACGAATGTCGTCGAGCCGGCTCTGACGATCGTGACCGGGATCGACCTTGACCATACCCAGGCGCTCGGCCGCTCGCGGGTCGGGATCGCCGGCGAGAAGGCGGGGATCATCAAGAAGGGCGTTGCGCTGCTGATCGGTCCCTGCGCTCCCGGGGTACGGCGGGTGTTCGAGGAACGGACCGCCGAGTTGGGGGCCCCGCTGTGGCGATGCGAACGGCGCGTGCGCGCCGAGCAGATCGTTGCCGCCTCCGATGGGAGCCGCTACCGGCGCATCGTGACCGGGCCGGCAGCCATGGACCCAGCGGGAGCGCCGGAGCCGGAGGATGCATCATGCGACGACGGAAGCCGCCATATCCGTCTGCGCGGTCTGCATCAAGTCGGTAACGGGCTCCTCGCCGAGGAGGCGGCGGTGCTGCTGGCGCAACGGGGGTTCTCCATTCCCTGGCAGGTCAGGAAGAGAGGACTGGCCGCGGGAGGTTGGCCGGGACGCTTTCAGCTCCTGCAGCGCCCAGGGCTCCCGCTCACCGTTTTCGACGTGGCCCACAATCCGCAAGGGGGCGCGACGCTGGCGCGGACCTGGAGCCGGTGGCTTCCCGAGGCGCCACGGCCCGTGCTCATCGTCGGAATGCTGGGGGACAAGGATCATCTCCGTTTCTTCAGGCAACTGCGCGCCCTCTCCGGCCGCCTGCACCTTGTCCCGCTCGATTCGCCGCGGGCCGGCAGGATGGACGCGATCGCACGGGCGGCCGCGGGGGCCGGTTTCCGCCCACGGATCGCGGACTCGATGGCTGCCGCGTGGCAAGCGGCCCGCCGGCAGGGGGCGCCGGTCGTCGTGACCGGGTCTTTCCTGACCGTCGAGGCGGCCATGCGCATGCTGGGCGTGCGGTCCGTGAGACGGATCCATCCGCCGCGATCCCCTCGCGGGGAGGCGTGAGCCGGGGCGAGCCGTTCCTGAGAGGCGAGGAGAAGCGCATGCTGGGAGATTGCGGTCGGTCGGCCGCCCTGGGATTGGACATCGGGGGAACCGCGATCAAGGCAGGCTGGGTTCGGCCTTCGGGAGAGGTCACGGCCTTCTTCACCTTTCCCACGCCCATCGATCGTCCCCAGGACGACGCCATCCGTCTCATCGCCCGCGCTCTCCTGGACTTCTGCGATGGGGACACTCCCCTGGCCGTCGGCGTCGGATGCGCGGGCCTCGTCAGCAGCCGGTCGGGAATCGTGCACGTCTCTCCGAATCTCCCCCTGTGGCGGGAAGCGCCGCTGGGGCCGCTGCTCGCGCAGGAACTCGGCAGCCCGGTGTTCGTTCTCAATGATGCCAATGCATTCGCCCTGGCCGAGGCGCGCGTGGGTGCGGGAGGTGGTTTCTCTCCCGTCGTCGCCTTGACGCTGGGGACCGGGGTCGGGGGTGCCATCGTCGTCGACGGGCGCCTGGCCGAGGGCCTTCACGGCTTCGGAGGAGAGGTGGGGCACATGTCCGTCTCCTGGGAGGGGCCGCCCTGCCCCTGCGGAAGCCGAGGCTGCGTCGAGGTCTTTGTCGGGCGGCGCGCATTGGTCGACGCGTACTTCAGCCGGTCGGAATGGAGGTCCGGTGTCGTGGGCCACGACCTCGCGGCGGGCAATCGCGACGCGGTCGACCCGAAGCTTCTCGCCGCGGCGGCCGCGGCGGGGGATCGCG
>JAZDGX010000093.1:0-18076 GCA_043806645.1 Candidatus Eiseniibacteriota bacterium | reverse complement strand
CGCATCGCCGTCTCGACCGGCACCGCAACCACTTCGTCGACATTGAGTCCGATGGAGGTCCCGCGGGGCGCCAGCACGCCGATCACCCGGAAGCGCCAGTCGCCGATGCGCAGCATGCGCCCCAGGGGATTGCGGCCGCCGAAAAGCTCGCGCTGCACGTGCGCCCCGATCACGCAGACCGGCGCGTCGCGCACCCCGGGCGGCAGGAAGCGTCCGATGCGGACATTGAGGTGACGCACCTCGAGCATCTCATGGGTCGTCCCGATCACGGTGACCTGGCGACTGCGTTCCTCGACCTGGGCCGGTCCGCTGCCGAGGACGGCCGCGGTCACGCGACGGATCTGCGGCACGCGCCGTACCAGGGCGTCCATGTCCTCGAGGGTCAGATCGTGCGGGGCGGTGCTGACGATGGGTGCGCCCCCGTGCGTCTCGGTCTTTCCCGGCACCACGATCAGCAGACTCGAGCCGAGGGTCGCGAACTCCCCCGTCACATAGAGGCGGGCCCCTTCGCCTAGGCTGGTAAGCATGATGACCGAGGCGACTCCGATGGCGACGCCCAGCAGCGACAGGATCGTGCGCAGGCGATGCCCGCGCAGCCCGCCGGCCGAGAAGCGCACCAGATCCAGCGTCCTCATCCTGCGCCTCTTCCCGCCCGCCCGCCGGCCGTTCGCGACCCCGGAGGATCATCCACCGCTTGCGCGCGCATCGTCGGAGACCACCGCCCCGTCGGCCAGCCGCACGCGGCGGCGCGCGCGGGCGCCGATCGCGGGATCATGGGTGACCAGGAGCACCGTCAGTCCCTGTGCGTTCATCTGTTCGATCAGCGCCACGATCTCGCCGCCCGAAACCGAGTCGAGATTGCCGGTCGGCTCGTCGGCCAGCAGCACGCCCGGCCGCATCACCACGGCGCGGGCGATCGCGACCCGCTGCCGCTCGCCGCCCGAGAGCTGGTCCGGGCGATGCTCGGCGCGCTCGCGCAGCCCGACGGCGGCCAGCGCCTCCGCCGTCCGCCGCGCGCGCTCCGCCGCGTCGACCCCGGCGAAGACCATGGGCAACTCGACATTCTCCGCCGCCGTCAAACGCGGAATCAGATGAAAGGTCTGGAAGACGAAACCGATCTTGTAGCGCCGCACGCGCGAGAGCTCGTTCTCCGAGAGCCGCGCGGTTTCCTCGCCTTCCAGGCGGTACGAACCGCGCGTGGGATGGTCCAGGCATCCGAGGATGTTGAGCAGCGTCGACTTGCCCGACCCGGAGGGACCCATGATGGCGGCGTATTCGCCCGGACCGAACGTGAGGTCGACATCGCGCAAGGCGTGCACGGGACGCCCACCGACCTGGAAGACGCGCGACACGCCGATCAGCTCGATCACGGTTCGACCTCTCGCTGCGGTCCGCGCGGCGCGATCACGGTAGGACCTCTCGCGGCGATCCGCGCGGCGCGATCACGGCTCGACCTCCGCCTCCACCTTGACGCGGGCCCCCGCCTTGACTTCCGGACGATCGAGGGAGACGACGATCAACGCGCCCGGCTGGAGGCCCGAGTCGACCTCGGCAAAGACCCAGTTCTGCAGCCCCGTCGAGATCGCGACGCTGCACAGGCGGTTCCGCTCCACGACCAGCACCTGACCGCCCTCGAGAATTGCGTACGTCGGAATCCGCAGCACATCCTCGCGCGCCGCCAGGATGATCTCCATGTCGGCCGAGAGACCCGGAAGCAGATTGGCGGGCAGCTTCTGCTCGGCGAAGTCCGCCTCGACGGTCAGCGTCCGATTCTGCTCCTGGCGCGTTTCGACGAAGGAGGAGACATGCGTCAGCGTGCCGGGAAAGGACAGCCCGCGAAAAGCGTCGAGGGTGATGCGCACCGGCAGACCCGCCCGCACGCGCGCCACGTCGGCCTCATCGATCGGCGCGCTCACGTAGAGCGAGTCGGGGTCGATGAGATCGATGACCGGCGGGATGTAGACCCCCGGCGGCGAGGGGCTGATCCACTCGCCCACTTCGGTGGTGATGTCGAGCACGATGCCCGCGAAGGGCGCGGTCATGACCGTCTTGTCGAGCGTGGCGCGGGTGGAGTTCAGCGAGGCCTCCGCCTGCCGGATTCGCTCGCGCGCGGCCGTGCAGGCGGCGCGCGCGCGCTCGACGAGCGTCTGCGCATCTTCGAGGGCCTTTTGCGAGATCAGCCCTTCCTGGTTCAGCGCCCGCGCCCGCTCCACATCGCGTTCGGCTTGATCGGCGGTCAGACAGGCTTCATCCGCGCTCGCGCGCGCGGCCGACAGGGTGCGCTCGGCGAGCGTCACCTGCGGGCCGAGTTCGCCGGAATCGAGACGCAGGAGCACCGTGCCTTGCGCAACACGCTGACCTTTCTCAGCCGGAATCGCCGTCACCAGACCGCTGATGCCGGGACTCATCCGCGACCGCAAGCGCGACTCGACCGTCCCCGCTCTGGAGTTGACGACGGTGTCCTCCACGCGCCCCCGCTCGACACGAACCACGGTCACCGGGACCGCAGCGGGACGAAAGACGGCGAAACGCAGCAGCACGATCACGAGAACGACAGCCGCAATAACCAAGGCTCTGCGCAGCCAGCGGTTCAGAACGACCTCCTTTGTATGGAAGACCCGGGCTGTTGTATGGAAGACCCGGGCTGTCTCGCGATCCGGAATGCCCGCCCGGGCTCCGGCCGGACGCCCGCGGGCCGATTCTAGGAGAATTCACCCGCCGGTGTGACCGGCAAATCCTCCCCGGCCCACTCGCGGATTCCCCCCCGCAGATGATTGAGGTCGGTAAACCCGTGCTTGATCAGGATTTCAGCCGCCACTGTGCTACGGTTGCCCGACCGGCAGTAGAGCAGGATCCCCTGGTCGCGCCGAGCGGCGATCTCGCTGATCCGGTCATCGAGTTGATCGAGCGGGATCAGCAGCGCGCCCGGCAGGTGTCCGGCCAGGTATTCATTGGGCGTGCGCACGTCGAGAACCAAGGGCTGCTCCGAGGCGATCAGTCGGTGCGCCTCGCGCGCCGTCATCTCCGTGAAGCGGGCCGTCCCTTCGCCCGCGAAGGACATCGCCACGATCACACCCATCTGCTCCCCATCGCCCGTCGGGCAGCGCCCGTTGCAGAAGAGCGGATAGACGCCGACTTCCTCGATCTTGAAGCTCAGCTCGAGCGCCGCGCCCGCCGTGCCCCTGCCCGATACGTTCAGGGCGGGAATGTGGATGGTGTACGGATATCCCGTCGGCTCGAGAATCAGCGCGACCGTCTCCCCGCGGTAGACGAACAGCTTCTCCGGAGCCGTCTGCGATGCCAGCCGGATCACCCGGCGCCCGCCGACGATCGCGCCATCGGGCGTGTCCCGCTCGGGCGTCCCATCCGGCGAGGCGAATCGTTCGATGGCCCGCACGTAGGCCTCCTTCGGCTGCAGCCCGGTCAATGCGGCGACACGGGCCCGGTCCTTCATGAAGACCACCAGAGGAATGCCGGTCACCTGAAGCGCCGCGGCCAGGTCGCGATGCTGGTCGACATTGATCTTATACACCGTGACCCGGCCGGCGTGATCGCGCGCGAGTTCTTCGAGAATCGGCGAGAGCATGCGACAGGGGCCGCACCAGTCCGCATAGAGATCGAACATGAGCAGACGGTCCCCACTCGAGGCGATGACCTGCTCGAATTCCTGGGCGCTGGCGATGGTCTGGACCACGGCGGCCGCCTCGGATTGCGCGCCTGGCGCGCCTTGCGTTCCGTGGTCGGCAGGCCGGTCGCCGGAGCAGGCCCCGAGCGACGCGGCCGGAAGCAGGATCCCGACCGCGATCCGCCCCACCATCCGGTTCGTCCATTCCGCGTGCATCGGTCTCATTCCTTCACCCTCCCGTCACGCGACTCTGTCGTCGCCGGCCCACCACAGTCGTTGCCGCCGGTCGCGGGGCCGGTGTCGTACTACGCTCGGACCTCGGATCTTGCTCCCGAGGCGGGCGATAAACCCTGCCGCTGCCGGAGCAGCAGGAACAGCCCGGCCATTCCCGCGGTGCCGAGGAGCAGGCAGAGGCCGGAGGGCAGACCCATTGCGGCAGGAAGGTATCCCGCCCCCGCGGCGAAGGCGGCCACGGTCACGCTGTAGGGCAACTGGGTCGTCACATGGTGCACGTGGTCGCAGGCGCTCGAGATCGAACTCATGATCGTCGTGTCCGAGATCGGCGAGCAATGATCGCCGAAGATCGCCCCGTCTAGCACCGCGCCGAGCGACATCATCGTCGTCAGACCGTAGCGGCCGCCGTCGAGTTCAAAGGCGAGCGGCCCGGCCGTCGGAATCAGAATCGCCATCGTCCCCCAGCTGGTCCCCGTGGCGAAGGAAATCAGACACGCCAGCAGAAAGATGAGCACCGGAAACCAGACCGGCGAAAGCAGCCCGCCCACGGCATCCACGAGAAAGGCGCCCGTGCCCAGCGTGTCGCAGGCGGTCTTCAGCGACCAGGCCAGCGTGAGGATGGCCATTGGAAGCAGGCTGCCCCGCAGTCCGGCCAGGAGCGTGCGGCCGAGGGGGCGTGCCCCCAGCCGGCCGATCGCCACTGCGCAAACGATCGCCAGGAGCACGCCCAGCGCGCCGGCCAGGGCCAGAATGAGGATGTTGTGCTCCGCGGAGCCGATCACCTCGCGCCACGCGCTCGGACTCAGCAGATGTCGCGCTCCCGTTCGCAGCAGTTCCGCGCCGCCTCCATCGATCCACAGGGCGGCGATCAGAAAGGCAAAGAGCCCCGCCAGCGGCACGATGGCCGTCAGCGCCCGCACTCGCGCGCCGGCGGCCGGCTGGGCGGAAGCAAAGGCGCGCGAAGTCATCGGGCGCGCATCCGGTGCGGAGAGCTGTCCGGTCGTGCGGGCGCGCCGCTCGGCCCGGAGCATCGGGCCGTAATCGCGTCCCGTCAGTGTGTTCAGCAGCACGAAGGCGATCATCAGAAAGCAGTAGAAACGAAAGGCGAGGGCATCGAAGAAGACGCCGTAGCCGCTCTTGCCGAAGCCGAGCGAAGCGCTGATCTCGCCGAAGAGCCCGGCCTCGTATCCGATCCAGGTGCTGACCACGGCGATCCCCGTGACCGGGGCGCTGGTCGCATCGACGAGGAAGGCGAGCTTCTCCCGGCTCACTCGATGGCGGTCGGCCATCGGACGCATGGACGAGCCAACGATCATCGTGTTGGCGTAGTCGTCGATGAAGACGACGAGCCCCATGAGTGCGGTGAGCAACTGCGTCGAGCGGGGACCGCGGGCGAAGCGGGCGAGCCAGTCGACGATGCCCTGCAACCCCCCGGCGACGATCAACACCGCGATCATCATCAGGACGAGCGCGACGAAGGCGAGAATCTGCAGGTTGGTCGGCTCGCGGAGCACCGTGAGCGCGAACCCCGGGCCGGCCAGGAGACCGCGCGCCCAGGCCGCCGGCGAATGTGGAGCCGCCACGGCGGTGGAGAGCAGGCCACCGGCGAGCACGCCGAGGCTCAGGCTGAACATCAACCGCCGCGTGAGCAGGGCCAGGGACACCGACAGAAGCGGCGGCACGATGCTGTACCAGGCGCCGGAGGATTGGATGGCCTGCCCCCGCCAGGCGGCGAGCAGGCAGACCCCGACGCAGATCGTACCCGCGAGCCCCGCACGGATGGGTGAGGCCGTTTTCATGGGGAAGATCAGTACAGGCCGGCGCGACCCCGAACAAGGAGATATGGCCGGGACCGTTCGGGACCTCAGCCTTGGAACGCTCCGCGATGTTCTCCCCTGGATCCCCGGGATCACCTTTGCCGCCGCGGGGTTCTGATGATATGATAGAGGTGTACGTTTGCCACCAACGCCCGGAGGCGGAGTGAGCGGCCGGCGCTTTGCGCTTTCCAGCCAGGGGTCCGGATAACTTATTTCATTCAAGGAGGTTGAGGGTGAGACTTCATCCACAGTCGAAGCGGCGGCTTGGGGTCGGAGCGATCGCTGCGTGGACGGCGGTTCTCCTGGGGATTGCCATGTTGCTGCCGGTTTCGTCGCGGGCGACGCAGCTTCTCGAGGTCTCTTTCTCCGACAAGGCCGATTTCCACCGCCTGCTCGAACTGGTTCCCGAAACCCGGGTCGAGGGGCTTTCGGTCGAGGGTCTGGCGGCTCGTTTCGCGGCAGAGCCCTCGCGTGCGGAAGAGATCCGCGCCCTTGGATTCTTCACGACCGTGGTCATCGATGATCTCGAGAAGCATCTCGCGCTGCGCCTGGGCGAGACGCGCGACGCGGATTTCGGCGCCTACCATACCTACCCCGAGGCCATCGCGGCGATGGATGCCCTGGCGGCCGCCTATCCGAGTCTCATGTCCCCGCGCCAGAGCATCGGACAGTCGATCGAAGGACGCGAGTTGTGGGTCTACAAGATCTCCGACAACCCCGGCCTCGACGAGGATGAGCCCGAGATCTTCTTCAACGCCTACATCCACGCGCGCGAGGTGATCGGATTCGAGATTCTCTATGATCTCGCGCAGTATCTCCTGGCCGGCTACGGGAGCGATCCGCGCGCGACCGCCATGGTGGACACGCGCGAGATCTGGATCGAGCCGGTCGTCAATCCCGACGGCGTCGAGTACAACCACACGACCGACCCCTCCGGGGGCGGGATGTGGCGCAAGAACCGCCGCAACACCGGCGGCAACTACGGCATCGATCTGAATCGAAACTTCGGCTATCAGTGGGGCTACGACGATGCGGGCTCGAGCCCCTACCCTTCGTCTGAAACCTATCGTGGCACCGCGGCCTTCAGCGAGCCCGAGACCGACGCGATCCGCGACTTCGTGGTCGGGCGCAACTTCCGCGCGGCCGTGAACTATCACTCCTACTCGAACCTCAACCTCGTGCCCTACGGCTACGACGTGCTCCACTGCCCCGACTACGACATGATGCTCGCGCTGGCGATCGCGCGCTCCGGCAGCTACTCGCCCGGAACCGGCTGGGAGCTGCTCTACCCGGTCAACGGCGACGCCGTCGACTGGATGTACGGCGACGTCGTCTCGAAGCCGCGCATCTTCGCCTTCGTCACCGAGGTCGGCACGTACAGCGATTACTTCTGGCCGCCCGAATCGCGCATCGCCCCGCTGGTCGCAGAGAATCGCGAAGGCAACCTGCGCATGATCGAGCTGGCGGACAATCCCTATCGCATCCTGCCCCCGGGCGTGGCGGAGGTGGACGATCCCCTCGCGGAGGTCGACGACGACTTCACGCTCACCTGGAGCGTGCCGCAGCCGGACCCCGACAATCCGGCCGTCACCTGGAACCTGCGCGAGGGCACGGGACACACCGTGGGCGCCGACAATCTCGAAGGGACGAACGCCGCCCGCTGGAGTGCGGTCGGCTGGACGCTCGTCACGAACCGGTACCATTCGGCGACCCACAGCTTCTTCAGCGGCGCGGCCAACAAGGCCAACCGCACGCTGACATCTCTGCGCGGCCACCGCGTCCAGGCCGGGGAACAACTGCGCTTCTGGACCCGCTACGACATCGAGGAGCAGTGGGATTTCGGTTATGTCGAGATCGCGACCGACGCCCGCACCTTCGCCTCGCTGCCCGGCAGCATCACGACCAATGAGGACCTCGAGGACCGTAACCTCGGCAATGGCGTCACCGGCAGTTCCGGCGGATGGATCCAGGCGACCTTCGACCTGTCGGCCTACGTCGGAGAGGTCGTCTGGGTGCGTTTTCGTTTCAACACCGACCAGGCCGTGTTCGAAGAGGGTTGGTACATCGACGACATCGAGCCTTCCGATCTGTTCGCCACGGAAGCGCTGGTCGCGACCGACATCGCGAGTGACGAATACGCCTTCGTCGATCATCCCCTGGGGAGCTTCTCCTTCCTGGTCCAGACGGTCGATGTCGAGGGCGAGGGCGCCGTCTGGGGCCCGCCGTGTGACCTGCAGATCGACGAGCTGTCCGCGATCGGCGACGAGAATGGCGCGACCCGGCCGTGGCGCGGTTTGGAACTCGCCGGGGCGAATCCCTTCCGCGGCCCGGTGGCGATGCGCCTGCATCTGCCCGCCGACGGCACGGCGGGCGAGCGGTTGACGCTGGCGATTCACGATGTGAACGGGCGGCGTGTCGCGACGGTACGCGATGAAGGCCTCGTGGAAAGCGGCGGCCGGGAAGCGCTCGAGACCCTCTGGGATCCGGGAGAGTCCGCCTCGGGATTGTACTTCGCCACCTTCGAGGTGGGGCGGCATCGCTCACAGCAGCGCATCGTTTTCATGCGATAGGGCGCGGCCCGGTCAAGGGCCGGGCGCTTCAGTCCTGCGGCCGCGACGGGGCCGGAGGGATCCCGCCAGGGAATCCTCCAGCCCCATCGTCCTCCGGCCCCGTTGTCCTCCGGCCCCGTCGTTCTCCACCCCTGTCGCGTTCAGCCCGGGGACCTCGCGGCAAAGCGATGAACGCCGGCAGCCCCCGGTCCGTCAACAGATGGGCAGCGTTGCCGGGCCGTGGGAGTTGCCGGCCGTGGGATCCGGCACGCCCCCCGTGCAAGCTGCAGGCCGTGGGATTCGGCACGCCCGCCGCGGGATTCCGCCGGCGCGATGACGGATGCCGATCTCCACGCGCGGGCGACGAATGGTTTCGGAAACGGTCAGGAGGAACGGAATGCTTGCACAAGGCAACGTGGCGCGCGGTGGATGCGGAGTCCGGGCGGGCATCGCGCTCGCCATTCTCGCCACGGTCGGACCGGCGGCGCCGGCAGCGGATGAGGCGACGGCACGGGTCGAGAACAAAGATCAACCCGCCGAGGGAACGCTCCGGTTGGAGGTCACGGAACGGTGGCGCACCGGAGGCGATGACTCGGAAATCCTCATCGGGGACGCGCGGGCCGCGGCGGTCAATGAGCGCGGAGAGATTCTCGTGCTCGACAATCGCCTGGTCCAGGTGCTGGTCTTCTCTCCACAGGGGGAACTGCTGCGGACCCTGGGGCGGGAGGGGGAAGGACCCGGGGAGTTTCGCATGCCGCTCGACCTGGTCCTTCTGCAGGATGGCCGGATCGGGATCTGCCAGGCGATGCCCGGCAAAATCGTGCTGCTCGATTCCGACGGCAACCCCGCCGGTTCGATCGACGCAGGCGGCAACGATCCGACGGCCGGCGGATTCAGCTTCTTCGACGAGGTCCGCGCGAGCGGCGATCATCTCGTCGTCGCCGGCAGGCAATTGAAGCGCGCCGGACAAAGCTTCGAGCGGCGCCGTTATCTCGCGCGCCTCCACCCGGACGGCCGCGAGATCGTCCGCTTCATCGACGAAACCGCGCCCGACCGCATCCTGGCCGGGAGGTTCGTCGAGCGCGAGGAGCATTTCGTCACCCGGGGCGGCTGGGCCTTGGGACCGGACGGGCGCGTCTATGCCGCGCGCGACAGAGATCGCTACGCCATTGATGTCTATGATCCCGATGGCACGCCGGTGCGGGTGATCACGCGTGAGTTCGCCCCCTGGAAGCGCACCGCCGAGGAGCGCGGGCGCGTGGGGGAAGGCTTGCTCGTGATGATCAACGGACAGCGGGTCGAGGTAGAGGCGGAACCGGAAGATCACGATCCCTGCGTCATCGGAATGCAGGTGATGGCCGACGGAGAGCTGTGGGTCCTGAACAGCCGCGGCACGCGCGAACAGCCCGCCGGCATCCTTCAGACCTATGACGTCTTCGATCCGCAGGGCGTCTTCGCGCGCCGCGTCGCGATCGCCATGCCGGGAGATCCGCAGCAGGACCGCCTGTTCCTGCTCGACGGGCGTCGGATGCTGCTCGTCAAGAATGCCGCAGATGCGGCACGGCGGCAAGCCGCGCCGGAAGACGAGGACGCCCCGGCACGGCCGCTCGAGATCATCTACTACGAGGCCCCGGTCGAGGCCGGACGCTAGGACGGGCGGGCCGTATGCGGGCGGCCAGGCTACCGCGCGGCCGCGCGAAACCGCGCCAGCTGCGTCTTCAGGTAGTCGTCCCCGGGGGCCATTTCGATCGCGCGCGCCTCGGTCGCGATGGCCTCCTCCACCTCACCCATGCGGAAACAGACCTCGGCCAGGGTATCCAGGATGTTCGCGTCACGCGGCTCGAGCGCCACGGCGCGGCGCGCCGCCTCGCGGGCTTGGGGCAGATACAGATCGTGCGTCGCCGCGAACCAGGCCAGGGCGTTGAGCATCCCCGCATCCTGGATCTCCCGATCGAGCGCGCGCACCATGACCTGGCCGACCCGCTCCCGCTCCCGTCGCGCCCCGGCAGAATCCCCGTGCGCCGCATACAGCGCCGCGAAGCGCGTATGCGCCTGCACCAATCCCTGGGCCTCGTACATCTCATAGAGGCGGCGCAACTCGAGAATCGGCGTCGCGTGGTCCTCGACCTGGATGTCGCAATAGCGGGTGGCGTATTCCGGGTAGTCGGGGTGCGGGCGGCCGATCAGCAGGGCCGCCGACTGCTGTCCGCGGCTATCGCCCCCCGCCGCCTGGGCCGCATCGAGGGCGGCGATCAAACGGCGCGCGAGTTCCTCCCCCGCTGCTGCGCGAAAGGCCCGCACCATTCCGGCGACGACCTCGCCGCCGGCCAGGATGTTGCCCTGGCAGGTGAAGGCAACTCCCGCGGAATCGCCCGCCCAGGCCATGCACTCTTCACCGGTCCAATTCGCGACGCGCCCGTCGGCATCGACGATGCCGACCTGGCGCCGTTGCCGCTGCTCGTCGTGCGCCAGAAGGGCGGCCAGCGTCTCCTCGGCGGAAAGCCCCGCCGCCAGCATCTGCAGGCCCGCGGGACCGAAGCTCTCATTCGACATCGCCTGCGTCGCGATCGCCCCCACACCCGCCTGGACCCACGCCACCCGCGGACCGACGCCGAAAACGCACGATTGGACCGCGACACCCGATTCGCCCGTCGTCGAATCAAACGCGGCGATCGAGAAGGTCCCCTGGAGATCCGCGCCGCGGGCCCCGGGCGACATGGCGGTCCATGCGCCGGCCTGCATCAACAGACACAGGCACCCGGTCGCCGCGCGGCGACGGACACCACCCGGCACGGACTTGAAGTGGAATCCGCTCGTCATGGTATCGGCTATCCTCCCCACAGAGACTCTTATCCCATTCCCGACCGACGAGTCAATCCGCCTCCCGGGCGATGGCGTTTTCCACTATCATGGGGGCCTTTGCGCCCCACCGGGGCGGTGGGGCGCCGATCGTGCGGGGTACGCCCCGCCGGCACGGGGGTTCAGAGGAGCTGCCGCAATGAGCCATCGCTCGATCGACCGCCACGAGATCATCCAAACGCTGCACTCGATTCTGGAACCGGAGAGCACGGTGCTGGCCGCCTGGCTGGGCGGCAGCGATGCCAGCGGCAGGACGGATCGCTATTCGGACGTGGATCTGCAAGTGATCGTGCCGGACGATCGCGTGGAGCAGACCTTCGCCCTGATCCACGAGGGCCTGGAGGCGCTCTCGCCGATCGAGCTGCGCTATCGCTTCCCGGAGCCGACCTGGCACGGTCACTCCCAGGAGCTGCTGCGATTGCGCGACGCCGATCCGAATCATTTCCTCGATCTGGTAGTGATGAAGCTGAGCGGTCGTGACCGCCTGCTCGAATCCGAACGCCACGGGCATCCGCTCGTGCTCTTCGACCGGTGCAATCTGCTCGCGCCGGTAGCTCTCGATCGCGCGGCGCATCGCAAGAAGATGGAGCAGCGCCTGGCCGATCTGCGCGTGCAGTTCCCGCTGCTGCAACCGCTCGTCACCCGCGGCATTCTGCGCGGCCAGCCGGCCGAATCGGCCTACGCCTATCAGGTGCTGACCCTGAAGCCGCTCACCGAGCTGCTGCGGATGCGCTACTGCCCCGAACGCTTCGACTTCGGCCTGCGCTACATCGATCGCGACCTGCCGGCCGACTGGCGGGCCGAGATCGAGCGCCTGGCCTACCCTCCCTCGCGCGAGGAGTTGCTGGGTCTGCACGCCTGCGCCGTCTCGCATTTCGAGAAGCAGATGGCCGCGTTCGACCGTGGAGAGTGGGATGTGATGCCCGCCTGAGTCGCTCGCGCGCGTTGCGCGGCGCGTGAACCGGGCTGGGGACCCCGTCCCGCTACTGCGCCCGAGTCGGGATCGAAAACACCTTCGGTTCCCCGCGGCGACTCACCTCGACCGGGACCTCGTTGCCCGCATTGGCGATGACCAGATCGAAGAAGTGATCGGGCCCCATGACCTTCTCGCCCGCGACGCGCGTGATGACGTCCCCGCGCAGCATATCGGCCGTGAAGGCGGGGGAATCGTTGATCACCGCCACGATGACCACGCCCTGATTCGTGCCGAGCGCCTGTTTGGTCTCTGGGTCGAGCTCGCGCACCAGAACGCCGAAGATCGGAGGCTTCGTCTTGGCCCAGTAGGTGGCGGTGTGGTCGTAATAGTCATTGGTCTCAGGCACGTAGGTCGTCTTGAACTCCCCCTCGATTCGGCGCGTCACCGCGCGTCCCGTGATGTACCCGCCGTCATCACTGAGCAGGGTGTAGGTTTCCTCGCGTGCGGGAACGTACTCGGTCACCGGCACGCTCTCGGTCACGGTCTCCAGATACTCCTCCTGGACAAGGACTAGCGCGGCGCCCACCTCCTTGGCCAGATCGAGCGCCTCCTTCGACTCGACATGGGGTCCGCTGAACTTGGAGCGGCCGAGCAACAGGTAGCCGCTCTCCATCATCCGAATCGCGTCGTCGCGCATGTTGGTCGATGTGACCAGCCGCGGCGGCTCTGTCACGGGGAGCAACCGGGAGACCTCTCCGCTGGGCCACCGTTCGAGCCGGCTCTCGTAACCGCTGCGGAAGGGGTTGACGCAGGCCGTTAGATTGGCGGCGGCCAGCAACGCCAACATGAGGTTCAAGCGACGCGGATTCATGAGGGACCTCCTGAGCCAATCACTCACTACCACCCACCGGATCGCGGGACGCCCCACGCGCGCCCACGCGTGCGCAGTCCGCCGACTCCCATGCGACACGGACCGATTCCGGAAGGGTCAGGGGTACGCGCGCAAGCGAATCATCCAGACGATGGAATGTACCGCTCCCCCGTCTCCGTGTCCATGGTCACGGGGAGGAGGCGGTCGCGTCGGCGAGCGAGGAACACCATGCACCGCACTCCGCGGCGCGGGGCGACGGACGGACCTTGGCGTCCGTGCGCCGCCCCTGGCGACCCGCACGGCGGAAGGCTGGGAATCGCTCATCCTGATTGTCTGCCGGGCAGTCCGGCGGCCGGGGGGCGCGCCCTACTCCCCCGTGCCGCAATCCTCGATCCACAGCGGCTCGCCGTTCTCGCACGCGGCTCCGCTCGCGGGATCGCTCACGCGCAGGGTGTAGCCGAAGGGCGCCTCCGCACACGGTTGAGCGGCATCCCATTCGTAGCTGCCCGAATTGACCGCGCTCTCGGCCAGCGTCTCGCAGACCACACCCTCGTGCAGCAGCTCGATGCGCACGAAGTCCGCACACGCCGCGGCGCTTTCCCAGAGAATCTCGCAGGGGGACCCGGCGCAGAGCACTGCCCCATCCTCGGGCCCCACGAGCGTCAGGCTGCAAGCCGGGGGCGCGCCGCAGGAGCGCAGCGCATACGGGAAGTAGTGCGCCCAGCGCTTCGCGATCCGGGCCGCATCTCCCGAAACCCTTTCGAGCGCCCAGGCCGATTGCGCCGCCGGCCTCAACCATCTCTGCCCGCCACGCTGCACCAAGGCGTGCACCGCGACATAGAGCGTCTCACTCCCCTGGGGCGCGAAGTCCGAGAGCGGAATCAGATACTCGTAGGTGGTGACCGGCTGGACGTACTTGCTCCGGTAGGGGAACTTGCCAAGCCTGGGATTGCCATGTCGATCGACGGGAAAATCCGCGGGCGAGGTCACGACGGCGACTTGGGACTTCTGGAGCAGCCATCCCTCCTGCATCTGCAGGGTCACTCGGAGCAGTGTTGCGCCATTGGCGACCGCGACCGTTCCAACTTCTCTGACCCGCCCGGACACAAGCGGCACAACCACCGGCTCTCCGCAGGGCGCCTCTTCCGTCAGGGGCACGAAGAGCGGACCGTACCCATCGATTCCCGGCATCGACTCCGCGGATGGACGCAGCCCCTCCGAGCAACCCGACACGAGGCCACCCAGGGCAGCCGCGACCGAGAGGACCGTGAGCGCTCGTTTCATGGCGGGCATCCTTTCTGAAAGCGGCCGCTCCGTGGCCCAGTTCCCGTGGCCCGCCGGGCGGCGGGCGCATCCCCGCGAGATCGGGGACGAGAAAGCGGCGGGTCAGGGGCCGGCCATCCGGCCGCGGCGCCCAGGCCCTTCGGGTCCCCTGCGGATGCCCGCAATAAGCATGCCATCCGGGGTTCCATCGCAGCATTGAAGTCACCGGGTATCTGTCTGCTGTAGAATGCGTTGTGGAACCGGTTCGGAGTCTCTGCGCCCGTATTGTCCGGGACCCGTGCGACTCTCCCGGCTCCCGTGCAGAGGGCAATGAGCGCTCCGGGATGGGTGCCGGGCGCCCCATCACTCAATCGGGCAGACGTGGGAGGACAACTGGCCTTATCGCAGCAGCAGCATCGGGCGTCGGAGAGCCGGCATCCCCTCGGGCTGGAGTTTCACCCAGTAGATGCCGCTGGGAGCGCGCGCGCCGCTTACGGTGCGGCCGTCCCATTCCCGGCGGTGTTCTCCCGAACCTTGAAGACCTTCGCAGATCTCCCTCACGAGCCTGCCCTGGCTGTCGTAGACCCCGAGTCGCACGGTCTTTCCCGCGGCAAGCGAGAAGCCGATTGCGGCGCGACCGCGGGTGGGGCTGGCAAACCACAAGCGGGGCTCGTCACGGACATCCTGTTGCTCTCCGGGCGCATTCGCGCGGGCGCTTTCGAACCAGCCCACGATCGTCTCGACATCGGCGGCGAGCGCCGCATGTTGCCAGCGGTAGGGGCGACCGCTCAAGAAGGCGAACTGGCCTCCGCCGAAGTTGTGCGTGCCACCCTGCTCCGGAACGCGGATGACGCCGATCCCGGCATCGGGATTGTAGTTCTGGCGCGCCTCGAACAGCAGGCTGCTCGTCGATTGCGTCAGGCTGCGGGAGAAGTGCATGCAATAGCTCTGCGTGCCGATCCGCCCGATCGTGCCCAGTTGCGGATGCACGGAAATGCAGTCATAGAGAGTCAGGTCGGTGCCGGTGACCGCGATGCCCAAGTAGTCGCGCATCCACTCGTCCAGGAACTGATCGCCCTGGCGGCTCATCAAGAGGACGTTGCCCCCCGCCTCGAGATAGGGCTGGATCGAACTGTTCATCCATCCATCGAGATCGCCGTCGTAGTTGTTGCCCACCCAGATCACGGCCAAGTAGTCGCCGAGCACGTCGGCGGGAACGCGCCCGTGTCCCAGCGGCGCGGGCAGGGTGAGGGGGTAGGCGCCGCTCTTGGTGAAGTAGTCCCAGAAGTCGATCTCCAGATCGCCCCAGAAGGCGCGGTCCTCGTAGGCGGAGGTCAGCTCGGATCCGTAGGTGTCCCAATCCACGCCGTTGACGAGCAGCACGCCCGAGGCGAAGCTCGGGTCGTTCACCGGTTCGAGCACGCGGCGCAGGATCCACTCGTCGGGGTCGATCTCGACTGCGGCGGCGGGCGCGGACAGGGCCAGCCAGTACTCTTCGTGGGCCAGCGCATTGTCGACGACGAATTCCGCCATGTCCCCCCCGCTCATCTCCACGCGCACCTGGATCGGCATATGGAAGGACCCGGCGTTGGTCTGGGTCTGATCGATCGTCAGATGCAGCCGCTCCCCCTCCGGGGTCGGGGCGTTTTCCCAGACGAATTCGTAGACCGGGTAGAACTCGCCGTAGATCCACTGCTGGAAGAAATCCTGCAGGTCCATTCCCGAGACGCTCTCCGCGACCGCCTGCAGCCCTTCGGTCGTGGCCGCGCCGAATTCGAACGCCTGTCGGTATGCGAGCAGGAAGTCGCCGAAGACTTCATCCCCCATGACGCCGCGCAACATGTGGACGACCCACGCCGCCTTGTTGTAGGTCAGCCCGGTGTGGAAGATCCGCCCCCCATCGGAGAGCTCCGGGACGTAGATCGTCCCTTCGCCGTAGTAGCGGATCGCATTCATGCGGCCCCAATACCCCTCGTTTCCGTACTGCTCCTCGAACCAGAGCGCCTCCGCATAGCGCGCGAACCCCTCGTTGAGCCAGATGTGGTGGAAGTCGGCGCAGGTGACCATGTCGCCCCACCATTGGTGGGCGAGCTCGTGGGCGATGATCGACTCGTAGAACGCCCCCAGACTGGTGCAGGTCTGGTGCTCCATGCCGCCGCCCCAGAGGAACTCGGCGTGGCCGTACTTCTCGCCCATGAAGGGATACTCGCCATAGATCGTCGCGAAGTAGGCGATCATGTCGCGGGTCATCGCGTTCTCGTCCGCATACTCCGCGGCGTGGTCCGGAAACATGTAGAAGCGGATCTCGAGCGAGTCGTCGGTGGCCGCGACGTAATAATCGGTGCTGACCGTGTAGGGGTGGATGGCGAGCGAGACGAGATAGGTCGCGATCGGATAGCCCTCGTGCCATGTGTAGGTCTCGGTCGCGCCATCGTCGACCACCCCGCGCAGGATGCCGTTGGAGGCGACGACGAGGCCCGTCGGCACGGTGATGTGCAGATCCATCGAATCGGCCTTGTCGTCGGACCAGTCGTCGCAGGGCCACCAGGAGCGCGCGCCGAAGGGCTCGCTCAAGGTCCAGATCATCGGCTGCCCGCCGTAGGTGTCGACACCGAAGGCGCCGAACGAAGCCGGGGGGGTACCGGCGTAGGCAACGGCGACTTCGATCTGTTCGCCTTGCAGATAGGTACGGTCGAGGGTGATGCTGAGCAGATCTGCGGCATGCGTGTAGGGCGCGGTCGTCCCACCCACCGTTACCCCCGCGACCACGAGCCCGCTCGCCAGATCGAGATCGACTTGACTCAGCCCCGGGCCGGAGACCTGCAGCCGCGCCGTCAGCGTCCCGGCGACGACATCCCCGGAGTTCGGATCGATTTCGATGTCGAGATCGTAGTAGCGCGCGTCCGCGGCGATCTGGTTCGCGGTCGGTTCCACCGCGGCGCGGGTGAGTCGCTCGTAGAAGGCGATCTTGCGCGCCGCCTCCTCCGGGGCCGGATCGAAATCCCAGGGCCGAAGCGGCTCGTCGGCCGCGGCCACGACGGGGGCCTTCCCCGCGGCGCCGGCGCTGGCGGGTGCAAGCAGAGAACCGGTCAGGAGGATGAGAAAAGCCAATCCGGAAACGCCCTGCCATGGGCCCGCCGGGAGCCGTCGGAAGGCGCAAGTTCTTTCTGAACGATTCTCTGTAATTTCCGTCTTTTGAATCGAATACACTGTGCCCCCTAGCCTCCGGTGGATCCCTCGGGTCGCCTGGCCGGGCCGCCGCGGCGGGCCGCCTCGGCAGCACCGGTCCATTGTCTCACGCGCGGGCACCCCGCGACAACCGCTCGCATGGAGAATGCCGCGCATCCCCGCCTTCCCCCTGCTCCCTACCCTCTCGCGGTGATACTGTTCACCCACTTGGAAACCATGATCCGGAACATTCGGGTCCGGATTCGGGCTTGGTCCGTCACCGGGGAAATCGCAGGCCATGTCGAATCGCGTCTTCATCACCCGACCCATCCTTCCCAAGGGCATCGCATTGCTCGAGGGGCACGGAATCGAAGTCACCGTCGGCCAGAGCGACGGCAACGCACCGATCACCCACCCCCGCTTGCTCGAGGGCATAGGGAATGCAGACGCGCTCATCTGCCATCTCTCGGAACGGATCGACCGAGAAGTGCTGGAGACCAATCCCACCCTGTGCGGCGTCGCCACCTACGCGGTCGGCTACAACAACATCGACGTCGCCGCCGCTACCCAGCTCGGCCTTCCCGTCAGCAACACGCCCGATGTTCTGACCGAAGCCACCGCGGATCTCACCTGGGCGTTGCTGCTCGCCGTCGCCCGCCGCATCCCGGCAGCGCATCGCTTCACCGTCGAGGGGCGCTTCGCGATCTGGAATCCGGTGCTTTTTCTCGGGGACGATGTGGGACCGGGAGGAACGGGCCGGCGCAAGGTCCTCGG
>JAZDGX010000092.1:0-11975 GCA_043806645.1 Candidatus Eiseniibacteriota bacterium | reverse complement strand
GCCTGATCGCTCATGGCCGCGCGATTTGCGCGGCGCGCAAGCCGCGCTGCGGCGAGTGCCCTTTGGAGCCCCATTGTCCGGCCGGTCGGGCCTTCACCCGCTGAGGCGCCCGAGGTGCGCGAGCATGCGGCTCGCTTCCTCCAGGTCGATTTCCGAGTTTCGGCAGGGCCCTTCGGGACGCCGGTTGGGAAGACTGAGAACGAGATACCGCCCGGCGACTTCGCGCACGCCCGCCACAAGATCGCGCTCGCAGGCGATGGCCAGGACTCCGGCCGGCGGATCGCGGAGAATCGCCGCGCGCGCCTCCTCCCCTCCCGCCACCACCGCCAGGCGTGCCCCCGCCTCCCCGGCGATCCGTCGCAGCTCGCGCATGATGTCGGCCCGCAGGCACCGCGGCGCCAGGACGAGCAGCCCCTTCCCGCGCCGCGGCAGGCCTGCGGCGCGCGCCAGCCGGTTCGCGAGGTGCAGGAACGCGTGGCCCATGCGGTCGCGCGAAGCGCCGCAGAGTCCGCCCAGCGCGGCGGTGGGCTCCCAGGTGGCGAAGGCCCAGCGCTGCAGAAGACGGGCGGGTCCCGCGCCCAGGCGCAGCCCGCCTGCGAACGCCGCGATGAAGAGGGAAGGGATGAGGATCGCGAGCGCGCCGGCGCCCCAAAGTGCCCAGCGCCCGGCGCCCGCCAGTCCGGCCTGGCTCAGCCTCGGCGCGGCCAGCCAGACGATGACCGACCAGGCCGCCACCAGCAGCAATCCGAAAAGGCCGTTCACCCCCACATAGAGGGCGGGCCCGCCGGGAAGGCGGGCTTCGCCGGTCCCTTGGGCGGGATCCCAGTCTGCCCAGGCGTCGCCCAGAACCCGCGGCCGCTCCAACGGCGACGCCGGGTGCGAGGGCGCAGGCGGGCCTGCCTCACCGTCTTTCGAGAAAACCGGCATCCGTACCTCGACGATCCCGAATGCCACGATCGGAACCCGGATCGGCCCGCGCCGCCGGTCAGACGCTGATCACCTCTTCCAGCTCGCTGAATTCCTGGCGCAGCGCCCGCTCCACCCCTGCCTTCAAGGTCATCAAGGCCATGGGGCAGCTGTGGCAGGCCCCGGTCAGACGGACATAGACCTTGTTTTCCTTCACGTCGATCAGGTCCACGCCCCCACCGTGAGCCATCAAGGACGGCTTGACTCGCTCCTCGAGCACCTTCTCCACTGATTCACGATTCAACATGGGTCCCCTCCCTGAAGCCTATCGTCCAGTCCGCTCGAGGATGTTGTGCGCACATCTGCGGCCCGGATCGAGCAGCCTAGCGGCTATTCAAAGGCGACGTCAACCCGTCGATCGCTTCGCTCCGCGCAGATCCGGTCCGCATTGCGAAGGAGCCCCTCGAACCCCGCCCGCTCGAGAGCGGTTCCGCCGAAGCGGGCGGCGAAGGACTGCGGAGTCGATCGCAGCCAGGCACGCAGCCGCGCGTTCCCTTCGGGCAGCAGGCATCTCCAATGGTCGCCGGAAGCGGGCCGCGCGAAGCGGTTCCACGGACACGCCTCCTGGCACGCGTCGCATCCGAAGATCCAGGGGTCGATCGCGGGGGATCCCCCCTCGGGAAAGGGCCCGCGATGCTCGATCGTCCAGTAGCTGACGCAGCGGCGGGCATCCAGCCGGTAAGGCTCGCGCAGCGCGCCCGACGGGCAGGCGTCGAGGCAGCGGCGGCAGCTTCCGCAGCGCGCAGGGGGCCGCAAACGATCCGTCGCGAGCGGGACGTCGAGGAAGATCTCCCCCAGAAAGACCCACGATCCGAGCCGGGGCACGATCAGGCATCCATTCTTGCCGATCCACCCGATGCCTGCCGCCTCCGCCCAATGGCGTTCCAGAACCGGGGCCGTATCCACCGCGACCCGCCCACGCACCCCGGGCACCCATTCGCTCAGCCGGGCCAGCAGCGCCGCAAGCTTGCCGTGCAGGATGCCGTGGTAATCGGCCCCCCAAGCGTACCGCGCCACCCGCACCGGCTCCTCGCCGTCCTCCGCCGGCGGGCCGGGCATTGCGCCGGGCAGGAAGTGATTCATCGCCAGGGAGACCACGGTGCTGGTGCCCGGAAAGAAGCGCTGCACATCGAGGCGGGTCTCCACGTGCCGCTTCATGTACTCCATGCCGGCCGCGTCCCCCCGCTCGAGCCAGGCCCGCAGGCGGCCGGGATCGGGACGCACCTCCGGGGAGGCGAAACCGCAGCTCTCGAACCCTTCGGCAAGCGCGGCCTTTCGCAGGCGCCGTGCCACCGCGGCGGCGCAGTCCGATCCCGGCCTCAGGCTGTCTTTCTCGAAGGTCGCGGGCCCCTCGGGCGGCCGGCCCGGCTCCTCGTCTTTCATGACGGCATCAGCAGGGCTCGAAGCGAGCCGTGAAATGGCGCAGGAAGGGCGCCTGCCAGGTGATCTTCAACCCACGCAGCGTTTCGCGCCGGTGGAAGACTCCGGTGATCACCTCCGCGGCGTAGTCGACATGGCTCTGCGTGTAGACGCGCCGGGGAATCGCCAGGCGGACCAGCTCCATCGGTGGATGGACCGCCTTGCCGGTCCGCGGGTCCTCCTTGCCGAACATGACGCTGCCGATTTCGACGCCGCGAATGCCCCCTTCCAGATAGAGCTCGGCGGCCAGCGCCTGGCCGGGGAAGCGCTCGGGAGGAATGTGCGGCAGGAAGGCCCCCGCATCCAGGAAGACCGCGTGCCCTCCCGGCGGCAGGATCATCGGCACACCCACGGCCTGCAGCTTCTCGCAGAAATACTCGACCGACCGCAGCCGGTAGCGCAGGTAATCCTCTTCGACCACCTCGCGCAGTCCCTGGGCGATGGCTTCGAGATCGCGGCCCGCCAGCCCCCCGTATGTCGGGAACCCCTCGGTCAGGATCAGCAGATTGCGCGCCTGAGCGGCGATTTCGTCGTCATGGCAGCCGAGGAAGCCGCCGATGTTGGCCAAGCCGTCTTTCTTCGCGCTCATCGTGGTCGCGTCGGCATAGCCGTACATCTCCTGCGCGATCTCGAGGACGCTTTTGTCGGCATAGCCCGGCTCGCGCAGCTTGATGAAGTAGGCGTTTTCCGCAAAGCGGCAGGAATCGAGGATCAGCAAGGCCCCGTGCTCGTGCGCCAGCCGCGAGGCTTCGCGCAGATTCTCCATGCTCACCGGCTGCCCGCCCCCCGAATTGTTGGTCACGGTCATGATCACGCCGCGCACCCGCCCCCCGGCGCTGCGCAGCTGCTCGGCGAGCCGGTGCAGATCGATGTTGCCCTTGAAGGGATGGATCTTCGCGGGGATCACGCCCTCCGGAATCGGCAGATCGACCGCGGTATCGCCGAGGTATTCGATGTTGGCGCGCGTGGTGTCGAAATGCGTGTTGCCCAGGTAGATTGTCCCGGAGCGGTGAAGCACGTTGAAGAGGATCTTCTCGGCGGCGCGCCCCTGATGGGTCGGGATGATGTACTTGAAGCCCGATAGATGTCGCACCTCCGCCTCGAAGCGGAAGAAGGATCGCGCGCCGGCATAGGACTCATCGCCCCGCATGAGGGCGGCCCATTGCTCGGAGCTCATGCTCGAGGTGCCGCTGTCGGTCAGCAGATCGATCAGCACATCCTCGGCGCGCACGAGAAACAGATTGAAACCGGCGCCGGCCAGGATGCCTTCGCGCTCGGCGCGCGTCGTCATGCGGATCGGTTCCACCGACTTGATCCGGAAGGGTTCGATGATCGTTTTCATGCCGCGCGCCTCCTGGCTCCGTTCGAGGGCCCGCCCCGGTGAGCCGTCGCGGACCGCGGACCCGCCCCCGGCGAGCCGCCACAGACCGGGGCGCAGTTTACCGCAGCCCGGGCGCGGGAACAAAGCCCAAGGGATGGGCGCGACGCTGGGCGTGCGCGCCGCCGGTCAGCGCCGGGCGGCGGGCCCTTGCATCCGCAGGATGTCGACGTAGCGGATCAGGCGGCGGACGCGGCGCCGGTCGCGCGCCCGCGAGTAGGTCAGGATGAGATGGCGCAGCAGCCGGATGACCATGTCGCGGGCAGAGGCGATCGACAGGTAATCCGAAACGAAGGAGGCACGCACGTAGTAGCCTTCACTGGTCAGAATCTGCGTGCACTGCTCCCGGCTGAGCTGGCGTCCGCCGTTGTAGGGATCGAAGAAGATCTCGGTCGTCCCATCCTGGTATTTGACCAGGAAGTTCTTGGGCAAGCCGACGCCGTAGAGCGGCAGGCCCAAGCGGCGTCCCACCAGGATCGTCAGGGCCGCCAGCGAGAGAGGGATCCCCCGCCGCCGATCGATGACCTGATTGAGATAGCCATTATCCGGATCGTAGTAGTTCTCGCGGTCGCCCTCGAAGCCGACCTCCTCGAACAGGTAGCGGCAGAGCCGGGACACGGTCTGGCTCGCTCCATCGGTGGACTGCAACTGGGGCCGCAGCCCCTCGGCGAGTTCGTCGAGTTGCGCCGCCACACCCTCCATGTCGAGATCGGGATACTCGATGCTGGCCACCAGACACATGGCCGCCTCGAGGTCGAAGTTCGCGCCCCGGCGCAAGGCCAGGTGCCGGAATTGGCGTTCGAGGTGGTCGCCGTGAATGCGCTGCGTGACATAACGGGCACGGATTCGCAGGCGCGGATCGGGATCCTCGCGGGCTTCAGCCAAAAAGGGCAGGGCGCGGGAACCCAGACGAACCAGGTTTTCCCACACCATTCCGACGATGCGCTCGTCATCATCGGTGAGCAGGGAAGTCAGCGCGCGGATTTCCCGCGCGGAGTCCTTCTCTCTGACGCCCGCTCCACTCCGTCCCTCGCGGCCTCGGACCTGTCCCACTCTATCGGACATCCGATACCTCCGCCGCCTGGTGAGAAACGCGGGCCGGTTTGAAGGCGGCGACACCGACCCGCTGGTCATCAGCGTAGCAGAGCTTTCGATTTCTACTCAACCCCTCGATTGTCCCGGCGTTCCCGCCGGGGATTCCCGAGGGTCGATGGCATTATGCTCAGCGATCGCGCCCGAAGTATAGCCCCGATCTCCGCCGCGGATGCGACCGGGCCCCGGAGCTCTCGACCCCCCGTGGCCGGGCCTCGGCAACAGGATGCACCACAATCGATTGCTACCCCGGTCTCTATTCGCCGGACGCTCGCGCGGATTTCGTAAACCCCGCCTTGCCGTCAATGCGCATGCACGCGATCCCGGGTGGCTCGCCCTGCCCCCCCAGCCTGCGAGATACTCGGCCGCCCGCCTGAATCGTGGTAAGCTCCGATCGGGCAATCGGTCAGCCCCTCTCGCCGGGGGGAGCCGCCCCCCGGGATGCGGCGGCCCGCCCCGCAAGGGCGAGGTTTGGATGGATCAGCCATGGGCATTGCCGGACTCGATCGAACGCAGCCGCTCGTGCTCGCTCCCTTGGAGGACATCACCGACGCCCCCTTCCGGCGCCTCGCCCGGCGCTTCGGCGCCGATCTCGTCTACACGGAATTCATCTCGGCCGAAGGCCTCGCCCACGACGCCCCCGGCTGCCGACGCAAGCTGCACCTCACGCCCGAGGAACATCCCGTCGCGGTGCAGATCATCGGCCGAGGCGTCGCCGCGCTCGTCGCCGCCGCGCTTCAGGCAGCGCGGGCGGGAGCGGATTGCGTGGACCTGAACTTCGGTTGTCCCGCCCGCAAGGTCGCCGGCAAGGGCGGCGGCGCGGGCCTGCTGCGCACTCCGGAGCTTCTCGAGCAGATGGCGCGCGAAACGGTGGCGGCGCTCGACTGCCCCGTCACCGCCAAGATCCGTCTCGGCTGGGACGCAACGAGCATCAATGCGATCGAAGTCGCGCAGCGGCTCGAGCGGGCGGGCGTGCGAGCCATCGCGGTCCATGCGCGCACGCGCAGCCAGGGCTTCGCGGGCGCAGCCGACTGGTCGTGGATCGCACGGGTCAAGCAGAGCGTCTCCATTCCGGTCATCGGCAACGGCGACGTCCGCGAGCCCGAGGATGCGGCCCGCATGTTCCGCGAAACCGGCTGCGACGCGGTCATGATCGGCAGGGGCGCGTTGGGAAATCCCTGGATCTTCGCCCAGACGCGCCACTACCTTGAGACCGGCGAGCGGCCGGAGCCGCCGGCATTCGCCGAGCGAGTCGGGGTGCTTCTCGGACACCTGCGGGAGGCGGCCGAGGAAAAGGGCGAAGGCCGCGCGGTGATCGAGATGCGCAAGCACTACCGGGGGTACTTGAAGAGCCTGCCCGGCGCGGCGCGCCTGCGCGCGGCGCTCATGATCCCGGAGACCCGGGAGGGGGTCCGGCAGGTGCTCGAAGATCACCCCGGCGCATGAGGGAAGGACATGGACTCCGATCTGCATGGGCAAGATGAGACGACCCTCGCGCAGCGGCGCGCGCTGCTGGACGCGGCCCGCGACGCCGCCCGACGCTCCACCGCTCCCCCCGCCGAAAGGACAGGCGCCCTGACGGTCACCCGCAGCGGCCTCCGCTTCCCGGGAACGGCGGTCCGACTGCCGACGGCGGCCGGGTTGTCGATCTGCGCGGAGCACGTCGCCCTGTGCGCCGCTCGCGCGGCGACGGACGATCCGGTGATCCTGATCGCGCTCTGGGTGCCGTCCGCCGCGGGCGATCATCCCTGCGGCCACTGCCTGCAGGTATGGCACGAGTTGGCCCGCGGCGCCCCCCTGCTCTTTCAACGGGGGGATGAGGAGCCGCGTCTGGTCACCCTGGAAACCCTGCTGCCGGATGCCTTCTCGCGCTTCGAACGCGGGAGCTAGTCGCATGCTCCTCTGCTTGACCCGCACGCTTCCCGGTTGGTAGTTTTGCGACAAGCCTTCGATCGAAGCAGGTTGCGGAAAGGCCAAGGGATGGACCATCCGCTTCTCGGATTGCGCGCGCGCGCCGGCTGCTGCGCTGCGCGCGCGGAGCGCCCCCCGGCCGCAAGGCCACGCGGCGCTCGAATTGCCTGGCTGCTCGCCATGGCCGTGCTCGTCGTGCTCTCTCCCATCGCCTCCGCTCAGGACGAGCCGGCGACCGGTGACGAACCCGGCCGCATCGCCGGCCGCGTGACCGATCGCTCCGGCGGCCGCCAGCTCGCTCCGGCCAACGTCGTGCTCGTCGGCACGACCTTCGGAACCATCACGCAGCCCGACGGGCACTTCGCCCTCGATAATGTGCCCCCCGGCGATTACACCGTGCGCGTCTCCTTCATGGGCTACGCGGACCAGGAGCACCCCGCCGCGGTGGCCGCCGGCCAGACGGTCACCCTCGCTTTCATCATGGAGCCGACGGTCGTCGCGACGATGGATGCGATCGAGATCCGCGCCGATCGCCCCCTCATCGACGTGCGCAAGACCTCCACCGCGCACAGCCTGACGCCGCACGATCTCTCCACCATGGTCATGCAGACGCCGACGCTGGACAATGTCGCCGAGCAGCAGCCCGGGGTCGTGCGCGACCGGGGGCGCCTGCACTTTCGCGGTGGACGCGCCGAGGAAAACCTCTTCGTCGTCGACGGGGTCAAGGTGCGCGATCTGCTCTCGGGCGAATCGACGGGCAACGAGATCACCGCCCGCTCGGCCAGCGAGGTACAGGTGATGACCGGCGGGTTCGACGCCCGCTACAGCCAGGCGATGTCGGGGGTCGTCGAGACGCGGCTGCGCGAGGGCGCCGCCCGCTGGCACGGCGCGCTGGGATACGAGACGGCCATGCTGTTCGCCTCCCAGGCGCATCACTACGCCAACGCCGAGTTGAGCGGACCCAACGTGCTGGCCGCCCCGCTCCTCGCCCTGCTCGGCGACGACGATCCCGAGGTGACCTTCTTCGCCACGCTTTCGGCCGAGCTCTCCAACGGCTACCTCCCCAGCGTGCGCGACATGTCCAGGGATTCCCGCTTGATCTCGTCGGTGCGTGACGAGTTCCTCGGCAGCCGCTTCTCGTACGGGGATTTCTTCGCGCCGCTGGCGGAGAACAATTGGCGCGGGACGGTGAAGACGGCCTGGAAGCCGGACGCCGACAACAAGATTTCGCTCTCCTGGACCAAGTCGCTCTCGATCCTCGGCGACTGGGGCAGCCCGGACATCGGGGAGATCGATCGCAATCAGATCAACTACCCCTGGTCCTGGGCCGGACACCTCGACCACCATTACACGATCACCCGCGACGTCAATATCCTCAGCCTGAACTGGAACCGTTCGCTCGGGCTGAACACGCGCACCGCGCTGCGCCTTTGGCGGCACTACTCGGGCAAGCGCCAGGATGTGGCCGGCCAGCGCTGGACCGAATACGACACGCGCCTCGACAGCGAGATGGCGGACGATTCCTCCTTCGTCGACAGACCCTACTTCGTCGATATCGGCGATGCGACTGATTGGCAGGACCGCTACGTCGTCGTGTGGGGCGCCGCCAACGAGTGGGCGCGTACGCTGGGGGCGCACAACCTCGAGTGGGGCGTGAGCGCCGAGTACGAAGATGTGCAGTACATGGCCCTGAATGCGAGCACCGTCGACGAGCAGAACAATCTGCCGTTGGGCAACGAGTTCGACCTCTTCCACGTCACGCCCAACACGGGCAATCTGTACCTCCAGGACCGCTTCGAGCATGAGGGCATGACGGTCAATCTGGGGGCGACCTACGACTACTGGTTCCTCGGGGAGCAGGTGGAGGAGGCGCTGGCGGAGCAGAGCCGGGCGCACTTGACCGAGGCTTTGCTCGAGAAGTTCTACGACGAGACTCACCAGCTCTTCGGGCACCGCTACAAGGCCCACCTGAGCCCGCGCGTCGGGGTCTCCTTCCCGGTCAGCGACCGCGCGCACCTGTTCTTCAACTACGGCCACTACAGCCAGCGCCCGCCCTACTACTACGTCTATGCCAAGACCAGTTCGCAGTCGGGCGAGGAGTATCCGCGCATCGGCAACCCGACGCTCAATCCGCAGATCTCGGTCTCCTACGAGATCGGCAGCGAGTATCAGTTCAACCAGGAGACGGCGGTCAAGGCGAGCCTCTTCTGGAAGGACATGTACGATTATCCGACCAGCATCCGCCTGGTGATGAAGGAGCGCACGACCTCGCGCAGCAATTTCTTCATGTACTGGAACATGGATTACGCCCGCTCGCGCGGCATCGAGCTGAGCCTGATCCGCAACCGCAAGAACTTTGTCTCCGGGTCGCTCTCCTACACCTACTCGGTCGCCAAGGGCAAGAGTTCGGACCCCAACAAGACGAAGGTCATCCAACAGAGCGGCGGCGACTCCCGCGAGCCCACCCTCGAAGAGGAGTTCCTCTGGTGGAACCGCCCCCACAAGCTGACGGCGCAGGCGAACCTCCTGGTGCGCGAGGATGAGGAGCCGCCGCGCTGGCTGGGGATCCGCTGGCCGCGGGACCTCTCCGCGCGCATCTACTTCATGGTCCGCTCGGGACGACCCTATACGCCCATGGACGCCAACGACCAGCGGGTGGGCGATCCCTATTCCCGCAACGGCCCTCTCGAGTCCACCTGGGACCTGACCCTGGGCAAGGGCTTCCGCCTGGGCGGCCGCCATCTGAACGTCGCGCTGAACGTCTACAATGTCTTCGACCAGCGCACGGCCTATGAGTTCGATTGGGTCACGGGCTCGGCCTACGCGTACGGCGAGGGGGGGCTCACCCTTCCGCGCGAGGACCCGTCGACCTATTCCGAGTATCTGATGGACACGCTGGAGCAGCGTGTGGGGGCCTTCATCATCGACTATCTGCGACGCTACGGCAGCAACCCCGCCCAGGCGCTGATCGACGACTACGCCCTGCAGGTCGCGACCGGGGTCTACAACGAATACACTTCGACCTACGCGCAGTACGAGAACCCCTCGTATTACAGCCAGGGACGCACGCTCCGCCTGGGGATCACCTATGAATGGTAATCGGCCGGCCGAAGCGGCGGCGCGGATCGCGGGCGGGGCGGCGCTCCTGCTCGCGATCGGCCTCACCCTGCTCGGCCCACCCGCTTTCGCGCAGACCGATCTCGGCGGGCAGCGCGTGGGCACCTCTTCGGGCACCTTCCTCAAGGTCCCGCTCGACGCCCGCGGCGCGGCGATGGCGGGCGCGACCTGCGCCTACGTCAGCGGCCCCGCAGCGCTCTTCTGGAACCCCGCCGGCCTGGGGATCGAGGGGGAGCGCGGGGTGATGGTGAGCGGCATCGACTACACGGCGGGCATTCCGATGGGCGCGGCCGCGCTGAGCTTCCCCTTCGCCCCGATTCGCGGCGCCCTGGGCCTCGCCTTCGCCGGCATGAGCGCGACCATGGACGAGACCGACGAATACCATCCGCTCGGCACGGGCAGGAGCTTCGCCTACTCGACGTGGATCCTCACCACCGGGGCCTCACGTTCGCTGACCGACAAGTTGAGCTTCGGCGTCTCGGTCAAGGCCTATCACGAGGCGATCGGCACGGAGATCGACGGCCCCGCGGTCACCTCCTGGCTGATCGACGCCGGCGCCATCTACTTCGTCGGCTACCGGGACACGCGCATCGGGATCGCCTTGAGCGACTTCGGCCCCGACCTGCGGCCGGGGGGATCCTTCGACAGCCGCCGCACGGGGGCGGAAGTGCGGTACACGAGTTTCAGCCCACCGACCTACTTTCGCTTCGGCTGCAGCATCGACCCCTGGAAGCGCGGCCCGTTGAAGACGGTCGCGACGGTGGAGATCGGGCATCCTGCCGACAACCGCGAGGTGCTGCGCGCCGGGTTCGGGGCGAGCTATCAGGAGCTGCTCGCCCTGCGCGGCGGATACGATTTCTCTGCCGACGCCTTGAAGCTGCACGCCGGCTTCGGCGCACGCGTGCGGATGGGAGAGAGCCTCTTTCACCTGGACTACTCCTACTCCGACGGCGGCTATTTCGGGGGCATCCATCGGTGGACCGTGAGGTACTTGTGGTAAAGGTCGGGAACCAGGGCGCGGCGGTCCGCGCGGGACTCCTGCTGCTCCTGATCGGGGCGGTCTGGATGGTCTGTTCCTGCGGGGAGCGTCTCGATCTGCCCCCGCAGCCCACATACCAGCCGGAGATCCCCGAGCCGGGAACCTTTAACCTGAGGGCCGTCTGGAGTATCGAACGACCGGGCGATCTCGCCCTCTCGGGGATCTACCTCTTCGTGATCGAGGACCACGCGCGCGTGCGCGCGTTCTTCACGACCCGTCTCTCGCCCAGCCCCCCCGCCTGGGTCTCCAGCTATCAGGATCTCATCGCGCCCGTCCAGGTCGCCGTCTGCAAGCGCGACTCGCTCTTCGTCGTCGTGGCGGACTCGGGCGACATGCGCTGCAAGATCTTCTCCTACCTGGGGGGCGCACCGCTCTACAGCTTCACCGACAGCTTGTGGGTCGAATTCAGCGGTCTGGCGACCGACGGCAACCTGAACATCTACGTGGCCGACGCCGCGCGCGACACGATCCAATCCTACGATCGCTGGGGACGCCGCCTTCGCGTGGTCTCCGACTACGGGACGGGCAGCGGGTATGTGATCGACCCGCACGGCCTCGCCCACGACGGCCACATGCTGATCGTCGCCGACACGGGCAAGAACTGGGTGCAGCGCCTGCGGCCCGACACGACCAACATCCCGGCGATCGCCGAGCCCATCGGCCGGCAGGAGGGGTTGCTGCTCTCCCCGCTCGATGTGGCCAGCGACAGCCGCGGCGAGTTCATCTATGTGGCCGACACGGGCCAGGACCGGGTGCTGAAATTCCAGACCACCGGCGGCTTCCAGGACACCGTCTATTCGCATCGCAAGATCTCTCTGGAAGAGCCCATTCTCGCTCCGCGCTTCGTGTGCGGCGAGGATTCCCTCGTCTTCGTGAGCGATCCGGACAACGACCGCATCGTCCTGCTGGAATTGAAGCCGCTCTAGGCGCAAGCGAGGAGACGGGTAGGCATGCAGGCCAGGAACAGAACGCCACGGGGCGCGCCGATCTGGGCGCGCAGACCGGCGCCGGAGGGCGGGCCCGCTCCACGGCGGCCGCGCGCCGTCGCCTGGC
>JAZDGX010000091.1:0-12601 GCA_043806645.1 Candidatus Eiseniibacteriota bacterium | reverse complement strand
TGGCGGAGGCGCTGAAACTCCCCGAGAACAAACGCGTCATGCTAGCGCAGACAGTGGGGTATCCGGGTGGTGGGGGCGGAGAGTAGGCAGCGCCGGGCGAAGCGCAGGCGCGCAGCGGCGTGGCAGCAGGATCCGTCGGGTAGGAAGAGCCCCCAGAGGACTCTGGGGGGGGCCGCCCGGGACTTATTTGCTATACTTAGGCCTAGTTGGCAGCGCGGATAGGAACTCACACAGTCTCCGACGCGCCGGTGTCAGCAGGGAGAAACATCGCATGGTGCAGACAACCAGAGTTCCGCCGGCCGTTCGTTTTCGATGTGCGCGCCTTTTTCCCGCAATGACATGGGTCTTCGCGGTCTCTCTGTTCCTCTTGCCCGGGGCCGCCGGCGCGGGCACGCGGATCATGCTGGACGGCGCCTCGCCCACCGACCCTTCCGTTCCCTTGATCGGGATGGATGTCACAGAGCCCGCCGCCGGGCTCACGCGGCTGACCTTCGAACTGGCCGGCTTCGAGCTCGATCCCGTTGCGATCGACGGCCGCCTCTATCAGCAGATCAACCTTGATCGCGAAGGCAGGCTATTGGAGGCCGGTGCACCCGATCTGCCCCACGTTTGCCGCAGCGTGATCATTCCCGACGACGGGCGCATGGATGTGCGGGTGCTCGAGGCGACCTATCGCGAGTTCGGGGACATCGATGTCGCCCCTTCGAAAGGCAGCCTGTTGCGAGACCAGGATCCGGCAAGTGTGCCCTTGTCGTTCGGACCCGCCTATGAGGAGGATGCCTGGTATCCGGCCGAACTCGTGACGCCGCGCGAGCCCTACATCCTGCGCGACTATCGGGGCCTGGTCGTCGACGTGAACCCCGTGCGCTACAATCCGGTCACGCGCACCCTCCGGGTTTACGACCGGCTGGTCGTCGAAGTCGTCCCCGCCGGGCCCGGCGGGAAGAACGTACAGGTTCTGAGAACCCCCGCGGGGCCTACGAAACCGGTCCGTTCCTTTGTCGACATCTATGAGAATCACTTCGTCAACTTCGTTCCCCCCAATTCGGCGGCCGATCAGGGGCCGGGCGAGATGCTCGTCCTGGCTCCCGACGAATTCGCGCCCGCCATGCGGGATTTCGTCGACTGGAAGAACCAGCGGGGTATCCGCGCGACCCTGGTCCGCCTGTCGGCGGTGGGTTCGACAGCGGCGGACGTTCTCAACTACATCCGTAACTTCTACCTGACCCACGATCTCGCTTTCGTGCTGCTGGTCGGCGATGCGTTGCAGATGCCGAGCCCCATCGCGGGTTACTCAGGTTCCGATCCGCTCTACTCGCTGATTTCGGGCAACGACTCGTATCCCGAGGTGTTCGTCGGGCGGCTGTCGGCCGAGACCGTGCAGCAGGTCGAGCTGCAGGTGCGCAAATTCGTCGAGTACGAGCGCGATCCCGAGGCGGGAGCCTCCTGGTACCGCAAGGGTGTGGGCATCGGTTCGGGCGGCGGGGAAGACATCGGTGACGACGGAGAGGCCGACTACCAGCATATCGAGAACATCCGCACCGACCTGCTCGGCTTCACCTACACCCAGGTCGATTCGATCTATCCCATCCCCGGCCATCCCAGCTCAGCGGCCTTCGTCGGAGCAGTGGTGAGCGCAGGGCGCAGCCTCATCAACTATTGCGGACACGGCAGCACGACCGCGTGGACCACGACGGGTTTCAACACGACTCACGTCGCGGGGCTGACCAACGTCGATCGCCTGCCCTGGATCTTCTCGGTCGCCTGCAGCAACGGCAACTACGCCGCCACGACCTGTTTTGCCGAAAGCTGGGTGCGGGCCAATCAGGCCGGCGAGCCGACCGGCGCGGTCGGCATCTACGCCTCGAACATCGTCATGACCTGGGCGCCGCCGATGGCCGCGCAAGACGAGGCGATGGATCTGCTCGTGAGTGGGCAGGAGACCACCTTCGGGACGCTCTGCTACTTGGGTGCATGCCTGATGATAGACGAGTACCCCAGCTACGGATCCAATGAGTTTTTGCACTGGCATATCTTTGGAGATCCGTCGCTGACCGTACGTAGCGACACGCCCCAGTCGCTGCAGGCGCTGCACGCGCGGCACATCGAGCCGGACGCGCGGGGCTTGACGGTGCGCGTGACCGGCGTGGTCGGAGCGCTGTGCGCGCTAAGCCGCGGGGGCAAGTTCCTGGGAGCGGACTTGACCGATGAGACGGGGGAGGCGCAGATCGTCTTGGTCGGGCAGCTTCTTGCGCCCGAGGAGATCACGCTCACCGTGACCGGTTTCAATCGCCTGCCCTATGTGGCCGAGATCGCAGTCCGGCACGAGAAGTACCCTCCCGTGATCGATGTCCGGCCCGGGAGCCTCGAGATCTTCGCCGCGGCCGGCGCGGTGCGCACCGAACCGCTCGCACTCACCCACCCGGGCGGGGGCACAAGCGACCTGGCGGATGAAGCGCTGACCTACCGGTTGGCCACCGCCGAGAGCACCGCGGCAGCGTGGCTGGCGGTGCATCCCAAGAGCGGGGAACTGAACGTAGGCGAGACGGATCTGCTGTACTTGACGATCGACGCGGGGGATCTCGAGGCCGGCGCCTACACTGTGGATCTCATTCTCGAAGCGGGCGCGGAGCGGATCGTGGTGCCGGTCAGGCTCGAAGTCGGCGCTTCGATGGCGGTCGGCGATCACGCTTCGCAAGATGAGACACCCGGCCGGCTCGCGCTCGAGGTCGCGCGTCCGAACCCGACTTCCGGTGGCAATTGCGTTCGTTTCGCACTGCCGTATCCGATGTCGATCGATCTGGCGATTCACGATACTGCCGGGCGGCGCATCCGCACCCTCGCTTCCGGGGAGCTGTCCACCGGGAGCCACGAATGCCTCTGGGACGGGCGCGATCGAGAGGGCCGCGCCGTTCTGGGCGGAGTCTACTTCTACAGGTTGAGCACGCCGGAGCGGGTGCTCACCGAGAAGATCTTGCTGCTCAAGTGAGCGTCCAGCCGAAGCCGGGCGCAACGGCGCCCGGCTCCTACTCCGCAAGCCCCGCGCTTACGTCTGCTCGGCCGTCCGCACCGGATCGAGATTGACCCCTCGCGTCAGCCAGCCCTTGAAGACGATCGCGACCATCAGGCCCGCCAGGGCGAACAGGCCCAAGATCAACCACATCGCCGCGGGCGAGCGCCAGAAGGGCAGTGTGCCGGCCACGATGTCGGGCAGGACGCCCTCCGGGACGAAACGCAACAGCATGTGTCCCGATAGGAGGCTGATGAAGGTCTTGGCGACGAAGTAGGGCATGAGCGACATGCCCAGGTACGAGCCCTCCTGGCCGCGCGGGGCGACGGCGGCGGTGTATTCCTGCAGCTTGGGCGACCAGATGATCTCGCCGATCGAGAGGATCACGAGTTGAATGAGAGTCATCGTCGTGTGGGCGGAAGCGACGCTGCTGCCGAACCAGCGCCAGGGCAGAACCAGGGCGAAGAGGGAGATCGAGGAGATGATCCCGCCGAAAACGAGCATCTTGTAGATGTTGAACTTGTTCGCCAGAGGGATGAAGAGGATCAGCCCGAAGACGATCAGGATCGGGTTGATCGCCTGGAGCGTGCCCATGGGGGCATCCGGCCCAATCACGCGCAGCCAGTACTTGGGCATGAGCAGCGCCATGTAGAGAAAAACCGCGCGCACCCCGATCACGCAGCTCACGAGAACGATGAAGCGCCAGAAGGCGCTTTGGATGACCACTTCGCGCAGGATCTGCCAGGGCATCTTCCGCTCTCCGGGCTTCTCCTCGGGTGCCGCCGCCTCGCCGGCCGTGCGAATCTGCAGCTCGTGGCGGATGAAGAGGAAGGTGAGGAGCGTACAGAGGATCGCGGTGACGACGCCGATATTGACGATCCAGGTGTTGTCCGCGTGGAAGTCGAGACGCACGATGTCGATGACGAAACCGCCGCAGGCCGCTCCAATATTCATGACCAGATACCACAAGCTGAACCCGGCGCTGCGCGCGCGACTGCTCGTGTAGCGCCGGATGGCCGACTGGAACACCGTCTGCACCATGGCCGTGCCGGGGGCAAGGAGCAGGAAGAACACCCAGATGAGCTGCTGGCGCATCGGGAAGTCGGGGAAGAACCCGCACAAGACGATGCCGCCGCGCGAGATGAACAGCAGGGCCATCGCGAGGTAGAGCGATTTCTTGATTCCCAGCGAATCGGTGACGAACCCGGAGAAGAATAGCATCAGCGTGACGGTGGTCGTGAAGAGGGTGAAGACATAGCCCGCGCGCACATCGGAGAAGCCGAGAGTCTCCGACAGGAAGACGACCGCGATGTTGAGGAAGGCGAAGTAGGCGAGGCAGTCGAGCAGATTGATCCCCTGGATGATCCAGAACTCGCGGGGGCAATCTTTCAGGACCTTGAAGTCGAGGAAGTAGCCGCGGATGGCGCTCCAGGCGGAGGCGGGCTTGGCGGCGACGACGGGTTCGGGGGTGGTCGGAGTGGTAGACATGACCGCAACCTCTCTGCTCGCGCCGGCCGGCAATGCCGTTGCGGCCGGCGGCGGATGGAACGCCTTCGATCCGCCATGCGGGGCGGGACCCCGCCCTCGGAACGGCCGGGAGATTAGCAGGAGGACCAGAGGCGGGGAAGAGGGTTCATCGCGGCATGTGGGTTCATGGCGGCATGTGGGTCCATCGCGGCGGGTGGTTCCATCGCGGTATCAGGCATCCAGCCATCCGCGGGTCCGATACCAGGCGTAGGCGCGCGCGATGGCTTGATCGAGGGAGGTCGGGGAGTAGCCCAGCTCGCGACAGGCGCGTTCGCTCGAGAGCGGTTGGCTCCACTTGCTCATGCGGATTCCCGACATCGGGAAGAGGGGTGTGGTGCCCGTCAGCCAGGCGAGAAGCTCGGTCTCCAAACTGATGATCTCCGCCAGCGGCAGCGGCAGGGCCACGCGCGGGGGCGGGACGCGAGCGATCGTGGCGCAACGCGCGAGGAAGTCGCGGGTGGAAAGATTCTCTCCGCCGAGGATGTACCGCTCTCCCAGCCGGCCATGAAGGGCCGCCAGCAGAATCCCTTCGCCGACGTCGCGCGTGGGGACCGCATTCAGCGCGCCGGCGAGATAGGCGGGCAGCCGGCGTTGGGCCAAGGGGATCAGCAGACGGGCCGTCGTGCGGTGATCGTCGTATTCATCGACGCACAACGTCGGATTGACGATCGTGACCGGCAGACCGTCGTGCGCCGCAGCGATGGCCAGATCCTCCAACATGAACTTGACGGCGAAGTAGGGCGAGTCGTCCAGCACCCGCGTGCGATCATCCTCGGTGGCGGGCCTTGGGCCGCGGACTGGGTCGGCCGGCGCGCTCGCCTCGGCGGCCGCGCGGCCGATCGTCGTCGAACTGCTCACATAAACCACCCGGCGCAGATCCTGCCGCGCGGCCTCTCGAGAGGCCTGCAGAAAGTTCCGCATGCCGCGGGCCGCCTCTTCCAGGAACTGTTTCTTCCCGAAATGGCGGCGCGGGTAGGCGGCGGCAGCGTGGATGGCGAGATCGCACCCTTCCAGGGCCCGCCGCAACGATTCCGGATCGGCCAGATCGCCGCTCGCGAATTCCAATCGACCGCCGTCGAAGGCGAGGACTTGCTGCCGAGAAGCCGCAGCGGACTTCGCGTGAAGATCCCCCCCGGTCTTGGAAGGAGCAGCTGCCGCGCCGGACGGAGAAACGGCGCTCGCGATCTCCTCGAGCAGAGCGCGGCCGCCGGCCGCGGGCGGGGAGACCCCGAAGCCCGTCCGCCGGGCCGCGGAAGCCCTGGCCGCCGGGCTGCGGATCAAGGCCCGGACAACGATGCCCCGTTCCAGGCAGGCGCGCGCCGCGTGCGCGCCGATCATGCCGGTCGCGCCCAGGATCAGCGCGCGACGGAAGGATGCGGGCGTGCGCCCGTCGTTTGTGCTCGTGGGGTTCATAGCGCTCGCGCCCGCAGCATTCCGCGGAGCCAATCGTCGAGCTCGCGCGCATCATGGACCAGGGTGGCCGGGCCCAAACGGATCAACTGATCGGCCGGAAGCAAACCCCACGAAACCGCGCAGCAGGGGATGCCGGCCGCCTTCGCGGAGGCGATGTCCAGTGGGCCGTCGCCGACCATCAGACAGCGATCGATGGGCAGGCCCATTCCCCCCGCGGCCAGAAACAGCATCGATGGGTCGGGCTTGTGCCGCGGCGTCAAACCGGCGCCCACGACGACGCGGAAGGGATCGATCATCCGCAATGCGGCCATCATTCTGCGCACGAAGAGATCCTGCTTGTTGCTGACGACCGCCAGGTCGATCCCGTCCGCGGCGAGCGAGCGGCACAGCTCGAGAATGCCCGGGTACAGTTGCGTCGTGAGCACCATCACCTGCTCGTAGATCCGCTCGAAGCGCTGGAGTCCGTCTTCCACGGCCGTGCGATCGAACTGGACCGTGTTGCCGTCGGGGGGCAGGCGCTCGGGGCGCAGAACGTCGGTCGAGGGCAGGCACATGCCGATCAGATTGCGCGTTCCCCACCCGATGTGCCGGCGGATCTCGGCGGGAGGCAGGGCGGGGCCGTCAAGCTCGGCGCGCATGCGCTGGACGGCCTCGACGATGTCGTCGAAGGTGTCGGCGAGAGTGCCGTCGAAATCGAACAGGACGCCGCCGGTCATGGATTCCAGGGGCCTCGCCTCGTTGCCGCCGCGGCCATCTCCTTGGCGCGTGGCCGGCGCCTCGTTGCCGCCGCCGCGGTCGCGTGCTTAACGCTGAACCGGCGCCTCGGGCATGCGCTGCCGGGACGAAAGGATCTTGCCGACGCGCTTGCCGGTGGGCAGGTCCACCTCGACCTGGTCGCCCACCTTGCGGCCGAGCAGGCCCCGGGCGATCGGCGACGAGCAGGAGACGACCGTGGCGTCGAGATCGCTGTCACGATCGCCCAGCAGCCAGAATTCCTGGATCGGCTCCCGGTCGACCCAGCGGATCTCCACGCAGGAACCGGGACCGACCTCGCCCTCGGGAACCCGCACGTTCTCGATCAGCGTCGCCTTGCTCAACAGCTCGTTGATGCTTCCGATGCGCTGGGCGAACTTGGCCTGCTTGTCCTTGGCGGCGTCGTATTCGGCATTCTCGGAAAGATCGCCCATTTCGCGTGCGCGGCGGATGGCCTCGGGAACCGTGTTCTTCAGCTCCCAGGCGAGCTGATCGCGCTCCTGCTCCATCATCCCGCGCGTGTGGCGCGTGACGTAGGTTCCTGAATACTGCGCGTCGGGGCTGTCGGTCGTCCGCAAGAAGCGATTGGTGGCGGCGGAACGATCGCCGCGAACGCCTCCGGTGAGATCCTCCATACCGAGTTGCTCGAAGAACGCGAGAATCGGGAAGAGGAAGCGCTCGGACTCGCGCCAGCGCATGAGCGCGTCTCGCAGCACTACGCGCACCTCATCCGGCGCGGGGCGTCCGTGCAGGGCGCGGGCCAGGGCGCTGTTGGGGGAGAAGAGCCGCAGCGCCTGATTGCGCACGATGTCGCGTCCGCCGCGCTCGACCAGGTGCAGCAGGGCGATCGCCGCGATCCAGGGCGAAGGCAGAAAGGCCGGCTTCGCCTCGTCCTCGCTGATCACCATCCAGATGACCGTGAAGGCTGCATGGGGGCGCTCTTCGGGCCGATTGAGCAGCTCGGCCAGCAGCGCCTCGCTCGGTCCCGGGTCGCGCTCCAGCCGTTCGAGCGCCATGGTGCGGATCACCGGATAGCGCGAGCCCAACGCGAAAAGCAGCGCCCGCGTTTCGAGCCCCAAGATCGTAAAGGCCTGCTCGATCATGAAGCGCTGGTCCGACTCGTCGGCGAAAGCGGCGGCTTCCCCGCCCACGGCGAGAATCGATTCGAGGCTGTGTTTCAGATCGTCCCGGTCCAATCGCGACCAGCGATGAAGCAGCAGGCAGATCGCCATGGCCGCTTCGGGATTGGTGTGCTCATCGCGCAGCCAGCGGACCAGCACCGGCGTGTACATGCGACTCGCCAGCTCCTGGTAGCCCGGATGCTGGTCGAGGAACCGCCGCAGCAGATTGAGATTCGCGCGTACGCCGCGGCGCCGGTCGAGGCGGGGCAGGAGCAGGTCCTCGTCGCCCTGGGCGGCCGCGCGTGCCCGGATGGCATAGGTCTGCCGGAATCCCTCGGAGAGGTCGAAGCGGTCGTCCTGCTCCATCGTCCGGCGCGCCTCTTTCCACCAGGTATTCCAGTGGGTGGTCGTCAGAAGCCCGCCGCCGGTCAGGCGGCGCCGCAGGTCCTGCGTCGTTGTCCGCCCGCCGAGCTCGCGGATGGCGAGATAGGCGAGATCGGCCGGCCGCTGGCGGATCATCTCCTGCACCTTTTCGGGATGCTCGACGATGAGCACGCGCAGGTCGTCGGCCGCGATCACCTTGAGCGCATTGCGGGAGAGCGCGAGCGACATGCGATGCCCCGGGCGATCGGCGAAGTCGATGATCAGGGAGTCGCCTTCATGCGCGCGGATTCGGCCCGCGCCCCAGCTCTGATGCATCACGCGGTACCCGGGAGCGAATTCGAGCAACTCCTTCAGGTGTCTCTGCGCCGTCTCGACCTTGACCTTGGGATCGAGAATGCCGCTGCGCGAGAGCAGATCCAGGATCCCATTGACGTCGGGCAAGGCCTGCGGAGCGATGTCCATCAGAAAGCGCCGCAGATTGGTTTCGGCCGGCGCCTTGGGCAGCAGCTTGAGGAAGAGCACCCAGGCCTCGGGGGCCAGGCCGGCTTTCTTGATCTTCGGCAGCAGAGGCTCGAGATAGGTTTCGGCCAGGGCCCACTCCTTGAGCGAGGCGAGCTTGATGCAAGCGTCGAGAAGGGTGGCGACGGTTTCGGGATCGTCCAATTCGTCGAGGCGAAGAAAGACCTCTTCGATGCGATCGCGCTGGCGGGTCTCGATTAGGGACGGCAGGCAGCCGATGTAGAGTCCCAAGGCCCGGTCGGTCTCCCCGGCGCGCTCCAGATCCTCGGCGACCAGCCAGCAGATGCGGTGCTCGTCGCTGAACATCTCGTAGGCGCGCTGCAGGCTGCCCGCGGGGGCCACGGCGAAGCCGCCCTGCTCGACCGCCTTGGCGAGATAGCGGGCCGCTTCGATGCGGGGGGTCTGCTGAAGGATCTCGTCGGCGAGGGCGGCGAGATCGGCCCACCGGGCCTGCTGCTCGAGCTTCTCGCACGAGGGCAGGAGGCTGTTGAGGGCTTCCGCTTCCCGGTCGAGATGGAGCAACGAGCGGCCGCGCAGATAGGCGCGCAACGGAATCAGGGCGCCCCCATTGGCCCGCATCGGGAAGCGGCGATCGAGCTCATGTAGTAAGGCCTCCGTTTCGTGTGAAGCGGAGGCCTCGAGAAGGATGCGTTCGGCGGCTTGACGCGCCTCGGCATCCAATGCGGACGCCGAGGCGTCCGTGGGTCCCAGGACTTCCTCCAGAAGCTCTCTCCAGTCTGCCATTCCATCCCTCGCGACGGTTCCGGTATCGAGACGACGGCCATCCCCTCGTTCTGCCAGAGCGAAGAAAGAACCCGGCGATTCTATCTCACTCGGCGGCGAGGATCAAGATTCCCGGGCCGTCCGAACGAGGAAATCACCGCCTTCTCAGCGGGACGGGCGGCGGGTATAATGCCGCGATTCGCTAGGCGTTACAAAGGGAGGGGGGGAATGTATCCGATTCTCAGGCGGGAAGTGTTCTCACCGCAGTCCTTCTTGTGGGAGGTCGAGGCCCCCGACGTGGCGCGCGCGGCCCAGGCGGGACAGTTCATCATTCTGCGCCTGCACGAGCGAGGGGAACGCATCCCCCTCACGATCGCCGATTTCGACCGCGCGCGCGGCACGATCACGCTCGTCGTGCAGGTCGTCGGCAAGACCACGAAGCAGATGATGGAGATTCCCGAGGGTGATTACTGCCTCGATTTCGTCGGGCCGCTGGGGCGGCCGAGCGAAGTGGAGCGCTTTGGAACGGTCGTGCTGATCGGCGGAGGGCTGGGAGTGGCGCCGGTGTATCCCCAGCTGCGCGCATTGAAGCAAGCGGGCAACCGCACCGTATCGATCATCGGCTTTCGCACGCGCGACCTGGTGTTCTGGGAGGAGCGCTTCAAGGAATTCAGCGACGAGCTGCATGTGGCGACCGATGACGGTTCCTACGGCCACAAGGGCTTCGTGACTTCGGTGCTCGAGGATGTGCTGACCAAGGCCGAGGCGCCGCCCGCACGCTGCATCGCGATCGGACCGATGGTCATGATGAAGGCCTGTTGCGATGTCACGCGCGCACGCGCGATTCCCACCATCGTCAGCCTCAACTCGATCATGGTCGACGGCACCGGCATGTGCGGAACGTGCCGGGTGACGGTGGGCGGCAAGATGCGCTTCGCCTGCGTCGACGGCCCGGATTTCGAAGGCCACGACGTCGACTTCGATGAATTGATGCACCGTCAGGTGCGCTATCGGCGCCAGGAACAGGAATCGCTGAATCTCTACGATGTGGGCCTCGCCCAGGGTGAGGATCCGACCTTCGAGGTGCGCCGTTCCATCGAGAAACGCAGGACCGCGGCGACCCTCAGACCGGCGGCCGCGGGCCAGGACCCGTCAGGGGCGATCGACCAGGGCAAAGGGGCCTCCGGTGCCATCCCTGCCCCCGCTGCAGCCGCCTCGCCTTCAAAGGCGGCGGAGAAGCTGACCTCCCTGCTCGCATCCGATGAAGTGGCCACGATCACGCCTCCCGCGCGCCGCAAGGTGAGTGAGATCGCCCCTGAGAAGACGCCCATGCCCGAGCGCGATCCGCACGAACGGGCGCGCAGCTTCGAGGAAGTCGCTCTCGGCTATGAAGAGGCGGCCGCGCTGCGTGAGGCCGCGCGCTGCCTGGGCTGCCCGAAGCCGCGTTGCGTGCAGGGCTGCCCGGTGACAATCGACATTCCGAAGTTCATCCAGGCCGTCGTGGAAAAGGACTTCCGCGGCGCCTACCGGGTGCTCAAGGCGACGAATGCGCTGCCGGCGGTTTGCGGGCGGGTCTGCCCGCAGGAAGTGCAATGCGAAGCGGAGTGTGTGCTGGGCAAGAAGATGCAGCCGGTCGGAATCGGCAGGCTCGAACGGTTCGTGGCCGATGCCGCGATGGGCAAGGGTTGGGACGAGATCCCCGCCGTGAGGCCGGCCGGAAAGAAGGCGGCGATCGTCGGCTCGGGACCGGCGGGGCTTACCTGCGCGGCCGATCTGGCCAAGGCCGGGGTGGCCGTGACGATCTTCGAGGCGCTGCACGATGCCGGCGGGGTGTTGCGCTACGGGATCCCCGATTTTCGTCTGCCGACCGACATCATCGACTATGAGATCGAGGGTCTGCAGCGTCTGGGCGTCGAGATTCGCAGGAACATGGTGATCGGCACGACCTTCACGATCCCGCAGCTCTTGCAGGAAATGGGCTACGACGCGGTCTTCGTCGGCGTCGGCGCGGGCGCGCCGACATTCCTGAGAATCCCCGGCGAATCCCTGAGCACCGTATTCTCCGCCAACGAGTACCTGACACGCTGCAACTTGATGAAGGGCTATCTGCATCCCCATTACGACACGCCGGTGGGGGCGGGCAAGAGTGTCGCGGTGATCGGGGCGGGCAATACCGCCATGGACTCGGCGCGCGTCTCGCTGCGCATGGGCGCCGCAGAGGTCGCCATCGTCTACCGCCGCTCGCGTTCCGAGGCGCCCGCGCGCGCGGAAGAGCTGGAGCACGCGGTGCAGGAGGGCGTCCAGTTCCACTGGCTCACCAATCCGGTCAAGATCATCGGCGACGAGCGCGGCTGGGTGACCGGCATGGAATGCGTGCGGATGGAGCTCGGAGAGCCGGATGCCTCCGGCCGCCGGCGCCCGATCCCCAAGGACGGCACGAATTTCGTCCTGCCCTGCGACACGGTCGTCAACGCCCTCGGCACGCAGGCGAACCCGATCATCTCGCAGAGCACGCCGGGGCTCGAGACCAACAAGTGGGGCTACGTCCTCGTTGACGAGGCGACGCAGATGACCTCGCTGCCCGGCGTCTTCGCCGGCGGAGACATCGTGACGGGCGGGGCGACGGTGATCCTGGCCATGGGCGCGGGGCGCAAGGCCGCTCAAGGCATGCTGCGCTTCATGGGGCTGGCCGACTGAAGCTCAGCGGGTTCGATCGACGGAGTTGCCGTGTGAACCCGGCCGGTGAACGTTGCCGCGCTGGGTCCGGTCACGCTCGCTCCCCGGGCGCCAGGGCTCCGGGAGGAAACATGCCTTCCTTCAACTCGCGCGCATTCCTTACGAGTGCTCTCGCGGTTCTCGCTCTCTCTTCCTGGCTCGCGACCGGTGTGTGCGCGGAGGGTGCCGGGCAGGGGGAGGTGTCCCGGGTCGAACACATATGAGGCCCCCGGTGGTCAAGGACGATGATCTCCCGTCGGCGGCCTTCTCTGCCGCCTTTGGTTTCGACGCACTGGGTCCCGCTTGTCGTCCCGACTTCGTTTCGGCATCCGGTGCAAGAGGCCGTCCTGCACCAAACACGTATCGAGGTTCTCGGCCGATCCGAGCTCGGCCGGCGGGGCTTGCGCTCCGCGACCTAGAAACTCACTCGTACCCT
>JAZDGX010000090.1:0-13238 GCA_043806645.1 Candidatus Eiseniibacteriota bacterium | reverse complement strand
CGACGTGGCGGCCGAGGTGATGACCATCGAAGGTCAAGGCGCGGTCCACTACCAGACCATGGGCCTGCGCTCGGAGCAGATCGCCTTCTACGTCGCTCGCGATCTGGTCGTGGCGCAGGGCGAACCCGTTCTCAGCGATCGCGACAGCGAAGTCGCCGGAACCGAGATGACCTACCGGATCGATCGGGGCCAGGGATTGATCTTTCAGGGCCGCAGCGAGTTGGACACCGGGCATTACCGCGGGGAACGCATCAAGCGGGCCGATTCGGAGGCGCTCTTCGTGCGCGAGGGAGAATTCTCCACCTGCGACCAAGAACGCACGCACTATCACTTCCACGCTTCCAGAATGAAGATCATCCCCGGTGAGCGCGTCGTGGCCCGTCCCGTCGTGCTCTACATCGGCCGGATTCCGATTCTGGCGATTCCCTTCGCCGTCTTTCCCATCCGCAGCGGGCGCCAGAGCGGGTTGCCGGTCCCCGACACGGAATTCGGCTTCGACAGCTCACGCGGTCGTTTCCTGCGCAACATCGGCTACTACTGGGCTCCCAGCGACTACGTCGACGCCCTCCTGTGGGTCGACTATTACGAGGAAGAGCCGAGCACGATCCTGAATCTGAAGACCAACTACCGCCTGCGCTACAGGCTGTCCGGTTCGCTGGAGGCGTCCTATGCGCGCCAGGGCGACGAGGAACAGGGGCGCAGCGATCACTGGCTCTTTCGCATCGGTCACGACCAGACGCTGGGCGAGCGGGCCAGCTTGAAGATCTCGGGCCAGTTTCAGAGCGACAAGGACTACGCGGGCGACCGGGACTTCGGGGCGAGCGTCGACGAACGGATCAACCAGGTTCTGCGCTCGCAGCTGAGTTTCAACCAGAGCTGGTCGTCCGCCTCGCTGTCGGTCTACGCCGATCGCACCGAGAATCTCGACGATCCCGGCAACGAGGCGTCCGTGCGGATCAGCCAGGCGATTCCGAGCGTGAACCTCAGTTTGAATTCGCTGCCGCTCGGGGTGAAGCCCAACGCCCGCGGTCGCGGGGGGCGGCTGGGATGGCTGGCCAGCACCTATCTGCGCGGGGACCTGCGCCTGCGCAGCGTCTACTCGAAGACCTGGGGCGGCACGCGCGAGTCCAATCAGGCGGCCGGATTGGGGTTGACCCTCTCCGACAACCGCCGCCTGCTCGGTATCCTGAGCCTGAGTCCCTCGGCCTCGCTTTCCGCGGCCTATGCGCGCGAAGATGCCGCTGGAAGGAAAAACCGCACGGGCATGTCCTGGTCCACGGGCCTCTCGGCGGGAACGGTCCTCTACGGCACGTTTCTGCCGCGGCTCGGTGCGTGGGAGGGGTTGCGTCATGTGGTCGAGCTCAACGCTTCGTATTCGTACCGCCCCGAGTTGACCTCGCTGAAGGACTTTCCCTCGGTGGGCGGCATCGGCTTGAGCAGCTCGAAAGCGAGTTCGCTCACGCTGCGGGCGACGCAGCGCTTTCATTTGAAGTGGCGCGTGGGCGATCGCTCCGGAAAAGCGGAGAACGTTCTGGTCTGGGGCACCTCGACCAGCTACGACTTCCTCGCGGCGGAAAAGGTCAGCGGCGATCAGAAGCCGCGCTATTGGAGCGACGTCTCGCACAGCATCCGCATCGATCCGGGCAGCTTCCTGAGCACCGATCTGTCGATCACCCACGATCCCGAGCGCTGGCGCGACGACTACCAGCTTTCGCTGCGCAACACCCTGCGCTTGAACGGGGGTGGGGCGGCCGCGCCCGCGACGAGCGCCGGGGTCGAGGGCTATGGCGGCTTCGGCGACCCGGCTGCGGGGATCGATGCGGGCCCGGGGGGAGGCACGGGGCTGGCGTCGCTCGCGGGGCCCTGGCACATGACGCTCAGCCATGTGCTCTCGAAGAGCGCCGGGGCGCGGGAGCGCAGCTCGACGAACCTCTCGCTCGGTCTCTCGCTGACCCCGGCCTGGCGACTTCAATACAGCCTCTACTACGATCTGACGGAGAAGGACGTCACGTCGCAGGGCTATAGCCTCTACCGCGATCTGCACTGCTGGCAGGCGATGTTCGAGCGTCGCGAGAGCGGCGGGCGCTCGTCCTACTACTTCCGCGTGAGCATCAAGGAACTGCCCGACATCAAGTACGAACGGCGCCGATTCTGAGACGAGCGGGGAGCGGGGCGTTTCGCGGCCCGTCGCGGGGGATCGTGCGGGAGTTTACTCCGCTCGGGATGCGCAGCCGAGTGGCGCATTGCGAGGTCAGGTGGGACCATGGTACAAGCAAGGATCGCGCCGGGCCACGACCGGTGTCGGGCCGGCGCCGCTCACGGACACGCGGCGTCGTAGGGGGGGAAAAGCACATGAGCGACCGAATACCTGGGGCGCGCATCGTCGCAGCCGCCTGCCTGGCGGTGGGGATGGCGTGGGCCTGGTCGCCTGGTTGCGGCAAGGCCTCCCAGATCGCGCCGCGACGCTCGAGCAACGCGGCGCTGCTGCTACTGTCGCGCAGCTCGCTGAAAGGCACGCTGGATGCCTTTGGCTGAAGCGCCCAGCGCAGGGGCGGGCTGGCCCGGCGGGCCGGCGTGGTTGATTCACTGCGCAAGGGGCATTTCCCGCTGCTGGTGCTCGAGCTGGGCGATTTCCTGGAGGTCGATCCTCGCAAGGCACCGCTCGTCAATCCCCTCTTGGCGGAGATTCTGGCCCGTGACGGCGTGGCCGCCATCACCCCCGGGCCCCCCGAGTTCAACGACTGGGCCCGGTTTCAGGAGCTGATGACGGGCCAAGGCATCGCGGTCGTGAGCACCAATGTCTTCATCGAGGAGCAGGGCCGGCGCGCGGCGGCGGCGCGTAGCGTGGTCGTCGATGTCGAGGGTCTGCGCGTGGGCCTGCTCGGAATTCTCGGATCCGAAGCCCACGAGAAGATACGCCCCCCCGCGGGAGTGGGCTTCGTGCTCCAGGACCCGTTGGAGGCCATCGCCGAGGAATTGCCGCAGCTTCGGGAACGAGCGGATCTGATCGTCGTCATGGCATGTACCGGCGATGCCGAGGCGGAGCGGATCGCCGCAGAGGCCCCCGGCGTGGATGTCGTCCTGTGCGGGTACGAGTCCCAGTCGAGCAGCATGGCCTACCGGATCGGAGAGACGATCATCAACCGCGGCGGCTCTCACGGCCAGTACGCCGGCGTGACGCGCCTCATCGTGAGCCCGGAGAACGAGATCCTCGACTGGGGAGGGCGCAACATCGTCCTGTACCCGAAGCTGCCCGAGAATCCCGCCGTGGCGGCCCGCGTGAGGGCCCTCAAAGGGGAGCCGCCGGGATCGCATCCGGGGCTGCCGGCGCAAGAGGATTGCCACTAGAGCGGATCCCATGGAACAGACGAGCCCCTCCAGCCAGGAATTCCATGATGACCTGCGCGCCCTGATCGCGACGCGCAACGAACAACTGTTGCGCGCGCTCCTGGCCCAACTCCATCCCGCCGACCTGGCCGATGTTCTCGAGCATCTCGACGAGGAAGACCGTGTGTTTGTCTTCGGCCTCGTCGCCCCCACGGAGCGTCCCCAAGCCGTCGCCGAGATGGACGAGGGGGTGCGCGAACGCCTGCTCGGCGAGCTGAAGACTTCGGAAATCGCCGACCTGGTCGAGGAACTCGATTCGGACGACGCCGTCGACCTGGTCCAGGACCTTTCCGCAGAGGTCGCCGAGCAAGTGTTGACCGAGGTCAGCGATGCGGAATCGCGTCGCGTGCGCCGCCTTCTGGCCTATCCCGAGGACACCGCCGGCGGGATCATGGCGGCGGAAGTCGTCGCGGTTCCCGAGCGTGACACCGTCGCGCAGGCGATCGAACGGCTGCGCGCGGCGGGCGAAGCGCAGGCGGACATACCCCACCTCTTCGTCGTCGGCGAGAACGGGCGCCTGAGAGGCACCCTGCGGCTGCGGGACATGCTGCTCAGCGATCCGCACCGCTCCGTCGGCGAAATCACGCAGCGTGAGTTCTGGTCGGTTCCGGCGACGATGGACCAGGAAGAAGTGGCCGAGCTCGTGCGCAAGTACGACCTGGCGGTCGTTCCCGTGGTGGATGAGAGGGGCAGGCTGATCGGACAGATCACGCTGGACGACATCCTCGACGTCTACGAGGAGGAGGCCTCCGAGGACTTCGCGCGCATGTCGGGCGGCCTCACCGACGAGTCGCCTCACGACTCATGGCTTTCCATCTCGCGCAACCGGCTGCCCTGGCTGTTCCTCGGTCTGGCGGGCGGCACGGTTTCGGCCTATGTGATCAGCCACTTCGTGCCCGGCTTCGACTTTCAGGATGCCCTGCAGGTCGCCTTCTTCATCCCGGTCATCACCGCCATGGGGGGCAACGTGGGGATGCAATCCTCGGCGATGATGGTGCGCGGGCTGGCGACCGGGGAGATTGCCGAGGCGACCTCGCGATCCCGCCTGCTCAAGGAGATCGGAGTGGGGGCGTTGAATGCCATCGTGCTGGCGCTCGTGCTGTGGGCGATCGTTTCCCTCTGGCTGGGGCGGTGGAGGCTGGCGGCGATCGTGGGTGTCTCGCTTTCCTGCTCGATGACCGTCGCCGCGGCCATCGGTTCGGCCGTCCCGCTGGCACTGAAGCGTCTCGGCGTGGATCCGGCCCTCGCCACCGGACCCTTCGTCACGACCTCCAACGACATCATCGGGCTTTCGATCTATCTCGGTGCGACGACTCTGCTCCTGGGGTGGATCTGAACTCGAGGAGCGGTCAGGAGTGGCGGAAAATCCCTTCCCCCCAGAGAGGCGGAAGAAGGTAGCATCCACGGATGGGGTGGGTCTAAACTGGCCATGTAAACTTCCAAGAGCGGCTGGGGTTTTCCTTGGATCGCTTTGCCGACTGCATCGCGAAGGGTCGCCTGAAGAAGATAGAGCCCGACCCCGAAAAGGTGGCGGGCGAATTGCGTTCGGCGGTGGGCGAGCTGGAGCGTTCCCGGGCGCGCTTTCGGGGCGGCATCTGGGATGAAGCGACGACCCTGGCCTATTTCGCCCTCTATCGCGCTTCCCGCGCCGCCCTCCTCTCGAAAGGATTCATGGATACGAATCTCTATGGGCTGTGCACCGGACTGGAACAGCTTCTGATCGCACCGGGTGAACTGCCCAGCGAGGTGGTCGTCCAGCTTCGGGAGGGTAAGTCCATCAAGGATAGCGTCTACAGCGGGGGGCGCAGTTCCCGCTCGGAGGCGCAGCAGATGCTGGGTTGGGCGCTTCCGGTGGTCCGCCGGGTCCTGACGCTTCTGTCCCTGCCCGATCTGGATCCTTCCAAGGTCGATCCAGAGCTCCCCGAACCGCGGGTGCGCCCGCATGGAGATCGCCGCCCGCCGGAGGAAGATCCCTCACCGCGATGAGCCGTCCGGCCGATTCTGAAGAAGGGACCCATCGCGCCTGCCCCGAGGCAGGCAAGGCCGAGCGGATGATCTCGAGATCGTGCCAAGAGAGGAAACCCCTGGACGGCCGGAAAGCGCAGGCTGCCTGCCGGGAGAGGCCCTCATGAAAGGCGCTGCCTTCCACAGGCCGCGGACAACCGTCGCGCGGGCGCTATGCTCCTTGACGTGTGCGGCCTGCCTGGCGGTCCCGGCGGGGGGGGAGGCCCCGCGCTGGGGCGATCTGCTCGTCTTGGATCGGGGGTGGCCGGGCGATACACTGACGGGTGCGATCCTCCTGACCGGCTTCGGAGACACGGGCGTACGCCCCGCGGTCTACTTCGATGCCTTCGGCGAGCTCGACGGGGTCTCCTGGGGGCCGGACAAGGCCATCTACACGGGCGACGGCTCGCGGATTTGGAACATCGATCCCTATCGGCCTCCCACCGAGCGGCCCCGCGTGATCCGCAATCCCGATTTCAAGCATGTGATCGATCTGGCGCGCGGACCTTCCGGCGAGATCTATGTCCTGGATCGGGATTCCGATCCTCTCGAGGAGGGCTACCACGGCGCGCTCTTGCGGCTGGATCCCACCTCTCGTGCCGTCACGCTCCTGGCCACCGATCCGCTTTTCGTGGCCCCGAGCGCCGTGGCCGTCGGTCCGGATGGGAGTCTCTTCGTGATGGATCCCTGGGGCAGGATGAGCCCCGGCGTTCCCGGCACGGGCGCGATCTACCGCATCAACCCGCAACTGCACAGTGCGGAGCCGATCCTGTCGCTGGGCTTCGCGGCACTCCCGGCGGCGATCGCCTTGCGCGACGCCGGGACGCTGTTGCTCGCCGATGCGCAAGCGAGCATTCCGGGATACACGCAAGCAGGAGGGGCCGTCTTCTCGATATCGCTCGAGTCGCGGACGGTTACCGACACACTGGCCATCGCGGCGTTCCGGGAACCGATCGATCTGCTTCTGCTTTCGCCCGACGAACTCGTCGTCCTGGACCGGCAGGCGGAGCCGTGGGGGTCCGAGGGGGGCCATGGGGCTTTGCTGCGCATCGATCTTGAGTCGGGCGCGGTCCTCGATAGCCTCGGCCACCCCCAGTTCACCGAACTGGCGGCCCTGGCGCTCTACGACGGCCCCGACCTTGACGCGAGCAGCTTCCATCTCGCCGGCTTGAACGGCACCCGCACCTATCCCGGCGCGAGCCTTTCCTTCGAGGCAGCACTTGTCAATCGGGGCGCCGAGATCGGGGGAGGGTTGGAGCTCGCCGTGGACTTCGATCCCCTGGAGTGTCTCTTCGCCACGGCGGCCGCGGAGGCGGGGGAGGTTTCCCTCGAGCCGGGGACAGGGCGATTTCTCTGGAAAGGCGAGTTGAATGGGGCCGAGAGCTTGGCCGTGACGGTCGATCTGCGCGTTCCCGCCGATCTTGCGTCTGGATCGTTCGCGCTTCCCGTCTCGCTGACCGGCGCTCTCGTGCAGCGCACCGAGTCGCTCGTCGTGGTCGTGGATGCGCCCGCGGCCCCTCCCGAGATTCTCTTCCTCGATGCGGGCACGGCGGCGCCTTCGCCGCGCATCTTCACCCTCGGCGTGGGGAACTACCAGCCCGTCGAGTGGCAGGCGAACCGCCAACGATTGCCGCGCATGACCGACCTCACGTTCGGGCCCGACGGCACGGTCTATGTCCTCGACGTGGCACCCGCTCGTCCCAAGGTCGTAGCCGTCGATCCCGTCGACCGTTCCTTGCGCACGCTGTACGAAGGGGCGCCCTTGACGATTCCGACCGCGATCTGCCTCGCGCACGACGGGGCCCTGCTGATCACCGATGCGAAGGCCTACTATCCCTATTTCATGCCTCCGGTCGTCTACCGCCTCGATCCGCAATCGGGTGAGCTGACGCAGTTCTTCACGACCAGCGATTCCACGGTGATGCGCGATCCCGTCGACATCTGCCCCGACCGGGGCGGGCATTACCTGGTCGCCGATTTCGTTTCCAATCCCTCCTCCGGACGCTGGGGCCGCCTCGTCGAGCTCGACCGTGAGGGACGCCATGTCCGCCGCTATGCGAGCGCGGGCTTGATGGACGATCCCTTCAGCGTGCTGGTCGACGACGACGGTTCGATCTTTGTGACCGATACAGCCTCGAGCCGTCCGTCGGTGATCCGGCTGGTCCGCTTTCCGGGGGGCGTCTTCTCCTTCAACCGCGTGGCCGACGGGTTGCAGGATACGCTTCTGCGCGCCCCGGTCGGGATCGAGCGCCTGGCCTCGGGGGACATGGTCGTTTGCGACTGGTCGAGCAATCCCTACTACGCTCTGCACGGCGGCCTGCTGCGCCTCGAACGGGCCGGCGGCCAGGAGTGGGACCTCGCCATTCAGAGCTTCCACTACCAGCTCGGGCGCCCGCGGCGGGCGGCCGCGTGGCGCAGTCCCGAGCCCGTGCTGCTTTCGCTCAAGATCCAGGATCCTTCCGGCGAGCCCCTGCGTCCGGGGGACACCCTGCGGGTCGAGACGGTGGTGGAGAATTTCACCCCCATGCCCGCTTTGGGAGCAGGAGGGCGGATCGAATATCCCAGCCTCCTGCTCGAGCCGGTTACGCAGTCGGTCTCCGGCGGACACGTCCGCGATGATGGACGGGGCTCGCTGTACTGGTCGGCGGATCTCGCCTTCCTTGCTCCCGAAACGCTGCGCGCCGTCTTTCGCGTCGATTCCATGGCGCCTTCGGGGGAAGTCGTCGAGATCGTCATGCGCATGTCCGGTGTTCCGAATCCACCCTCGCTGGCTGTGACGGACACGATCGTGGGACCGTTCCTGCCGAACCAGGTCGTGGTTCTGGACGCGGCCGCCGATCCCTTTGGGACGGGCCATCACGGGGCGCTCTTTCAGTACAATGAAGAGGACCATGTCCTCGTTCCCCATCGCTCGCACGCAGGCCTCGTGCAGCCCATCGACATCCTGATGCTGGATGAACACCGCCTGCTGCTGCTCGAAAGCGAGGCCGACACCCTGGAGTTCGGCCCGGATACGGGTGCCCTCTGGCTCTGGGATCTGGAGTCCGACGACTTGCAGCTGCTGGCCGGGGGCGCACCCTTCGTCTCCCCCCAACGGGTGCACGTTCTGCCCGATGGGGATTACCTCGTGCTCGACTCCGGGGCGATCTGCGGAGTGGGGCGGGGTGCGCTCTTCCGCGTTCCCGCAGACGGCGGCGAGGTCGAGACCTTCACGTGTCCTCCCTGCTTCCGCCAGCCGGTGGACATGGTGACGGATGGGGCAGGGCGCCTGTGGGTCGCCGATCTCAGGGCGAATCCCCTCAACTATTCCGTGTTGAATACCGGCGCCTTCTTCGCCGTCGACCTGCAGACGCGCGCGGTCGTGGACACGGTCGCCGATCCGACCCTGGGCGATCCTCAGGGCCTGTTTTGGCTCGACGACGGCAGGCTGCTGTTCACCGATCCCCTCTGGCAGAGCGAGGGCGGCGGCGGGATCCGCGTGATCAACCCCGAGACGGGCCGGATCGATCTCTTCGCCGTCTCCTCGGCACTCGCGACACCGACGCGGGTGCTGCGCCGCCCGCCGAACGAACTCCTGGTCATCGACTCGACGAGCACGGCGGGGGGCGGGGGCTCGACGGGCGCCCTGCATCGCTTCGATCTGATCACGGGTGAACGGCTCGGGAGCCTTGGACATCCCGAGTGCGTGCGGCTGCAGGCCTTGACGAGGGTGCCCTCGCCGGAGGTCCGCATCCGCAGCTGGGCGGAGCGCGACGATGCCGGCGGGTGGTGGCGGGACGGGGGCGACACGCTGCACTGCGAATTCACCGCCGAGAACCCGACCGCGCTTCGCGAGCGCGAGGCTCGGTTGACGATCGATCTTTCGTCGAATCTGCAGCTGATCGCCGGCTCGCTTTCCGCGAGCCGGGGTGCCGCGGAGGCGAGCAGCGGCGGGATCGTCTGGGAAGGCGAATTGGCCGGTGGAGACAGCGTGCAGCTCGTCTATGACGCCGTGATCGCCCGGCGCCTGCCCGGGGACACGCCGTGGATCGAGCAGGATGCCATGCTCCTGCGCAGCAGCGTCGAGGCCGACTCGGCCGGCCTGCGGCACTACATCTCGAATGTCACGAGCGAGGGTGACGTGCTCGTGGCCGACGGCCTGGCGAATCCCTGGAACGATCCGTCCGCGCGGGGTGCGGTGTTTCGGGTGGAGGGGCTGACCCGCGACGCGGTGGCGGTGTTTCTCAGCGAGGACCTGCGCCAGCCGGCGGACGTAGCGCTCGTTTCCGGAAGTCAGACCGAGGTGCTCGTGCTGGACGCGCGGGCCGATCCCGAAGGCCGCGGCATTGCGGGTTGTCTGCTGAGCGCGAGCACGCGCACCGGGCGGATGCAGGTCGTCTTCCAGGACTCGACGCTGGTCGAGCCGGTCGCTCTGGCGGTGCTCGACAGCACGCATTGCTTCATCCTGGACCGCGGCGCCGATCCGCTCGACCTGCTGCCGGGGGATGGCCCGGGCCCGGGAGCGATCTATCAGGTCGACCTCGAGGCGGGCACCGGGAGCGTGATCGCCTCCGACAGCCGCTTCGTCGCCCCCACGGATCTGGTGCTCGATCCGTTGAAGGGCAGGCTGTATGTGATCGATCGCGGCTCCGGTGGAGGGACCGGGCGAACAGGCGGGGTTTTCGTGGTCGATCCTGGGCAGGGGTCTGTCCAACCGTTCTGGCAGGGTGCGCCCTTCCTGTCGCCGCGCGCCGGGACGCTCGACTCCGACGGCACGCTCCTCGTGCTCGACCGGCTCATGGTCGGCGGTTCGATCTATCGCGTGACGGGGGAGTCGGCACCGACCACCTATGCGGGCTGTTTCACCGCCAGCGATCCGCAGAGCATGCTCATGGACGGCGCGGGCCGCGTGCTGCTCTCCGACGCCACGGCCAATCCGGGCGGTTTCCCGGCCCCCACCGGCAGCATCCTCCGCTTTCCGGGCGAAGCGAGTTGCCAGCTCTATCGAGGAGGTCCTCCCTTCGTGCGGCCGCACGGGATCGATGCCCGCTTCGAGATCACGGCCGTCGCGCTTGCCGTGCGTCTGCTGGAAACGAGCGGGGGCGTGCAGGTCTGCTGGTCGCCGGTAGACGCCTATGGACCGGCCGATTTCTACGTCTATCGCCGGATGCCCGAAATCCCCGCGGGCGGATTCGATCTCCTCAACCCGGACGATCCGATCCAGGGTACGGGAGAGGCCTGCTTCGTCGATGCGAACGTCGATCCCGGAGCTCTCTACGAGTACCAGTTGCTCGCGCTTCTGCCCGACGGCTCGTCCCACGCCTTCCCGCGGGTCTCGATTCGCGTTTCGGGGACGCCCATGGTCTTCTTCCTGGCTCCACCGGTGCCGAACCCGTTGCACCCGGGGAGGGGGGGATTGCTGACCATCCGCTTCGGGATTCCCGGCGCGGTGGCATCTGCGCGCCTCTCCATTCTGGATGTCACGGGCCGCCTCGTCCGCACCCTCTTCGAGGGTCCCTGCCAGCCCGGCTTGCATGCCATCGCCTGGGACGGGTCCGATCAGAACGGCGCGCCGGCCGGCAGCGGGGTTTACTTTGCGCGCTTGGATGCGGCGCGATGGCGCGGCGTTCGCAGACTCATGCTGATCCGATAAGGCCACCCGTACTCCGTCTGGAATTCCGATCGAAGCCGCGTCGAGCGAGCCGCACCCATCGGCGATACGTCTCTCTCCGCGGGTCGGGCCTCGCTGCGATCGCCCCATCCCGTACAGGTCCCTTCCGGGTGGCGTACCGCATGGAGCACGCAAAGGCTTTTCACTGGCGCGCTCCGGAGGTCCCTCCGCGCCCGTGCGGGCCGGTCGCCCGCTCGATCTGGCGTTCCCGTAAGGGATTGAAAGAATCCATCCTCGTGGCGCATCCCCTTTCGGGCTCCTGGCATGGAAATGGCAATAGATGCAGGCGGTCGGACACAGGAGGGGCTGCGCGAGGGGAGTGATCTTCGGGCTTTGCCCCGGCCACGGGCCGAAAGAAGGGGGAACGACGATGAAGTCCATGCGAGTCGACGGATCCATCATCGCTCTGGCGTTTGGGGTGCTGCTGCTCTGGACCGGTTGCAGTCACGACAACTCCACGGGCAGCGGCGACGTCTACGTCGCCGAGAGTCAGACGGTGGATCTGGAGGATGCCTACGGCGGGTTCCTGCCCGTCGATGAGGAGGCGGCTTTCGGTGACCCGGCGCTCGCCGCGGCGGCCGAGGTCGAGACTCCCGTGGAGGACGGGTACTCCGGATTGCAGGCGCAGGAGCGCCGGCGGGCGAGAGCCATCGAAGAGCATCCCGGGAGGGTGATGTACTCATTGACCATTCTCTGGGGCAACCTCTTCGAGGACGCCGACACCGCGGCCGCTCCCGTCGCGGTTGAGACCACGGAGTGGAACGGGTCCCTCACCCTGAGCAACGGGGCGATCCGTCTGCTGAGCCTGCTGGGTTTCGAACGCTGGGAGGATCGCATCCTGCCTCGTTCCTCGCGCGATTCGCTCGCCTGGGAATCGGTCACGGCCGATTTCTACGACGGTTTGCGCGTCATGATCGTCGTGCCCGCCGATTCGAGCGGGGCGGTTCCCGAGCAGCAGCTTTCCGTGCGCCTGAACGATGTCATCCGCGAGTACACCACCGCCGATCTCGAGGACCTCGACGAATTGATCGAGGCGGGTGAGTCCGCGCGCATCTCGCTGCGCGCATTCCGGATCGGTGAGGCCGGGCAGGTGCAGGGCTTCTGCAATGGATACTGGGGCCGGCTGGCCGGTGAGCCTGTCGGCACCTTCCGCGGCGCCTGGATCTCGGAAGACGGCCGGCCCGCCGGCTTCATGCGCGGCCACTACGGCGTCAATCAACAAGGCGATCACGTCTTCTTCGGCAAGTACATCGGCCATGGCGGCCGCTTTGGCGGATTCCTGCGCGGCACGTGGGAAGTGACCGAGACCGGCGTCGAGTCCGGTGTGGTCGACAACGATTCCCAGCCTGCCCATGTCGGCCGCTTCCGGGGACAATGGGTCGATCGCCACGGCGTCGCGCTCGGCGACATCAAGGGCCATTGGGCGAGCCGGGACGAGGGTCGGGGGGTCTTCAACGGCATCTGGAGCGGCTCGAGGATCGTTCCGGCCCTCTGAGGTCAGCGGACGCGTCCCGCTGGGCCGGCCGGCGGGCCTGGATTCGCCCCGGCGACCTTTGCGCCCCTCAGGACGTCGGGGGAAAGCAGGGAGAGAACTTCGGTTCTCTCTTCTGCTTTAATCTCGGATCGAGGATGCGGCGGCGGGGATTCCGGGACGAAGCCACCGCGATGGTTGCCCGCCGGCCCCGCGCTCCGGCAGAATGGACGGGTCGGCCGGCGCGCATCCCGATGTCGCGGCCGCCGGAGAAGGGGGTTTCGTGCCGGAGGCCTGGACACGCCGGGTATGGATCATCGACGGGCACAACGCCATCTTCTCCATTCCCGAATTCGCCGCGTTGCAGGAGGAGGGGAAGAAGGCGCAGGCGCGCGGCCGCTTGGCGGCTTGGCTGCAGGGCTTCGCCTCACGTTTGAGCGAACCGCTGACGATCGTTTTCGATGGACGGCGCGAGTGCGGGGTTCCTGATCCCGAGCCACCCTTCCTGCGCATTCTCTTCAGCCACCCACCGGAAGAGGCGGACGACCGGATCGTCATGTTGGCGCAGGCGGCGGTGCGCGCGGGTCGAGGCGTGGCGGTCGTCAGCAACGACCGCCGCAGCCTGATGCCGCGGCGGCCGTCGGCCGCGATCGCCCTCGGCGTCGAGGAATTCCGGCAGCGCTACATCGACCGGCCGCTGCCGCGGCCGGTGAAGGAGAAGTCACT
>JAZDGX010000089.1:0-11214 GCA_043806645.1 Candidatus Eiseniibacteriota bacterium | reverse complement strand
CGGCATGAGCAAGCTCGTCGAATGCGTTCCCAACATCAGCGAGGGCCGTGATCGCCGCGTGATCGATGAAATCGCGCGACAAGCGGCGGAGACCGAAGGGGTGACGCTGCTCGACGTCGATCCGGGCGCGGACACCAATCGCACGGTGATCACCTTCGTCGGGGAACCGGACGCCGTCGTCGAGGGGGCCTTCCGCCTGATCCGCAAGGCTGCCGAATTGATCGACATGACCCGGCACACCGGCGCGCACCCGCGGCAGGGGGCGACCGATGTCTGTCCCTTCGTGCCCGTCTCGGGCGCCAGCATGGAGGACTGCGTCGCGTTGGCCCAACGCCTGGGGCAGCGCGTGGGCGAGGAGCTGGGCATTCCCGTCTTTCTCTACGAGTATGCCGCCACGCGCCCCGAGCGCCAAAGCCTCGCCGACATCCGCGCCGGCGAATACGAGGCCTGGCCCGAGAAGTTCGCCCGGCCGGAATTCCAGCCCGATTACGGGCCGGCGAAGTTTCTGCCGCGCACGGGAGCCGTCGTCATCGGCGCGCGCGAATTCCTGATCGCCTACAACGTGGACGTCAACACGCGCGACCGCAATCTGGCTCATCAGATCGCGCTCGACATCCGCGAAACGGGGCGCCTGAAGCGCGGCCCCGAGGGCGCCGTGGTTACGGGCGCGGGCGGAGAGAAGCAACGCCAGGCGGGATTGCTGCAGGCCTGTCGCGCCGTCGGCTGGTACATCGACACCTACGGCAAGGCGCAGGTATCGATCAATCTCACCAACTACCACGTGACGCCGATGCATGTCGCCTTCGACACCTGCTGTGACGTCGCACGCACCTACGGCCTGCGCGTGACAGGCAGCGAGATCGTCGGGCTGGTGCCGCTCGAAGCGATGCGCATGGCCGGGCGTCATTATCTGGAGCGGCAGGGACGCTGGGCCGGTGTGCCCGAGAAGGAACTCGTGCACATCGCCATCCATTCACTGGGCCTGAACGATGTCGCGCCCTTCAAGCCCGCCGAGAAAATCATCGAGTACGCAGTCAAGGACCGGCGCCCCTCCCTGGTCGGGATGACGTGCCGCGACTTTGCCGATGAACTCTCCAGCGATTCACCCGCCCCCGGCGGAGGCAGCGTCGCTTCGCTGTGCGGCGCGCTGGCGGCCAGCCTGGCCGCCATGGTCGCCGCGCTGACCCGCGGCAAGGAAGGGTATGAAGCGCAGCAAGCCGAGTTGCGTGAGGTGGCCGCGCAGGGGCAGCGGCTGAAGGACGATTTCCTGCTTGATGTCGATCGGGACACCGCGGCCTTCAACGCCCTCATGGACGCCTTCCGGATGAAGAGGAAGACCGATGCGGAGAAGGCGGCCCGCGACGAGGCGGTCCGCCAAGCCACCGAGGGGGCGACGCGCGTGCCCCTGGAAGTGCTCGCGCGCAGCATCGCCGCGCTCGAACTGGCCGCGATCGCGGCCGAGATGGGGTTGCGGAGTTCCTTGAGCGATGCGGGGGTGGCCGCGCTCGTTGGGCGGACTTGCGCCGAAGGGGCCTACTATAACGTGATGATCAACCTGCAGGGCCTCGCGCCATCGGAGTTCGTGCGGACGACCCGCGAACAGGCCGCCGGATTTCTCTCCCGCGCCCGGGAGATCGCCGGGGCGGTTGCGACGCAGGTCGAGGCGCGCCTCGCGGGGGCATGAGCGCCTGCGCCCGGACGGCGACCCTGTCGCCGAGCGGGTCGGAGTGCGGAATCCCCCGGCAGCGGGGACCGGGATTCCCCCGAGGTCCCGCGCACAAGTATCGTTTGACGGCAGACGGGGACCGATCTTACCCTCGTATGAGCTTTGAGTATCCATACCCGCAAGGGTGTTTGGCCGTCCCCATGCATAGGAGGTGGCATGAACTCGCGTACACGTATCAAGAATCGACCTGGGCCGTGGTCCCTGGTCTTCCTCGGGCTGGCCGCACTCATTCCGGTCCAGCCGGTTGCGGCGCAGCTTGAGGAGAATGTGGTGGGTCTTTCCGACGAGAACCTCGAGGGCTATCTGGAGCCCCTACAGACCGGGCTCTCGTCGACGATGAATGCGGCCGTCTTCCGCACCGGGCATGTCCCGCGCCAAGGGCTGACCTTCTCGATCGGTGTCGCGGCGATGGCCATCGGCTACGATGACGAGGACCGCGGCTACGTCCCGACCGACCCCCCGGGCTTCACGAGTGAAGAGCCGACCACCGTGCCCACGGTGGTCGGAGATCCCGAAGGGGCGATCGTGATGGGCGAGGGTGGCCTTTCCCAAATCTACCCGGGCGGCTTCGACATGGACGGCTTCGAGATCGCCGTGCCGCAAGTGTCCCTGGGCGCCGTGCTCGGCACGCGCGTGATCGCCCGCTACATCGCGCTCGATCTGGGCGATTCGGATCTGGGCGACTTCTCCTATTTCGGCATCGGCGGCCAGCACTCGATCACCCAATGGATTCCGAGTCTGCCGGTCGATCTCGCCGCGGGGGTGTTCGCGCAGTCGTTCAAGATCGGCGAGGACGTGGTGAAGGCGAGCGCGCTGCACCTCAACCTGACCGCGAGCCGTCAGTACGGCATCCTGCAGCCGTATGCCGGGTTCGGGTACGACTCGATGTCCCTGGAAGTCAAGTCGGAGGATGAAGAGGATCCCGAATTCTCGATCGACGCGAAGCTCGACAAGGAATCGAATACCCATCTGACCCTGGGTCTCATGGCGAAACTGCCCGTCATCTCGGCCTTCTTCGAGTACAATTCCTCGGCGGCCGCGGGCTTCGCTCTGGGCCTCGAATTCGGCATGTAGGAGGCACGACGATGCGCAAACATGTATTCATCAGACTCGCGGCCCTGGCTGTCATGCTGCTCGTGCTCCAGGGCGCCAAGTGTCCCCAGATTCCCGAAATGAAGACGATCGAGCTCACCGCGGTGAGCGAACAGTACGTCGAGTTCACCTTCGAGGCCCGCGGGACCCTCAATGCCCTCAACGATGAAGCCACCGCCGAGATCAGCATCGACGATCTGCGGGAGGACTTGGAAGACGCCGATGTCGACATCGAAATGGTGGATACCGTGCTCGTCCACAAGATCCTCTACGGGGTGACGGCCTACAGCGAGGCGGACACCACTCGCACGATCGCCAATGGCACCCTGGTGGTCGTCCGCGAAGACACCGACGAGGCGGCGACGATCTTCGATGACGCCGATGAGGAGGTCTATTCGCTACTCGGCGAACTCGTGGCGCCGCCGTTCACTCCCGAAGGGATCGACTTCTTGAACGAACTGATGCTGGACATGCTGGCCGCAATCAAGAACCCCAGCTTCCACGGGAGCTTCATCCTGACCGGCACCGTGACCGGCCAGTCGCTGCCCCTGGACAGGGAGACGAATTTCGACTGGCGCGTGCGGCTCTACTATCAAGTCGCGGGAAGGGTCGAGGTGGAACGGCCGGAGTTTTGATCTTCGCCCGCGGCGGGCTCTCATCTGTTCCGCTGTTGCGCGGGTTCGGGATTCCGTGCCGGCGGTCCGCGCGGAGCCGGGCTCGATGAATTGCAGGACGTCTATTCGCGGCGGATGGCCATCAAGGTGATGTCATCCGCCGCTTCTGCGTCCTGTGTGAAATCACTCAACCGGCCCAGAATCATGCCCAAGGCCTCTTGAGCGGTCACCGGAATCAACGCCGGCACGAGCGCCAGGAGACGCTGCTCGCCGAACATCTCCCCCGCGGGATCCACCGCTTCCGTCAGCCCGTCCGTATACAGCACGAGCAGATCCCCCTCCGCGAGCGTGGCGGCCCCCTCCTCGTAGCGCGCCTCGCCGAAGGCGCCCAGCACCAGTCCGCCCGTCGCGAGACGCTCCACCGTCCCGGACGCCCGCATCAGGAATGGCTGGTCCTGGCCGGCGTTGACGTAGCGGATCTCGCCGGTCCCTCGGTCGAGGATCGCCATGAACAGCGTCACGAATTCGCTGAGGCGGGTGGAGCGATGGATGAACTCGTTCAGCCGTTGGGCGACGAGCGGGAGCGGCTCCTGTTCCAGGGGAATGCTGTGAAGCGCCGCGCGCACCCCCGACATCAGGATCGCCGCCGCGGCTCCCTTGCCCGCCACGTCCGCCAGCACGAAGAAGAGCCGATCCCGGTTCAGGGGGAGGAAGTCGAAGTAATCGCCCCCGACCTGGCGCGCCGGCGCGGAAAAGCCGGAGATCTGGTACCCGGGCAGGCGCGGCGCTTCGGCCGGCAGAAGCTGAAGCTGGATCTGGCGGGCCAGTTCCAGCTCGCTCTCGAGGCGTTCCTTTTCGAGAGCGACCCGCTGTGCCTCCTCCAGGCCCTCGGCCATGGAATTGAAGGCGGTGCCCAAGGTCGACAGCTCATCCACGCCATGCACGGGGATGCGATGGCTCAGGTCGCCACGGCGGAGATGCTCGGTCCCGATCCGCAGATCGCCGACGGCGTCGGCGATCGCCCGGCCCGTGCGCGCGACCAGAATGAGCATGATCGTTTGCACGAGGATGAAGAGCAGAGCGGTGAAGATCAACATGATGAGCGGCACGTAGGCGGGGAGATTCTGCGAGATTTGCGGAAAGGGCGGGATAAGGTCCCCGAGGCGCGAAATGCCGACGATCGACATGCGGATCTCGTGCCATGGGTTGCTCTCACCGGAAAGCCACTCCTGAGCGAGCGGCGAGGGTTGATAGGTTGCCCAGCGCGAAGAGGCCGGGTCGGGGGGCGTGCTCGCCAGGCCGTCGAAGGAGATGTCGAAGCCGCTCGTGGGGATCAGGTTCTCGAGCCGCACGAGCGCGTTCTCCCGGTCTTCGGCGCCGCCGGCCTCGCCCGTGCCACCTGCCTCGCCCGTGCCGCCCGCCCCGCCTGCGCCGACCGTCCCTGACGCGGTCTCCGCCGCGCCGGTTTCGGGTTCCCCCCGCGCCGCGCGCGGCGCATGCGGCGTGTAGCGCATCGTCTCCTCGATTCGCACCGCCTGGTCGAGGAGCCCCTCGAAGAGACGCGAGCGTCCGTAGGGAAGCTGTTCGATGAGCTGCACGCGCAGCGTGCCCGCTTCCCCCGCCGTGCGCGGATCCGCCGCGTGGGCCTGCGTATGGTCCGCGGCGTGCCCCGTCTGCAGGTCCGCCCATTGGACCGCGCGATGATCCGCCGCATGAAAGGTGTTGCCGAGTGCCTTGACCAATCCCGAGCCGCCGCCGGATGGAGGACGCGCGGCCCAGGCCCGCGGGGGAGGGATGCGAGAGAAGAACGCGGAGTCGGCAGCTCCGGCCGACCGGCTCGCCTCGATCCCCGCCTCGTCGCACACCCAACGTACGGCGTCGTCCGCTTCCGCGCCGGGCCGCGGAACCCCAACCAGAACCGACTGCGACAGGGCAGCATCGCTCCCAGCGACGCTCAGGCAAACGAAACGCCGTGCGCAGGCGAGGCTATCGTTCGATATCCCCGAGCCGCGTTCCTCGACCGGACACCACGAAGCCTCGAGCGGCCAGCGCCGGGCGATCTCCACCGCGAGGGCCGCCAGCGCGGCCGGCCCCGGCGTCTGGGCCGCCGCTTGCCCGCACTCCTGCAGGGCACGATCGGTGCACCGCGCGAGCACCTGGTCCGAAACCTGGTGCTGCGCTTCGATCAGCCGGATGGCGAGGGATGTGCGGACATGGGCGATCGCCAAAAGGGCGACGAGGATCATGAAGATCCCGGTCAGCGCGGCCGGCACGATGCCCGCGACCAGATGGGAAACGAGCAGGCGCCGGCCGATGCGGCGCGGACCGAACATCAGGCCGAAGGTGAGCTTCACAGCGATCAGACCGAGCTGAATCCCGAGAAAGATGCGGGCGAAGCGAAGCAGCGGCAGGCCCAGATCGCAGGCGGGGGGCCAGCAGACCTCGCGCAGTGGAAGCGCCGGCCAGGCGATGAGGGCCACGAGGCCGATGAAGGTCGCAGCGATGGGGGCGAATCGCCGCGGGACCGGGCGGGCCCAGCCGGTGCGCAGAGCGATCACGAGGGCGGGAGTCGCCCAATGCGGCGAGGAGATTCCGCACAGGAAGAGGGCCAGCGCGGCCGAGACGACCAGGATCCATCGCGACGCGCGCCGCGAGGAATCATCGAAGATCACGCTCCAGGCAAGGCCGAGTGCGAAAGCGGCGGTGGCCGACGCCGCCAAACCCGCGAGGGCGGCATGGGCGGGCAGGGAGTCCGTGCCCAGGATGAAATCTGCCAGAGACCCGCCGGCAAACTGGAGCAGCAGCAGATCGAAGATCGCCGCCGCCGCCAGCAGCAGCACCCGGCGCTCCTCGGAAAGCGCGCGCAAGGGCCTGAAGCGGGCGGATGCGACGCTCGCCAAGAGGAGCAGCAACACGATCATTCTCGCGGCCGTCTCCATGCTCTCCCCCTGAATGTGTCTGCGGGCTGGACAAGCCATACCCGAGAGACCATGGCGCGTGCAAGCTGCTGATTGTGGATCAAGGAATGTGCGCGGCAGGTTTGGGAGCATGCAGAAAGCGATTGTTTCCTCGGCACTTAGGGCATCCGGTCAGCTCCCGGGGTGGTTTCCAGAGGTTCCCGGGCGTTCAGGCCGGCCCAATCCCGAAGACCCTGTCATCCGGATTCGAAAGGCACAGCGGTGTTTCGGGCTCAGGTTGTCGGCATGGCTCCGCGCCTGGAACCCGAGCCGCACGCACATTCTTCGATCCACAACGCTACCTTTCGGGGTTCCAATCGATTAGCATGTCCGGTCGTCGGGATCCGGGAGTCGCCCCCCCGGCCTTACGGCGGGTCCATCGTATTCGACTCCCGGCGGGGCGTGGAAAGGAAGAGACGGATGTTGGAACGGCCGCATCACGAGTTGATCTACGCACAGCCGCGCTACTACGACATTGCCTTCGGATTCCGCGATCTGGGTGCCGAATGCGGGTTTCTCGAGCACTTGAGCCGCCACCTCGGCCGTGGGGGACTGGAATCGTACTGCGAGGTCTGCTGCGGTCCGGGCTACCACGTTCACGAGTTCGCCGGCCGCGGCGTCCGCGCCTACGGTCTGGAGTATTCGGACGACATGGTTCCCTACGCTCGCGAAAAGGGCTATCGGCTGGCCACGGCGGCGGGTTTCTCCGGCCTCATCGGGGAGGCGAAGGAAGGCCGCGCCATGCCTCCGATCGCAATGATCCTGCAGGGCGACCCGCGCGAGGTCTCGCTGCCCGAGGCGGTCGATCTCGCCTTCATGCCCTGGCTGAAGCTCGGCTACCTCCTGACCGACGAGGAAGTCGTCGACCAATTCGTCACCATCGCCAAGAACATCGGCCGGGGCGGGTTGTATGTGATCGAACTGGATCACCCCGCGCATCTCTTCGGTTATCCCGACCGCGCGGAACGCCAATGGGAAGCGGAGGGGGACGGCGTGCGCGTGGCAGTCCAATGGGGCAGCGATCAGGAACCGGTGGATCCCATCACGCACACCTCGGATGTCGATGTCATCTTCGACGTCGACGAGAATGGACGCAACGAGATCATCCGCGATGGGGCGCCCATGCGTCACTTCACGCATCGGGAACTGCGTGCCCTGGTGCGTCTGTCCGGCGTCTTCGATTGGGTGGCCACCTTCGGTGATCTTTCGGTGACCCAGCCTTTCGACTTGTCGCCGGGCGCGCGTCGCATGGTCCTGGTGCTGCGCTGCAACATCTGATCGGCGGGCCGGCCTCCCCGGCCTTCCGGCCTTCCGGCCCTCCGGCCCTCCGGCCCCCAGACCCGGCCCATGTCCGAGCCCCTCGTCTCGAATCCCGAACGTGAACTCCTACGACCGGTCATCTCCCGGCCACGTCGAGGCCCTTCCCGACCGTCCAGGTGCGTTCAAGTATTTCATTGAATTGCAGTTGGTTAGGAAGGTCCTGCAGGGCGCCGGCCCGTGGCCCGAAACATGCGCAGGCGTCTGGCGAAACGCTGCCGTGGTCTCGAGAGCCCGCCGAGTCCGGGCAGCGCGCGGAGGGCGGCTGAGGACCCGCCCGACCGCGAGGAAGAGGCCGGGCCGTAGAAGAGGTGGTGCGGATAAGGACCGGGTGCAGGGCGGCCGGTGAATGGTGCGGGCCGGCCACTCCGCCCCGGTCTCCCGGCCTTGCGGCCGCCGGACCGGACTGGCCGACCCGTTCACAGATCGCGCAGCAGTCTCTTCGACTTATCGCACGACCGTCACGCGGCGCGTCAGATTGCCCTCGGGCGTCTGCAGGTGGAGGAAGTACGCGCCCGAAGCCAGAGGCTCGTCGCGGCCCTCCTCCCAGCGCACCATGTGGGTGCCGGGAGTGAGCACGCGATCGAGCAGGCGGCTGACCTTGCGTCCATCCACGGAATAGAGATCGCAGACCACGCGTCCCCCCGTGCCGAGCGAGAACAGCGCCTGCACGCTCGAGATCGCGGGATTGGGATCTACCAGCAGGAGACGGTCGTCACGGCCGCCGGCATCGATGCCCGCCGCCAGGAAGCCCGTGCCGCCCGCGTTGGTGTAGCGCGCCGCGAACTCCTGGAAGTAGCAGTTGGCGGTGATCGCATCGTGGACGATGATCACGTTCTCGTCGTTTTCATCGACCGCGTTGTTGCTCCAGTTGGCGCTGCCTGTCACGACGGTCGGGTCGGTGCCCGAGCGATTGACGTCGATGATCATGTACTTGTGATGCAGGATGCCCGTCTCCGCGTCCAGCCACACGTCGGCCGCCGGATTCCAGGCGTATTCGAGTTCGCCGTGCATCGGGAAGTACTGGCTGCTCGTGTTTCCCGATTCCCCGCTGTCGAAGACGCCCCGGACTTCCATGCCCGGAACGTTCATCCAGCGGTCTTCCATCTCGTTGCAGAGATCGAAGCGCGTGAAGCTCATGATGCAGAAGTGGATCGAGAAGTCCGCCGCCATGACCTGTTGGTTGATCCCCTGGATCCACGGGTCGGAGGGGGCGAAGTACATCTCCACGAGCTTGCCGCCGACATTGAAGAGTTTGGGAGTGTCGTCGAGCTTGTTGGTCCCGAAGCGCGACAGGGAGGCGTTGGGGACTGCGGTGTTCGAGCCCCACATCTCGTCGAACTCCGCGGTGCAGACCTGCGCCAGCGCTTGGTCCTGGATCATGATGACATTCTGCGCGTCGGTGTTCGTTTGCTGCGTCGTCAGATTCCACGAACCGGTCACGACCCACGGGTCGGCCGGGTCGGCACTGAGCGCGTCGAAGACCCACAACTTGTGATGCATGATCTCGGAGCCGTCGTTGGCGCCGTAGGCGTCGTCGATGACTGTAATTCCCGCGTTGACCAGCCGCGTGACCTGGGTCTGATAGGACTGGCCGCTCTCGTAGTCGTAGACGAAGCGGACGCGCAAACCCCGGTTGAACGCCGCGATCAGCGCGTCGGCCACCGCGGAGATGTCGAAGCTGTAGATCGCCACGTCGATCGAGTAGTCGGACGCGTTGATGCGGTCGACGATCCAGCCCGTGAAGGTCTGCCCGCCGATCGCCTCTTCCCAAGTGGCCAGGCTGTGGTCGACCGTCTTGTTGAAGAGAGCGGTGATGGTGCCGGTGCAGCCGGCGGCCGAGGCGGAGCAGAAGAGCTTGTCGGGCGAGACCGTCGCATCGTAGATATCCTCGGCGGTCACGCGATAGTGATAGATCGTGGCGGGATCGAGCCCCGTGATCACGACATCATGCGTCGTGCCGGAGCCTCCGTCGGTCGCCGTCCCCAGTTCATAGCCGGTCGTCTCGCCGTATTCGATCGTCACCGTGCACTCAGTGTCGGTCTCGAGATGGATCGTCACTTGATCGCTCTGGATGTCCGTTTCGCGGGGGCCGTCCACAAACTGCGGCCCGGGATGCAGGATGAAATCATCCGCGCTGCGGGGCATGAGTTCGTAGTCGGTGGTATAGGGCGGACTGTAGCCGGCATACTGCTTGATCACCCCGATGACATCGAAAGCGCCCGCGGGGGGCGTCATCCCCTGGATGCCGGTGGTGCCGTCGATGAAGAGGGTGCAGGTACCGGTTTCATCCTGCAGGGTGACCGCGCCGCTGAAGCTGGGCCACGCCCCGCTCCAGGTCACGTTGTTCAGCCGGACCAGGCGCCCTTCGTTGGGCTCGGTGTAGTTGGCCAGAAAAGTGTGCTCCACGTTGTAGCACGTGACGACGAGCGGGGTGCGCTCGGGCAGGCCGGTGGCATGGACGGTATAGGTGTTCATGGACACTTCCGTCATGCCGCGGTACTGCGCAATGGTGCCGGCGATGGTCACGCTGTCGCCGATCTGAAACGCGTAGGGCGGCGCGCCGGCCTTGTATACCATCACTCCGGCCGTCGCATCCTGGACGTAGACGTCGGTGTATTCCGCGGTGAAGGTGCCCACCCCGACGGTGGCCACGCCCCGGATGGTGACCGCCGTGCCGACCGTGTACGGGGCCGCCGGAACACCGCTCGACGTGTTGTTGTGGAGATTGATGATCGGCGTCTGCGCGAACGCTTGTGACGCAAGCAGGCCCACGGCAAGCAGCGCGAGCCCTGCCCGACCGATCCGTCCGGCTGTCCGTTTCATGGTGCACTCCCCCAATGTCGTAGACCCTGCCCGCCGGGGCACACACGCCCCGGAGGCGGCCGCTCCTTTTCCGCCCCGTCGCTGCTATGAGCATACACGACAGGGGGGGCGGGATCCTTGTGGAATGTGCCCGAATGCCCGGGAAAGACCCCGCTCCCGGCCTCCGGAGGCTGCGGCGCGGCAGGAAGATGGCGCCTTCCCGTCAGATGTGGTGCCGGCATGAAGATGGCGCCTTCCCGGAGTGGCTGCTACCCTGGGGCGCCGCCACCGCCGGCATGGGGAGGATCACCCGCGGTGCGCACGCGGCGGCGGACCGGCCATGGCGGAGGAAGCATGCACATTCTGGCCATCGAGACCTCCTGTGACGACACCTGCGCGGCCGTCCTCGAAGATGGGCCGCACGGCGCGCGCCTGCTGAGCGACGTCGTCTCCTCCCAGATGATCCACGCCGACTACGCGGGCGTCGTTCCGGAACTCGCCTCCCGCGAGCACATGCGCCTATTGGGGCCCGTCGTCCGAGAGGCCCTCGGACGCGCAGGGATGGAGCAGTCGCGGCTGCAGGCGGTCGCGGTGACGAACGGGCCCGGACTGATCGGCTCGCTGCTGGTCGGCCTCTCCTTGGCGAAGGCTTTCGCTTTTGCCCTGCGCATTCCGGTCGTGGGAATCAGCCATATCGAAGCGC
>JAZDGX010000088.1:0-30700 GCA_043806645.1 Candidatus Eiseniibacteriota bacterium | reverse complement strand
GCCTCAACGCGTCTCGCTCCATTGCACCGCCCGGCGGATCAGCTCGGTGCTGTTGGCCAGGCCCAGCTTGATCTTGATGTTCTCGCGATAGGTCTCGATGGTCTTCATGCTCAGGTTGAGAACCGAGGCGATCTTGCGGGTGGTCATCCCGCGTCCGATGAGCTCGAACACCTCCAGCTCCCGGTCTGACAGCGTGGCAATGGAAGGGCGATCGGCCTCGGGGCCGACCTTGACCATCCGGCTGAGGAAATGCTCCGACATATCCGGGCTCAAGTACACCTTGCCGTTCAGGATCTGGCGGATCGCACCGACCAGGTTGTTCGTGGCTTCCTCCTTGCTGATGTAGCCCATGGCGCCGGCATGGAGGCAGCGTTCGGCATAGAGCTTCTCATCGTGCATCGATGAGACGAGGATCTTGATCTTATCATCGCGCGCGCGGATTTGCTTGATCAGCTCCATCCCGCTGATGTCCTTCAGGGAGATATCGACGATCACGAGATCCGGATGGTGCTGCTCGACGAGATCCATGGCGCCACCGGCATCGCTGGCTTCGCCGATCACATCGAAGTCCGATTCGGTCCCCAAAAGCTGGGACAGGCCCTGTCGCACAATCGGATGATCGTCAACGATGACGATGCGGGTCTTCTTCATGGGCAATACCCTCCCTTGTCCAGCAGGGTGCACCGAGGATCGTTGCGGCGTTTCCATTGTGAGCGGGCCCTCTCAGCACATCCCGGCATGACCGTCGTTTGCATGGGCCGGGACAGCACCGCCTGAAGAGAGGCGGCCGCTGCTCGCCCGGCCGATCCGTAGCATACCCGCTCGTGGGGCTGGTTTCACCGGAGAATCAGGTCCTCCCGAATCACACGCCTTCCGAAGCCCACGCGGCCTCGCCGGTTGATGTTCTCTAACCGCCTATGCGGGAAGAAGAAGAAACGAGAGTTGCCCGCGCCATGGGGAATGCCCCTAGCGCTCTTTCCGCCGTTTCCGCAGGGTCAACAAGCCTGCACGCCGTCGTGTCACCGGCATTCCTGATTTGGGTCCGCTGAGCGCTGTGCAAGCGAGCGGAATCCTCCCGCGCGCTCACTGCCCCACCGGCCGTCCTTGATCGCGCGGGTCGCCGCATACAGCGACACATGCTGCGAGAGCGGCTCCCGCGGATCGCGGTCCTCATAGAAGCCGGCCACGACGAAGCCGGCTTCGATCTGGCCCCCGATCTGGTCATCGAGAGTGTGGCCGAACTCGAGCGGGAGGGACTGCCGGAGGCGCGACTGCAATTCGTCGGGACGCAACGTCCGGACGTCCGAGTAGGGCAGGTGGTGGACGATTGTATAGACGCCGCGCTGGAACGCTTCCTCGTCGAAGAGGTAGACAAAGCCGTTGGAAAACCCCGACAGGAGCGCGCCCCCCTCGCGCAGCACGCGGGAGGCCTCCCGCCAGACGGGCCGCACATCGGGAACGAAACAGTTGGAGACGGGATGGACGATCAGATCGAAACTCTCTGCGGGGAACATCGACAGATCGGCCATGTCCCCTTGGGCCGTGACGAGGGTCAGCCCTTCGCGTTCGGCGACCGTCCGATCCCGCTCGAGCTGGCGCGGCGAGTTGTCCAGCACGGTCACGCGGGCCCCGGCAGCGGATAGGATGGGCCCTTGTTGGCCGCCCCCGGAGGCGAGGCAAAGGACATCCGCCCCGGCGATGTCCGGCAGCCAGGAGCGGGGGACCGGGCGGGTCGGTGTGAGTACGATGCTCCACTCGCCGAGTCTGGCCGCCGCCACTTCGGCCGGGGACACCGGAACAGTCCAGCGATTCCCCCGGTCCACCTCTGCATCCCAAGCGCGGGCGTTGTGTTCGCGAATATCCATGGTCCGAGTACGTGCCTCCCGATCGACCCAACCCCGGCGGGATTCTCGCTCCAATCGGGCGGCATTTCCATCCCGGTCGCGGGCCGGATCCGAACCAGCCTGCCCCAGCCGCAGGAGCTGCGAAGGGAAGGAGGAAAGTGATTCATTGTAACGCATTACAAGACAATGCGTTGAACTCTGCTCCCTCTTTGAGAGTTCCCGGCCCGGGAGGCCTCGTGCGGCCGGGGGGCCTTTCCCCGGGCCCAAGCTCGCTCCTTCCATGGGGGGCTGCTGGTGCAAGAAATGCATGGACTTGGAGGTCAAAAGTGAGGATGATACTGCTGGTCTGTCCGGGATCACTCGCCCGAGTCATGGCCGGTTGTTCTGTGTTTTCGGGTTGGGACGGGCATTCGCTATCGGATCTGTCGATTGCTGTATCGCAGGAGTGCTCCGAAAGCGATTGCCGCGCGGCAATAGCGTTCAGGCAAGAGGGTAAGGAAGAATGGCGAGCAAGCTGTACGTTGGGAATCTCTCGTATGACACCAGGGACGACGATCTGCAGGAACTTTTCGCGGAGCACGGTCAGGTGATTTCCGCGAAGGTGATCATGGATCGTGACACCGGCAGACCGCGTGGCTTCGGCTTCGTGGAGATGGGAACCGCCGAGGAAGCCCAGAAGGCGATTCAGGAGCTCGACGGCAAGGACTTCATGGGTCGCTCGATCAAGGTCAATCTCGCGCAGCCTCGCGAAGACCGTCCTCGGGGCGGCGGCGGCGGCGGCGGTCGCGGCGGCGGCGGCGGTCGGGATCGCTGGTAATCGGCGAAGGGGAAGAGCGCCTCGGTGTGCTCTTCCCTTCTTTGACATCGCGAGCTTCAGAGCCTGAGGATTCCCCAGTCGGCATCTCAGTCTGCGTTTCTCCTTCGCGCTGAGATCGCCCGCGATCATCCCCGGGACGTCCACGGCTTCGACATCGGGCACGCATGCCTGAATCAGGCAGTGCGTTTCCCTTTGTCCGTAGATCCGCCCTCCCCGGCGGCCGGTCCTCCCCGATCCTCCCGCAGCCGCTTGCGCAACGCCTCACGTCGATTGTCGGGAAGCCAGGACGATTGCGCCGCCTGGTCGATCAGCTCATGAATGTCGGGTTGGTTGAATCCCAGCCGGTCGCGCAGGAGGGAGTACTCCTCGGCGAGCGAGTTATTGAACAGAGTCGGATCGTCCGTGTTGATGCTGAGGGGAATCCCCCGTTCGAAGTACGTTCGGGCGGGATGCAGTTCGGGGGACGGGATCACGCCGGTCCGCAGGTTGGAGATGACGCAGAGTTCGAGGGGAATCCGTTCCTGCGCCAGGAAATCGACCAACGCGGGATCTTCGATCGCGCGCGTGGCATGCCCGAGGCGATCGACGCGGAGACTGCGAAGCGCCTCCCAGACGCTCTCGGGACCGCAGGCTTCGCCCGCATGCGCGGTCGTGCGAAATCCGAGCTGGCGGGCGTGCTCGAAGATGGGGGCGAAGAGCTGGGGCGGAAAGAGGTGTTCGGAGCCGCCCAGACCGATGCCGGCGACCCGGCACACGGCCCTTACCTCGGCGAGCGCATCAACTGTTCGCTGTCCCTCGCGCGGATCACGGTCCCGAACGAGATCCGCGATCAGCGCGATGTCGACAGCCGGTTCCCGGTCCAAGCCTCGGCGTACGGCGGCGGTGATGCCCTGCGGCTCGAGCCCGCGCTCCCCAAAACTCTGAGGCGAATAGAAGGCTTCGGCATACAGAACATTCTGCGAAGCGAGATCCTCGGCGACCGCGGCGGCGATGCGGGTGAAGTCCTCGTATTCGCGAAGGAAACGATTCTTCCAGGCCCAGGTGGCGATGAAGTGCGGGAAATCGCGGAAGCGAAAACGGCGCGCCAGCGCGGCGAGGTCCGGCACCGCGGGATCACCGCCGTACTTGCCCATGAGGTCCCAGAGACAGGGCAGAGGGATCGCGCCCTCGAGGTGAAGGTGGAGTTCGACCTTGGGCATGCGCCGAAAGCAGTCGGACGACGAAGCACCGGGCGCGGTTCTTTCGCCCGGCGCTGAGGGGGAATCCGGCTGGTTCATGGCTCGGCCTGCTCGAGGATGTCCCGAGCCCGGTCAAGATCGTCTTCATCCACCCACAGCTGCACGCCGCCGCCGAAGGCGGCCATCACGTATTGGCCGCCCGCATCGTCGGCGCTGATCCAGCTGGAGATTCCGTGACCTTCCAGCAGCGACCGCGCCAGCTCGGCATCGTGACGGTACTCGAAGACTCCGACCGGCACGCGCTCTCCCATCTGCCCGCCCTCCTGTCCTGTTTCGTCCCGCATGGCCGCGGCCACGCCCTTCCCGCCGCGAGCCGCGTGCCGACACTAGCGTGCCGGCGCCGTCCCTGCAATGCGGCCTCCTGCCGGCTGTGGCCTCATGCTAGCGGCCTCATACTAGCCGCCCGCGCGCTCCCATTGAATCGTCGGGTGGGCGATACCGAAATCCTCGCGCAGGGCGCTCATGATCGTCATGAGGAGTTGGTCGTCACCGCGGGGATCGGGCTTGATCAGATGTACGGTCAGCGCCACCTCGGTCGTGCTCGTCGCCCAGATATGCAGTTCGTGCACGCCCACGATTCCGGGGAGCGCCTCCAGATAGCGGCGCACGGCGGCCGGATCGACGTGGCGGGGGACGGCATCCAGGGCGAGGTCGAATGATTCGCGCAACAGGCCCCAGGTGCTGACGGCGATCACGGCGACGATGGCCAAGCTGACCAGGGGATCGATCCACAACAGGCCGGTGCGATGGATGAGCAGACCGGCCAGAACGACTCCCAGCGAGACGGCGGCATCGGCGGTCATATGCCAGAAGGCGCCGCGGATATTCAGATCGTGGTGGCGGCCCCGCCAGAAAAGCCGCGCCGTGATGCCATTGATCAACACTCCGATCCCGGCCACCAGGATCATCATCATTCCCTCGGTGGGAGCCGGTCGGGTCAGGCGATGGATGGCTTCCCAGGCGATACCGCCGATGGCCAGCAGCAGGATCGTCGCGTTCGCCTGTGCGGCGACAATCGTCGAACGCCGCAGGCCGTAGGTCCGGCGCAAGGAAGGTGGCTTGCGGGCGAGACGGCTGGCGCCCCAGGCGACCACGAGACCCAGGACATCGCTCAGATTGTGTCCCGCGTCGGCGAGGAGCGCGAGCGAGCCGGAGATGAAACCGGCTGCCGCTTCCGCGACGACGAACGCCAGATTGAGCCCGATGCCCACCGCAAAGGCGTAGGGATGGATCGAACCCGAGCCATGGTGGTGATGATGCGGGGGCATCGTCCCTCCGGATGATCAGCGGCGGATCACCCGCCGTCTCCGCCGGGCTGACGGGGAGCGACCGCGGCTCTCATGACCACGAACCCCAGCTCCTTCATCTCCTTCGTGACGGTGAATCCCAGCCGATCATAGAGTGCCCTGGCGCGCGGATTGCTCTCGTGGACACCCAGCTCCAGGAACTCTACCTCATGGCGGAATTCGTGCTCCAGGAGCTTCAGGGCCGCGGTTCCGATCCCTTGGCCTTGGTGATGGGGCAACACGAACAGGCCGTGGATGTGAAGAGTGCGATCGCTCCTTTCGATCCAGAGATACCCGCTCGAGCGTCCGGAGCATCGTATCGTGCGCGTTTCGCCGCGCGTCCGGTACAGCTCCTCGAGCTGGGGCCAGGTAAGTCCCATGCGTTCGAGCGTCCGGTCCTGCGCGCCGGAGAAGTATCCTCGCATGAGCGCGAAGAGCTGCAGCCGCTCGTCCCCCGTGGCGGGATGCAGATCGATGCCGTCCATTCGACAACCCTTTTCCGCCATCCGCCGCGCGCTCCACTCCGGTGCGGACCATCCGTGCGCCGACCCAGGAAGCAGAAGGGTGAACCGGTGAAAGGGACTGGGCAAGGGGGAAACCCCCATTGCGATCATCCGGTGGTCGCGTTCCCCTCCGGTCGGTCTTTCCTGAAGCTGTTCTTCAGTTCCTCCTCGAGAGCGCGGTAGAACGCATCGCCTGCCTGCCTTTCGATCCAAGGCTTGTGGCCGCATTTCTCGAGCAGGATGAAGCGAAAGCGATCGAGAACCGCCGCCAGTGGCCGGCGCACGCCTTCGGCCGGATGGGGATCGTGATCGCCATGAATGGCAGTCACCGGGCAGCGGATGTGCCGGCCGAGCGCCAGGAGTTCTCCGCTGCTTCGCATCGCAGCGGCTTCTTCCCACACCGTCCGGAAGAGTTCTCCCCGTACCTCGATCGGATCGGGGTCCGGCGGCAGGGGGAGCGGGTCGTAGCTGTCGGTCCGGGAAGTCAGCGCGCCCAGCCGGGTCGATAGTACGTCGCTGTCCCCGCCCGGGGAGCCGCCCAGGCGACGAAGGATGTCGTCATACTCGGCGCGTTCGCCCTCGCTCAAGCGCGCGGCGCGGGTTTGCGCAAGCAGCGGCACGTACTGCTGCTCGAAAGGCCCCGCGCCGACGAGCACGAGCCGGCCCACCGCGTGCGGATGCCGGGCGGCGAGGATGAAGCCGAGCCATGCGCCCCAGGAGAATCCGATGAGCGTGACGGGAAGGGCGCCGCCGTTTTCGAGCAGGGCCCTGAGTTCATGCACCTGACCGTCTACGGTCCCGGCGGTCTGCAGCGGTTCGAGGATCCCGGTGAGGGACGCGAGCCTTCGCGCCACCGGAGCCATTTCCCCCGCGGCCCCAGGCCCGCCGTGGATCACCGCCACCCGATAGGGCGCCGTGCCATGCGTGCGCATCTTCACATTCACGGAGAATTGCTCATCCTGGCGACGCGATCATGCCCGGCGTCCTACCAGGTTCCCGCGTAGTCGACTGCATGGGGATCGGCCAGGCGTTGTATGTGGCGGAAGTGCAGGCGGGCAAGTTGACGAATGTGCAGCAGATCATGGGCCGCCCAGGCGCCCAGCAGCTCCCCGGCACTGCGGGATCCAAACTGGGGATGAGTGTGCGCGCGGTCCCAGGCGGGCGCCTGCAGCCCCCTCAGCCAACGCACCGATGTCGCGCGCTCTTCGAGAAACTCGTGCAGCGTATCCGCGAGATCCTTTTCGGCGTAGGCCCGCTCCATCACCCATCCCGCCGGATCGATCGGAGGCCAGGGTTCATCCGGGCGATGCAGCGTCAGGTCGAGACGCATGCGGAAGTCCTCGCGCTCCTCGTCCAACAAGTGCGCCGTCACTTCGAGGATCGACCATTGGTCGGGGGAGGGCTTCCAGACCGCCAACTCCGGCGAAATCCGCCCGGCGAGTGTTCCAATGACCTCGGCGCTGGCCTGGAGCCGGTCGATCAACGCTGCCGCGTTCATGCTCCGCCTCCGTTCGCCGTCAGGGATCGAGACGGTCGAAGCTGTCCCGGGTGATTTCGGATCGAACCGTGCCGGTGTGTGCAATGCCGGCGGGCTCGAACAGCACCAGCCTCACGTGTCCATGGGGGACCACGCGGTGTTCGGTACCTTTGGGAACGACGCAGAACTCGCCGGCATGCAGGGTGACCTTGCCGTCGCGGTCATGGATCTCGAGCATACCGTCGAGCACCAGGAACATCTCGTCCTCGTGCTCGTGGTCATGCCAGGGACAGCGGTCCCCTTCCAATCGCACCAGCTTGATCTGCTGGCCGTTCAGCTCGGCCACGATCTTCGGCGAATACGTATCCCTGAATTTGCGAAAACTCACCTCCAGATTGATCATCCGCAGCATCGCAATCCTCCATCGCCGGACGCCGGAGCCGCGCACTCTGCCGACTCCGCCGTGGGCCGGAAGCGTACGCTGCCGGTGATGAAGAGCGCAAGCGTTCCGAAGGGCGTTCCCTAAGGGCGTGTTCCCTAAGGGCGTCCCCGGAGGAATCGGTGGATTCAAGTGCTTAGAGCCATGTAGGCCGAACCGTACCATCCGGGAAAGCGGGTTTGAAGCTCCACCTGCCGCTGCGCTTCGTGCAGGAGCTGCAAGGCTCCGGGATTGCCGGCATACGCAGTCCGGAGGGCGACGATGCGCTGTTCCAGGGGCTGGAAGTAGTTCTCCCACCAGAAGCCCTCGGGAAGCGTGAAGCTGCCGATGCGTCGATAGCCTCGCGATTCGATTTGCGCCTCGTATTCCGCGAGCGTCCGAATGCCCGGGAAGAGGCCGCTCCAATAGGCGGCGATCTCTCTGGGAGGATCGGGGCGCAACAAGACCATCTCGTGGATGACCAAATAGCCCGGCTCATCGAGAAAGCGGCGCAAGGCATCCAGTCCTGCCTCGAAGCCGACGCTGTGAATCGATGCCTCGGCCCAGATCAGATCAAAGGATCGCGCGGGGAAATCCAATGCGGTCATCGAGCGCAGGTGCGTCCGGATCCGTGCGGAGAGGCCCTCGCGCGCGGCGCGCGCCGTGAGTTCCTCCAGAGCCTCGCCGTCCGTGTCGATGGCGGTGACCGGCCCGCCGCTCAACCGGGCCAGTTCGATCGTCGGGCCCCCCCGCCCGCACCCGACATCGAGAATGCGCGGACACGCGAGCGCAGGGAGCAGGGAGTAAGCTTGGTGGATGGCGGTCCGGCGGTCTTGGGTCAGCTCGTCCAGCCCTTCGTAGATCTTGCGTCGAAGTCCAAGGTCCGGCGGGTCGCTCGCCGGCGGCAGATCCATGCTCAACAGCGCGCGTCCCTGTTCGCGGAATCCCTCCCGGGCGTACAGCCGGCGGGCCCGCAGGTTGGAGCCGGTCAGCTCGAGCTGCAGCGTCCGCATGCCGCGCGCACGGCAGGCGTCCGCCGCCTCCCGGATCGCCCGCCTGCCGAGTCCTCGATTGCGCTGCCCGGCCTCCACGAAGAGCTCGTCGATCAGGCCGGTGCGGCCGTGGTGCTCGATGCTGTAGCCCCACGTCAGAACGAGGTATCCCGCGGCACGACCGCCGGTCTCGATCATCCAGACCAATCCCAGCGCTTCCGACGCGATCAGCCCGCGAAATCCGGCGGCGGCCCGCTCCCGGTCGAAAGGGGTGAGTCCAATTGCAGGTCCATCTTCGGCGTTCAGCGCGGCCGAGAAGGCCAGGAGCTGTTCGATGTCCTTCTCGCTCGCCGCGCGCAGAATGATGCTCACGTTGCTCCTCGCCTCCGGCCCGCCCAGCCCGATGCGCATGCGGTGCCTTGCCGGCCCCGCTCCAGGAGTTCCTCGAGCTGGAAGCGATGGCGAATGGGATGCATGACCGCGTGCTCCAGCATGCCGTCGATGCAGTACCGCACGTTCCAGGCGGAGAGGTGCTCGGGATGGAAGAAGCGCTCTTCGGGCACGTCGCGCAAAGGCCCGTCCCACCGGTCGAGGAGATGCGCCAGGTAGCCGTCGGCGCGTGCCTCGACCACCGCTTCCTCCGGAACCGCATCGATCTGCGGATCGGGAAGGTCCAGTTGCTTGCAGATCCAGATCAGGTAGCCCCGCGAGGCTCGCAGCACATGCCTGAGCAGCGCCGCGCGCGAGGCATAGTCGGGATCTTCGGTCGCCGGCAGGGGAAGGGAGGAGGCCTCTGCGCGGCGCCATGTTTCAAGAAACAGCCGCACGTGCTGCTCCTGCAGTAGGACCATGGCCCGTGCGCCGCGATAGACGTACGCTGATGGTGAGTTCATGCCGACACCCCCAGACTGCGGGCCCACTGCGCGGCGCGCGCAAGCTCGCCCTCCATCGCCCGGATCGCTAGCTTTCCAGGGGCCGCGACCCTGGTCCCGAGATCGAGAGATCCTTGATCATGCGATTGAGATAGGTGCGCTGGACCCCGAGCAGTTCCGCCGCGCGGGTCTGATTCCCGCCCGCGCGGGCGAGCGCGTGGCGAATCAGATGTTGCCGGAATCCTGCCAGCGCTTCCCGATAGGGGAGCGCCCAGAGCTCTCCGGGCTCGCCTTCCGGCCCGGCGACGATCTCAGGCGGCAGTAGATCGGGGGTCAGCGAGGTGCCCTGTGCGAGAACGACCATGCGCTCGACGGCGTTCTTGAGCTGGCGCACGTTGCCCGGCCAGGCGTAGCGTTCCAAAGTGTCCAGCGTCGGGCCGGCGAAGCAGAGACCTTCCCGCTTCATCTCCGCAGCATAGCGCGCGAGAAAGGCCTCGGCCAGCGGCACGATGTCCTCGCGCCGCTCGCGCAGCGGGGGAATGGGCAGCGTGACGACGTTCAGGCGGTAGAAGAGGTCCTCCCGAAAACGCCCTTCCTTTACCGCCCTCGGCAGATCGCGGTTCGTGGCCCCCAGGATGCGGCAATCGACGCGGATCACCTGCGTGCCGCCCACGCGCTCGAACTCGCCGGCTTCGAGGAAATGCAGCAGCTTGGTCTGAAGGCGCGGGCTGATGTCGCCGACTTCGTCCAGGAACGCCGTTCCGCCATTCGCCGTTTCCATGCGCCCCGGTTTGCGCGCGACCGCGCCGGTGAATGCGCCCTTCTCATGGCCGAAGAGGGTCGACTCGATCAGTTCATCGGAAATCGCCACGCAGTTGATATAGACGAAGGGTCCCCCCGCCCGCGGGCTCAGCCGGTGGATGTGCTCGGCCAACACCTGCTTGCCGGTGCCGCTCTCGCCGGTCAGCAGCAGCGTCGCGTCGGACCGCGCCGCCTGGGAGGCCATGGCCAGGAGTTGCCGCATCGGCTCGGAGCGACCGGTTACCAAGGGGGTCTCGCCCGCCACCTGTTCGGTCAGCGCCGCATTGACTCGCAACAGGCGGCGCTTCTCCAGCGCGCGGTCGACGACCGCCCGCAGCAGCTCGAAATCCGCAGGTTTGGTGAGAAAGTCGTCGGCCCCCCGCTTCATCGCCTCCACCGCCTTGGTCACCGAACCGTGTGCGGTCAGGACCACCCGTTCGGCGCTGCATCCCGCTTCCCGGAGTCCGTCCAGGACCTCGAGCCCCGACATGCCGGGCATGGAGAGATCGAGCAGGATGAGATCGAAGGACTGTTGCGCCGCCTGCAGCAGCGCGGCTTCCCCGCCCTCCGCCTGCACGACCGTGTGTCCCCAATAGTGCAACCGGTCGGCCAAAACCCGGCGCAGAGTTTCGTCGTCGTCGACGATGAGAACCGTGGCATTCATGCCTCGTCCTTTCCATGGATCGCAGGCGGCTGGGCGAGGGGCAGGGTGACCGTGAAGAGAGCCCCGCCCGCCGGATGATTCCGCGCCTCCACCGTGCCGCGCATGAGCGTGACGTACGATTTCACGATGTGAAGTCCGAGTCCGAAACCCTGTTGCTGTGCATGCGGGCTCCGTGCTCCCTGGCGGAAGCGTTCGAACAGCAAGGGTGGATCGATATCGCCGAAGCCCGGGCCGTGATCGCGCACCGTCAGCACCTGGGTGTTTTCCGCGGACCCCGTCTCCGCGGCGCGGCCGGCCAAGGTCTCGATCTCGATCCCCCCGCCGGCGGGAGAGAAACGGATGGCGTTCTCGAGGAGATTGAGGACGACTTCGAGAAGCTTCTCGGCATTGCCGTGCACGGGGCGGTCGTCCCCGCAGCAGTACGCAAGCGACAGGCGCTTGGCATCCGCCAGCGGCCTGATCGTCAGCAGCGCCTCCTCGACGATCGTGCCCAACTGCACCGGAGCGAGATCCAGCGTGGTCGCGCCCCGCTCGAGGCGGCTGATCTCCAGGATGTTGGTGATCAGCCGGCTCAGGTGACCGGCTGAAGCCTTCATCGAGCGCAAGTACTCTATTTGTTGCGGGGCCAAGGTGCCGGCGATTCCATCGAGCAGGTTGTCGGTCGACCAGGCGATCGAGGCGAGGGGGGTGCGCAGATCGTGTGCCACTCGCGAGAGAAACTCGCCCTTCAGCCGATCCATCTCTTCGGCCCGCTGCCGCGCATGGGCTTGCTCGTCGGCGGTCTGGATCAAACGGATCCGTTCGAGGCTGCGGCCCGCTTCCGCAGCCGCTCCGTGAATGAGCTCGAGATCGGGTTCCACGAAGCGCCGCTCCGAGTGTTTGCGTCCCAGCAGGATGATCCCCGCGCGGACGGACCCGGCCCGCACCGTCTGTTGCAGCACGAAACCTGCCGCGGCCAGTTCCGCGGGGAACCGCTCGCACTCCACCTCGGGCATGCTGGTGCTGCCGGGAAAGGCGGTGCAGTCGGCCGCGAGTCGCCCCGCGAAGCGCGCGACGGCGCCGACATTGCCGTAGCCGAGCCATTCACCCTTCTCTTCAAGCAGCACGGCATGGTCGCGCACGTCGAGCGTCTGGGCGAGGAATTCATCGACCATGCGCGCCAGATCGGCCTGTCCGTGCACATCGGCCAAGCGGTGGGCGAGCAGCGTCAGAGCCCGCCCGTACCCGTGGCTCAACTTAAAGAAGGTCTGATCCACCGCGCGTCCGATCATCCTGCGCAGGGGTTGGAACATGACGCCCGCCCCGGTCCCGATCGCGATCGCGACTGCAAGCGAGCGCGCGGGCGGCAACTCCTCGACGAAACGGCCCAGAAAGATGCTGAACCCTAGATAGAGCGCCGTCATGAGCCCGGCGAGCGAAGCATAGATCACGCTGCGCCGGATGATGATGTCGATGTCGAGGAATCGGTAGCGCACGACGGCGAAGATGAAGGCGATCGGGATCGCCATCTCGAAGAGGCGGTCGAAGCCCGGCCCGAAGGGCGGCCGCAGCCCGGCGAGCTGGGGCAACGTGCGCAAGAAGACATAGGGAGTGACCCCGACCGCGAAGCCCCACAGCAGCCATTTGCTTTGGGCCCGCTCGCGGGTCAGCTCCAGACTGCGGCCCGTGTATCCGAGGACGAAGAGGCCGGCGAGTACCTCGGCGACGAGGACCCCATCGGCGATGGTCAAGGGGACCGCGAGGGTCCGGAAGAGATCGGGGCGAGGGGAGTGCACGTAGCGCAGAAAGGTGTACCCCTGCCAGGCGACGAGGACCGCGGCGAGGACGATCATCGCCCGCATGAGCAGCGGGTACCGATCGAGCACCGGTTGCCGTCGCGGGAAGTTGAGCGTGAGATGCACGAAGATCACCGGCAGCGCTGCCAAGGCGGCGAGCTGCGCGATCCCCAGCAGGATGACCGTCCACTCCGCGGAGCCGGGAGCCCGGATGCCTCCGATCATGATCGCTTGGCCATAAAGAAACGTGCACCAGAAGAAGCTGCGGACGGTGCCTGAATGGGCGCGCGAAGCGAAGACGAATGCGCTGACCCCCCAGAAGAAGAGGCCGCTTACCAGCGTGATGGCGATGCCCGCCAGAGACAGGTTGCGCGGCAGGGAGAGATGGAAAGCGTTTCCGTTCCCGGCGGGGGTCAGGACCACCGGCGTGCCGGCGGTCCGTCCTTCGGCAAGCAGGCGCAGCTCCGCCGCGGAAGCCACCTCCCACGCGGTCACTTCCTGCGCGCCTTCCCGGAGGCCGATACGGGCGGGAAAGGAGAATCCCGGGGGGAGATCCCGGTCCGACAGCGTTGCCTCGCGCGCCTGATGCTGGAAAGCGAACAGATACAGCGGCAGCCCGAGAGCGCAGATCGCGAAATAGAGCCAGGGTCTGCGGCGCTCCATCGCCATTCCCCCGCCGTGCACACCCTCGATCGGTCATTCGCCGGTCGCTGTCCAAGGAGGTGAACCTGCGCTGCCCGGTCACGATCGGCACCGGCAGTATAGCCCCGCGCTGCCGTCCGATCCTAGATCGACCTGAGCGCGAAAACGGCCTCGCGCCGCCTCTCTCGCGGGGGGCAGATCTCCCGCCGCAGCGGGAGCGACCACCCAGGAGGCTGTTGGCAGCCCGGCAGAAAGGTCGTAGGTTCCCCGGCATCACTGCCGCCGAGCCGGCACTTGGGTATCGGTCATCCCGGGCGTGGCTCTCGCGCTGGCCGCCCGTGGGGGGAACGCATGGACGCATTCACGGCCCTGATCCAGTCGATCCATTCCGTCGTCTGGGGTCCCGCGCTCATGGTACTGCTTCTTGCGGCGGGGCTCTGGATCACTCTGCGCACGCGGGCGGTCCAGTTCACTCGCTTGCCCCTGGTCTTGCAGACCGCCGGGCGGGCATTCCGGCGCGGCCCGCGGGCGGAAGGCGATGTCACGCCGTTTCAAGCGATGACGGTCGCCATGGGCGGCACGGTGGGCGTGGGGAATATCGCCGGGGTCGCGACCGCGATCGCGCTCGGTGGTCCGGGAGCGGTCTTCTGGATGTGGGTTTCGGGCCTGCTGGGAATGGCGACCAAGTTTGCCGAAGTCGTGCTCGGGGTCCACTATCGCCGGCGCGATCCGGGGCAGCCGATGATGGGCGGCCCGATGCGCTACATCGAAGGGGGACTGGGGCGGAACTGGAAATGGCTCGCGATGCTCTTCTCCCTATTCGGCGCCCTCGCGGCCTTCGGCATCGGCAATATGGTGCAGGCGAACGCGGTGGCCGAGGGAATGAACCACTTCGGCGTGCCTCGCTGGGCGACGGGCTTGATCCTGGTCGTCGCGGTTGGCATGGTCACGATCGGAGGCCTCAAGCGGATCGCCGCGGTGGCCAGCGTGTTCGTGCCCTTCATGGTCATCCTCTACATGCTTGCCGGTCTGGCGGTCGTCGTGATGAACGCCGGCCGATTGCCCGAGATCCTGGCGCTGATCTTCCGCTACGCATTCACGCCCATGGCCGCGACGGGGGGATTCGCCGGGGCGGGGCTGCTGGTGATCATTCGCCAGGGGCTGTCGAAGGGGGTCTTCAGCAACGAGGCCGGCATGGGCAGCGCGCCCATCGCCCATGCGACCGCGATGACCGATCACCCCGCCCGGCAGGGGCTGTGGGGCATTTTCGAGGTCTTCGTCGACACGATCGTCGTTTGCTCGACCACGGCGCTCGTGATCCTGCTCACCGGGGTCTGGTCGAGCGGCGATAGGGGCGCGACGCTGACCATGCAGGGGTTTGCGGCCACCTACGGGGCGCGGATCGGCTTTCCCCTGGTCGTCATCAGCATGGTGCTCACCGCCTACGACACGCTTCTGGCGTGGGGCTTCTACGGCGAGACCTGCATGGCCTACCTGCTGGGACACGGCCTGCTGGTGCGGAAGATCTATCGAATGGTCTGGCTGCCCTTCACGCTGCTCGGGGCCCTGGGCACGCTCGAGATCATCTGGGGTGTGGCGGATGTTCTCAACGGACTGATGGCCGTCCCGAATCTCATCGCGCTCTTTGCCTTGAGCGCCGTGGTGGTCCGGCTCTCCCATGGGTTCTTTGCCGGGCAATCCTACGCGGCCCCCCCCGAGGACAAGTGACAAGGGCCCTTCCGTTCGGAAGGGCCCTTGCCAGCACTCACGCAAGGCAACCCGCCCTCAGGCGGCGGAGTCGCTACTGATGGGGATCTTACCTGTAGATGCTCTTGATCGTGCCCCAACTCTCGACATCGTCCGGAACCGGCGGACATTCGATCGAGTAGGTCAGCGTGAAGGGACCACCCGTGCCACTCGACCAGGCGTCGCAGATGAGGTAATAGGTGCCAGCCGCATCGCAGATCCAGCTGATCGCCTCAGGGTTACCCGAATCTGATCCGGCTTTGCACGTGCCGTTGGGGTCCGCGCAGTCGGAGATGAGGTAGAGCGCCGCGTCAAAGTAGACGAGGGGCGCCATGGACATGGACACTTCATCGCCCACCTGCAGATCCATTACGTAGACGATGTCTTTGCCCAGCGCCGAATAGCCGGTGCAACTCGGAAGGGCGCCGGACGGCGTGTAGTCGTCAACGGCCAGAGTCAGGTCGCCTTCGACAACGCCGCTGGAGCAACGTACGATCTCGATAGCTCCCGCGCACTGATCGTTGACCGGCGGCTCCGGCGGCGCCTCGCAGGACACTGTCAGCGTGTAGGGGCCGTAGTCGTCCGCATACCAGCCCTCGACCACCACGATGTAGGTGCCCGCGGTGACTTCCATGGCGATCTGCTCGGGCGCACCGTCGCCATAGGCGTCGGAGTAGTCGATGACTGTGTTTTCGTCACAGCTGGCGAGCAGCAACAACGCCAGGTCGCCCGCCGTCGGGAAGGTCAAATCGAGCGTCAGGTACGTATCGGCAGCGATCGTCAGCTCGTAAACGACCTCCGGGCCATCCAGCGTCCAGCTCGGCATGTTGTAGTCGCTGACCGCGCTGGGGTAGAGGGTGGTGTCATCGGAGTGAGAGCCGCCGCACGCGATCGCATGTGCGCCGGTGCAGTCCAGAAGGCCATCGGTCGGGTGAGAAGGAGGCCCATTGAGCTTCTCCTTATCCGCCATGGCTGTCCCCGTTGCAAGGAGCAGAACGAGGGCCGCAAGCAGAACTCTCTTCATGTTAACAACCTCCTCATGGGTGTCAAGATAACTACCATCGCACACGAAGGGCCGACAGCCTGCTAAGACTTCCCCTTCCAGAAGAGAATACCTGATTCCGAGGCGAGATTCAAGGCGAAACCGTGAGGGGGTGCACCTGCCGGAGCCGGACAATCCTGTCAGGACAGTGCCGCAGACGATCAACCCGCTTCGCGGCTTCGGCTAAGGAACGTCGCCCGGAAGGCTGAATGAATGTCCACTACGCTGGGGGAGATTCCCGCGTTCCGGACCTTCCAGGGCCGGGCGCCTTCCCCAGCTCAGCCGGATTTCGACCGGCGGCGCTTGAGCCCGAAGCAGCCGAGCTGGCAGTTGACGATCCGGATGCCTTCGGCATCGCAGACCCGGCCGATCCAGGCGGGCGGAGTTTCCAACGCCGCGGCGGTTGCCAGGGCGTCCCTGCACGCGAGCCGCCCCTCCTTGATGAAGGGCTGGATCGCCGCGAGGATTTCTTGGTCGGTCGGTTGTGATTTCATGCCAGCCTCCGGCGCGCCTCCTTGCAGACGATGTTCATGCTCTCCAGCTCGCTCAGCACCGGCTCGTAGATTTCCGGGACGACCGGTGCAAGCACGCCGGTGAGATCGATACGGTTCTCGAGGATCAGGCGCGTGCCGATCGCGGCCGGCAGGCTGACCGTCCGGGCCATCGAGCTGTCGCCTCCCGGGATGCCGAAATCGACCATCGTCGAGGTGATGTGCTCCCGCCGCCCGGGGAACTCCGCCCCGAATTGATGATGGAGCACCAGCATATCCCGTTCCCCCGGCCGGTAGCTCAGCTTCTCCAGCATCCGCGCCACCATGACATCCAGGATCGACGGTGCGTCGGGGAGCGGCTCATCGCTGAAGAGCCCCAGCCACTCCATCCGCTGGATCGGATTCGCATCGCGCCCGATCCCCAGGTGATCGGCGACCGCCTGCGCGGTGTCGCCCGCGCCTGCGGCGCTCGGGACCAGCATGCCGGCCAGCTGCCGGAAGCTCCGGCCGCGCAGATCGCCGCGGGGGGAGTCGTCCAGGTAGCCGAGGTCGACCACCGCCTTCATCGTCTTGCACCACCCCGGATAGCGCAGCGTCCCCCGGAACATGCTGGGAATGCCGGCCAGCCCGTAAAGGCCGACATACCCGAGGCAATCTCGATTGGTGTAGCCCTCGAAGTCTCCCGCACCCGGCACCGGCACCGTCTCGAAGTGGGCGAAGAGCTCACGGCCGGGGATGTCGACGATGGCGCCGTCCTTCAAGAAGCGCCCGTCGTTTCTGCCCGCCAACAGGACGCCGCGCGGGCTCCAGGAGAACTTGTAGCCCCAGGGATTGGTGTTCGCCTCCGGCGCCGGCAGTCCCCCGCAGTAGGAGGAGAAGGAAACCACCCGGCCGCCGCGGGCCGCGACATCGTGGATGACCCGCATCGCGGACATGTGATCGATGCCGGGATCGACGCCGATCTCGTTCAAGATCGTAATGCCCGCCTCTCTCGCGGGCCGGTCGAGTTCCTTCATCGCCGGGCTGATGTAGGAGGTCGTCACCATGTGTTTGCCGTGCTCGATGCAGTGCTTCGCCACGCGGACATGATACGTATAGGGGAGAAGACTGATCGTCAGGTCATGCCGGGAGATGAGGTGGGAGAGCGCTGGATCGTCATCGACCAGCAGGGCCATCGCGCGGCCCTGCGGATGCCCCTCCAGCAGCGCCTCGGCCTTCGAAACCGTCCGGGACGCGATGGTCAGTTTCAATCCCGGCTGATCGAGCAGGTAACGGACGAGCGGCCGGGTCACGAGACCGGCGCCGAGCAAGAGTACGCTTGCCATGTGCATCTCCTTGTCGGTTTCCTAAGCCCCGGATCTTTCTGTTCCCGCATCCGGCCGCACCCCGGCCAGACAGTCTTTGATGTAATCGAAGCGGGGCCGCAATTCGCCCCGCGCCGCGATCAGCGCCCGCTTCATCGGCTCCGGAAGAGCCCAGGCCTCGACGGGCGCGGTGAGATCCGCCCCGGCGAAGGCGCCGAGGAAATCGCGCAGCGTGTGGCTGAAGAAGACGCTGGACTCGCGGGGGAGTTCGCACGGCAGGTTGTCCACCGCCAGCACCACCGGCCCATTCCCGGCGTAGCCATCGAGCATGCGGCCCGTGGAGGCCTCGTAGACGAAGCAGGGTTGGTCGGGCGTGGTGGACCTTCCGGTCACCTCGATGCTGCCGTCGATGTCGCAGGAGATGTCGCCGATGACCCGCAGGTGGGGGCGGCTTTCGCGGTAGAGTTCCGCCACCGCCCTTTTCGTCACCAACCGCGGGTAGCGCGCGGTCCAGAAGATGCAGTTCACCAGCATCGTCAAGTGCGGCAGGTAGGCGTCGAAGATCGAGCGGTACTTCTCGGGATGGTCGTAGTACTCCCGCAACTCGAAGCGCTTCTGCTCGCGCGGCGTGACAAGGTGCTCTTCCTTGAAGACCACTTTGTAGATCTCGTTGCCGGCAGTCCGGGGCTGCGCGCGCACCGCGGCCAACTCGGCGGGGGTGATCGTCTTGACCGGCAGGCGGTCGAGGATTTCCTGCGCGCCTTGGGATGCATGCCCGTAGCCCGCGAAGCCCACGACCAGCGGCGTGATCCGCGGATCGAGCCCGTGAACGCGGATCTTCGCCCCGAGCCGGTCGATCGCTTCCAGGGCTTCCGGGAGGTCCTTGTACTCGTGCGCCAACTTGATCTCGGCGAAAGGGCTTGGAACGCCCTCGATCTCCAAGCGCCGGCCGAGCGCGTGCAGGCTGTCGATCATGCCCGCCAGCCCCGCATAGCGGCCGAAGAAGACCAGCCGGCGCCCTTGCTCGTCGGTGATCAACTCGTAGTCGAAGAGCGCGCAGCCCAGATCGAGCAACCGTTGCAGCATCGGCATGTTCGAGGCCTGGCACTTGATGACGTGCGCGAAGTAGAGGTAGTTCTTCGCGGGCATCAGCAGGTGCGTCGGGACCTCCTTGACCCCCATGATCAGGTCGCACGCCGAAAGATCCTCGCGCAGCTCCGCGCCCGCGGCCGCAAACTCGGAGTCGGCGAAGATGCGGATCGGAGAGGGCTGCACATGGAACTCGATTCCGAGAGAGGCCTTCAATTGCGCCAGGTCGTCGGGGGCCAGAGGCACCCGGCGTTCCCAGCGGTTCTTGTCCTCTCTGCGAATCCCGATGATCATCTCCCGTCTCTCCTTTCCCGCTTTCGCCTGCGCGCACCTTCCCGGCCCGAAAGACCATCCGGGGCCGCCGTAGCCCGGCGGTTCGGCGGCCGTGGCGGTCCGGGATCCCGCAACTGAAGCGCGGGCAATCACAAGGACCGGACGGCCATCCGGGAGGCCTCGCCGTGACCAAGAAGCCAAGGAGTATAGCACAACGGGCAACGAGTCTCAGCCACGGCTCATTCGAGCGGGGCATGCGATCGCCGAGGGGCGCCCCAGCCCTGCGCATCCGGGGCGATCGTCCGCGCGGGCGAAATCCCATCCGGTCGCTTGTGACGGTTAACTATTTACGGTAGAATTAAATAACTGGCTGCGCGGCCGGCGCAGTTTCGAAAGGGCGGAGGTCTTTCCCGGATCACGGGCGACAGGACATCGGCTGCTTCCCGGAGGGATCGTACATGAAGACGGTGGGCTTTTCCGTGGCCTGGATCATGGCAGGATGCCTTGCCCTGGCAGTCCCCGCGCCCGCGCGGGGGGAGTTTTCGGGTGAATGGCGGGGCGGACGGCAGACGCTGCTCTGCGATTTCGAGACCGGCAGCGCCTCGCTGCAAAGCTACGACGGCGAGGACTTCGATCCGAGCGCGTGGTCCATTCAGTCCGCCAACACCTACGGCGGTTCGGACTATGCGCTGCGCGTCTGGGGCAACACCTGGAAACAGCTCGCGATCGATCCCTATCCGCTCGTCGCCGCCACCGTCTTCCAAGCGGCGCTTTACAGCGAGGAACGCGGGGAGATGCAGGCCATCGGCTTCGGCGATGCCGGCGGCAATGTCCTCTTCTATTGCGTTTCGGGATCCCAGGTCAGCCTGACCGATCGCTGGAACATCGTCTACCAGGGGGCGTTTCCCCAGGACCAGTGGCATGCCTACCGGCTGCCCCTGGGCCAGGACTGGCTGGACACCTGGGGCAGCCTGCCCGAGATCACGTTCATCGCATTCGTCAACGACCGCGACGGGACCTCCGACGGGATCACGATCTTCGATGAAATCTACGATGTGACCGACGATCTACCGGTCGCGCCCACGGTCGCGATCCAGAGCTTCCCCGGTCTCAGCCGCCGCGTCGCGGAAACGGATCTCTATCGGATCGAGGTGCAGTTCCAGAGTTTGGTCAGCGATCCCGACGGCGGCAGTCACGATTACCATTGGGATTTCGGAGACGGTACGACGAGCGCCGAGCCCAATCCCGCGCACAGCTTCACCGCCGCGGCCGACTATACCTTCACGGTCGCCCTCGATGTGACCGACGAGACAGGCCTCTTCGGCCGCGACACCTGCCAGGTGGCGGTCGAGCCCAGCGGGCTGGCCGGGGAGATCAGCGTCAATTTCACCGGCGACAGTTTCATGGGCCGGGGCTACGAGCAGTCGGGCGGGTTGATCGAAACCTACGGCGTCGAATACCTGTGGGAACCGACCCTGGGGATGCTCGGCGAGGCCGCCGATCTCACGATGGTCAATGCCGAGTGCGCCTTCACCGACGAGGGCACGCCGCATCCGACCAAGAGCGTGGTCTTCCGCACCAGTCCCGAGAACGTCGCCGGTCTGGTTTATGCCGGCGTCGACGTGGTCTCGACCGGCAACAATCACATCATCGACTACGGCCTGGATGGCCTGGTCGAGACCCATGCGGTCTTCGACGGCGCGGGCATCGTTCACGGGGGCTCGGGCGTGAATGCCTACTTCGCGAATCAGCCCTGCTACGTCGCGAAGGATGGCATCCGCCTGGGGCTGATCAACCTGTGCAACCGCACCGGCCGCCAGTATGGAGAGCAGCCCTTCTTCGACGCGGGTTACGACAAGTTCGGGCTGGGCTATTGGCTCGAGCCGAACATCGCCCGCGCCATCGCGCAGGCCGACAGCCTGGCCGACATCGTCATCGCGATCCCGCACAGCGGCGAGGAATACGTGACGATTCCCCCGGCGGCGTTGGCAGCGCGGGGTGACTTCGTGGAGGCGGCCGTGGCCGCAAGCGGACGGGAGGCCGGCGGGCCGGTGATCGAGGCCGAGCTGTGCCCCCCCTTCGTCGCGCCCGAGGATGCGCCGGAGTTCAAGTTCCGCATCTGGCCGGGCGCGTCCGATCGGGAGCTGCGCTACCGGGCGATTGACCTGGGCGCCGCGGCGGTGCTCAATTCCCATCCCCATGTCTTGCAGGGGTTCGAAGTGTACGAGGGCGCATTGATCGCCCACAGCCTCGGCAACTTCATGTTCGACCTCTACTATCCCGAGACGATGCCGACCATCGTGCTGCGCGCGCGACTATCCAAGGCGGGCATTCTCGGCTGGACCTTCAAGCCCGCGTTCATCGACGAGTGGATTCCCACTCCGGCCACCGGCCGCCTGGGCCGGGAGATCCTCGACCGCATGGCGGACTACTCGCGGCAGTTGGGCACGCTGGTGGGTGTCGATGCCGACGTGCACACCGGCACGATCTTCCTCGATCCGGCGGACGCCTATCCCGAGGTCACGCAGGCCGAAGGCACGCAGCCGGTCGGTTATGACGACGGTTTCTACGTCTCCCGGCCGATCGGACTGGCCGGTGAAGGATCGATCTCGCGGATCGTGGGGCTCGAGGGCGTCGGGCCGGGATGCGAGGTGCGGTGGGGACGCGAGGTGCTGTGGTTCGGCGGCTTCGAGCAGGCCGAAGGCTATCACATGTGGGACCTGAACAGCGGGGATGAATGGCTGGACGACGGTGTCAGTCACGAGGGGGAGCATTCGCTCGTCCTGCGCCGCACGGGGAGCGGCGGGAACATCGTCACCATGCTCGAAAAGCATCTCCCCGCCGCCGACACCCTGCGCTACAGCCTCACCGGATGGATGCGGACCTCCGCGGCGCGGGGGGCGAAGTTTTCGCTGCGTTTCTACTCGCAGCGCTATTCCTGGACGCAGATCGGCGAGCTGGACATGGGTTCCGCAGTCGACGGAACGAGCGATTGGACCTGGTACAGCCGGGACATCAAGGCGCCCGACAACAGCCTGTACTTCAATGTCCGCTGCAACCTCGACGGGACCCAGGGCGGCGAGGCCCGGGCTTGGTTCGACGATCTGCGCGTCGTGGAGTGGGAACCCTGGCAGTCGCTGAGCCTGCCCATGGGGGTCCCTTCCCCGAACAACTTCCGCTTCCTGCAGATTCGCTCGGTCGATCCGGCGACCAGCGTGACGGTCACCTATGAAGAGACACGCCTGACCGACGCCGGCGCCAGCGCGCGGGAGTCCGATCCGCGGCACCCCGTCGGCGTGATGATGCGGCCCGCCGCTCCGAATCCCTTCCGCGGGGAGACGGCGCTGCGTTTCCGGCTGAGCGCCGCGGCCAAGGTCGATCTCGCCATCCTCGATGTGAGCGGCAGAATCGTCGAGCATCTGGTGCGGGACGAGTGGATGCGCCCGGGCTGGCAGCGGATCGCCTGGCCCGCCGGGCGCCATCCGACCGGGGTTTACTTCGCCCGCCTGAAGGTGAACAATGAGGAGGATCGGACGCAGAAGCTGATTCTGTTCAAGTAGATCCCTGCGAACGCAGCCGGGAGGCGCATATGACCGACGAGTCTCCGCGAAGGGAAGAATGGACCGCTCCGGCCGCGGGATCCCCGCCGCCGACTTCGCCATCACCCGCTCTCACCGCTCCGGCGCCGGCGGATTGGCTGGGACGGCTTCTCGTTCCGGTGATGGAATCGAGGGGCTGGCTGAAATTCCTGGGTGTAGTCGGCATCATTGCCGGCGTCATCACCGCGCTGACGATCGTGGGACTGGTCTTTGCCTGGGTCTACATCTGGGTAGGCATGCTTCTGTGCCAGGCGGCCAACCGGGCCGAGGTCGCCTGCACCCGCCGCGATCCCGCCATGCTCGAACAGTACCTCGGCAAGCTGAAGACCCTGATCACGATTGCCGGGATCTTCACGGTGATTTCGGTCATCCTGTCGATCATCGGAGTCACGCTGGCGATGTTCTTCGGTTGGATGGGTTGGCTTGCCAGTCACTTCTAGCGATGGCTGAAATGAGAATTCCGACGCGCAACGGTCAGCGCCGGCAGCAGTTCGCCTGCCGGCGCTTTCTGCGACGATCCGTGTCTCCCCGTGCCGCCCAGCGACCGCAGCCGGCGAAGAGGCATTAAGCTTCGAGGCTCCGGCACCGATCTCTTCCTTATAAGGATCCCCGTCGTCGAAGAGGGACGCATGTCTCCACTTCGAGCGGGATGACTCTGTCCCTGCCCCCGCTGGAGGAGCACCTCGTGGCCGGGCTGTTCGACACTCCGATTCTCTTCATGCCGTACGTCTGCGCACTCGGGGCTGTATCGATCGGCGCGCTTGCGTTCGCCTTGCGACGCACCGACCTGCGGCTCCCCTGGCGCTGGCTGGGCGTTTTCGGCCTCGTGCACGCCGGAATGTTCTGGTTGGCGATGCTGAATGCGGGAAGCCGTGCGCCTGCGGCCGGCGTGATCGCCGGCGTCGCCGGCCTGGCGGCGCTGGGCGCGCTGCTCGAGTTCGCCCGTGTCGGGATCGCGTCGCTGTGGGAGCGGTGCCCGGGGCGCTGGATCTTTCTTCCGGTGGGGGGCGTCTGGCTATGGGCCGCCTTCGGAGGCGGGCCGCTGTCGGGGCAGGATGGCGAGGCGATCCTGGTCTTCGTGGCCGCGGGCGGATCGGCGGGGATGCTCTACCTGAGCGCGCGGCGCGTGATGGATCCGCTGCGCCGCTGGCTCATGCTCGCGGGCGCAATGATCTTCCTCCACGCATTCACCGGAATCGTCGATCAGGGGATCGGGCGGGTGGGCGGGGCCGCGCGCGGCCCCGAGGCGGGCCTGGTGCTCGTGCTCCTGGGTTTGATCCCGATTCTGACCGCGACCGGCGGGCTTCTCGGTGCGACCTCGCTGATCTACTACGCGTTCTGGCGCGAGGAAGTGGTCCCCGGAAGCGGCCTGCGGCGCGTCCGCCGGCGGATCCTCGCCGGAAGTCTCTTCTCCACCGCCTTCGCCCTCTTCCTGGGCCTGGCCCTCGACGGTCTCTCCCGCCATGCGAGCGGATTCGCGGGCGTGCTGTTGGCGCTCGCCGGGCCGGCGATCCTCGCGGTCCAGTTCATCGTGCTCGACAGCCTGCTCAAGACGTGGCGCGCGCTTCGCGAGCGCGCGTGCCGGAGCCGCCTGGAGAACGAGTGTCTCTTGAGCGCCGTCGTGGATACGGCCGGCGACGGCCTGCTGGTCGTGGATTCCGAAGGCCACTTGGTGGCGAGCAATTCCGCCTTCCTCGAGATCACGCGAATCTCGCGCGAGACCTTCCATCGGATGGATGAGGAATCGCTGTTCGCTTCCTTCCGCGAACAGTTGATCGCGCCGGAGGAGTTCCTCACGTCGGTGCGCACGCTGCGCGGCTCCCTTGGCGAGAGCCTCGATCTGCTGCGCTTCAAGGATGGGCGCGTGCTGCGCTGCTCCTCCCGCCCGCTGCCTGAGGGGGGCGTGATGGCCGGGCGCGTGTGGGTGGTCAGCGACATCACTGCCCGAACCCAGGGCGAGCGCGAACGGCGCGAACGCAACGCGCGTCTCGAGCGCCAAAGCGAGGCGCTGCTGCAGCTCGCCGAGAGCCAGAGCGATCTCTATCGCGACCGGCCGACCGCCCTGAGCAAGATCACCGGCATCGCGGCCAAGACCCTGCATGTCGAGCACGTCAGCATCTGGCTCTATGAGGCCCAGGGGCAGCGCGTGCGTCGCTGCTGGCACTTCCAGCGTTCGGCGGACCGCAATCTGGAGACGCTCGACGAGGCGGGGACCGAGGATGCGGCCCACCGCCAGGCCCTGCGGTGCGAAAGCACGCTCGCCGTCAGCGACGTGCGCCAGGACCCGCGCACCCGCGGTCTGTGGGACGAGTTCGCCGTGAGCCGCGGGATCATCTCCATGCTGGATGCCCCCATCCGCCTGCAGGGGGGCATCGTCGGACTGATTTCCCTGGGCCACGTCGGCCCGCCCCGCGGCTGGACCGTGGACGAGCGGATCTTCGCGGGCTGCATGGCCGACTGCGTCGCGAATGTGTTCGAAGCCGAGGAGCGCCAGCGCGTGGAGCAGGGGCTTCAGCGCGCCCAACGTTTCCATCGGCAGGTGATTGAGACCGCGGCCACGCCCTTCTTCATGACCGATGACGAGGGCCGGATTAGGGAGGTCAACGACGCCTTCTGCGCGGCCACCGGGTTCTTTCCCGAGGAGATCATCGGGCGGCACTATACCGTTCTGGCGCGGGAGCGCTGCGGGGCGGACTGCCCCCTCGCCAATCGGGACCTGGGCAGTCGGGTCAATCGCCACCACTGCGCCATCGACGACAAGGTCGGGCGACAACTGGCGATCGTGCTGAATGCCTCGGTGGTGGAAGATCCCGACGGGCGGGTCCAGGGGCGGCTGTTCTCCTTCGTGGACGTGACGGAGGCGCGCGAGGCGCGCCGCGAGACCGACACGATTCTGCGCGAGACCGAGACCACGCGGGATCAGGCGCGCACTTCAAGCGAGCGCCGCGAAACGCTCGAGCACGAGCTCGAACAAAGCCGGACGATGATTGCCGCCGCGCAACACGCCGGCGAGGAGGCGGCCGAGGCGCTGCGCCGCGAGCGAGCGCTCTTCCAGCAGGAGCGCAAGCAACTTCAGGAAGAACTGCGCCGCCAGTACGAGACGGCCCTCGAGGAGAAGGCCGAACTGCGCGAGCAGCTGCGCGTCCAGCAGGAAGGTGCGGGCAAGGAGAACGCGAGGCTGGAGAAGGAACTCCGGCAGATCAGTGCCCGGGCGACGGAGGCGGGCGATCGCGAACGCGCCGCGGCGAACGCCCTCGAGGCGCGCGCCAGGGTACTCGAAGAGGAGCTCGGCAAGGCCCGTCAGCAGGTCGAGCAGATGGCAGGTGAGGCGCGCCAGACCACGGGCGAAATCCACGACGCCCTGGAGGACACGCGCCGCGAGCTGGCGGCGCTCCGTCTGGAGGCGGAGGCCTCCCAGCGCGAAGCGGAGCAGGCACGTCTGGAGGCGGAGACGTCCCAGCGCGAGCAGGAACTGGCCCAGGAGCGTTTGGAACAACTGCGCGCCCAACAGGAGCACGAGTGCCACGAAGCGACACGGGCCCAGACCGATCTGGAGCGCGCGCGCGCCGAGATCGAGCGGCTGCTGCAGGAGTCGGCCGAATGCGGCCACGACTTCGAGACGCAAGCCGAGGAGGCCGATCGCGAATCTTCCGGGCTGCGCACAAAACTGGAAGCGGCCTTGACGGAAGCGGCCGAGTTGCGGGAGCAACTGGAGACGGCGTTCGGAGAGGCCGCCGAGCTGCACGGACGTCTCGAGGCCGCGGGGGGAGAGATCGCCGAGCTGCGCGCGATACGGACGGCGATCGAAGACCAGGAGACCGGCCTGGAACGAAGCCGGGACGAGTTGCACGAGGTGCAACGCCTGCTCGAAGCGGCGCGCAAGGAGGCGGCCGAGAAGGACCGCGAGCTGGAAGAGACTCGGCGCGAGTACGGGGATCGGCAGCGCGAATTGGAAGCCGCGCGCGAGGCGGAGTACAAGGCGAAGTTGGATCTCGCCGGATTGCGCGAGGCTGCGGAGAGGGCGGAACGAGAGCTTGCGCAGGCCGGGGACGCCGAAGAGGCGTTGCGCCGCGAGCTCGAGCGCGTGCGGCGCGAGGCCGAGCAGAGTGCGCGGGCGCAGGAAGAACGCGTTTCTGCCGCGCGGCGCGAGGCCCAGGAGAAGATCACGCTCATCCGGCGCGAGGCGGCGGAGAAGCTCGCCGCGGTGCGCCACGAATCGCGGGAGAAGCTCGCCGCCCTGCGTCGGGAGTACGAAGACGGGCTGTCCGCCGCCCATGCGGATGCGGATGCGCGGATCGCGGCGCTGCAGTGTCAAGCGAGCGATAATGACGACGGGCGCGCGACGATCGGCGAGAAACTGGAGGCCATGACCGCCGAGCTGCAGGAGGCGCAGGAGAAGTTCGCGCGCCTGCAAGACGAGGCGCGGGCGGCGGAGGCCTCGAAGGGGAGGCTGCTCGCGAATCTCTCGCATGGGATCCGCACCCCCATGAATGCCATCGTGGGCATGACCGATCTGGCCCTGGCTGGGAAGTTGGCCGCCGAGCAGCGCATCCATCTGGAGGCGGTTCAAGCCTCGGCGAGGGTGCTGTTGGTATTGATGGACGACCTGTTCGACCTCGCCCGCCTCGAGGCGGGGAAGCTCGAACTCGAACCGGCCGAGCTGGATCTGCGCTCGGTCGTGACGATGACCCTGCAGCCCTTCGTTGCGCGCGCCTCCCAGAAGAAGCTCGCCTTCACCTGGTCCTTCGCCTCCGACATCCCTCCGCTGCTGATCGGCGACCCGGCGCGCCTGCGTCAGGTTCTCATCAACATCGTCGGCAACGCGGTCAAGTTCACCGAACAGGGCAGAATCGAGTTGAGCGTGGCGGCCATCCCCGAGCCTGACGATCACGTGGGATTGCTGTTCAGCGTGCGTGACACGGGGGTCGGCATCGCTCAAGACCGCCTGCAAGCCCTACTGAACGCTGCGCGTCGCATACCCCAGGCCGCCGAGGTTTGCGACGAGGAGGCGACCGGGCTCGGGCTGACGATCGCGGAAGAGCTCGTCAGGATGATGGGGGGACGGATCTGGGCCGAGAGCAAGAGCGGCTCCGGTTCGACCTTCCACTTCACCGTGCGCATGAAACGCGCCGCGGCGGGCGTGCTCAACCGGGAGAGTGCCGACGAAAGCGATGCCGCGGAATCAACCCAGGGACCTCCGCCGGCGCTCGACATTGACGAGCTGCTCCGGCGCGCGGGCGGGAATCGGGAGTCGGCGCGCGAGATGGCCGAAGTCTTTCTGAAGGAATCCCCGCGGCTGCTGGCCCGCATACGCCAGGCGATCCTCGGTCGCAACGCCATGGCGCTCGGGGTTGCCGCGCACCTGGTCAAGGGGGCCGCGGACAATCTGGCCGCCGAGGGTGCCCGCCGCAGCGCGGAACGCATCGAAGCCCTGGCGCGCAAGAACGATCTCGAAGGCTCACGGGCGCAATTGAAGATCCTGGAAACCGAGATCATCCGCGTCCGCTCCGAGCTCACCAACTTCTCCAAGGCTGCTTGATCGGGATTCAGGGTTGAGGACGGCAGGTGCGCAGCGGACGCGTCCGCATCGCGCCGGACCCGGCCGCAACCTCCGGCTCGCGCCCGGGCGGCGGCGAGCCGGAGGTCGGTCGAAGATCACGCCTCCGTGGATGGGCCGTCCGGCGAGTGCGGCGTCCGAGGGCGGGTCAGTTCCCGGCGGGTGCGCGCGTACTTCCAGATGAAGTAGATCCCCAGCGCCAGAACGGCGAGCGGCCAGATCGGCTCCAGGAATTCGACCGAGATGCCGAGGGTGATGTCGAGGGTCAAGAGCGCGCCCAGGATCAGCAGGACGATGCCGGCGATCAACGGACTGTCGGTGGGCACGCGCTGCAGTTCCCGTCCGGCCATGAATTCGTTGTAGAGCTTCGCCCGCCGGACCGCGTCGATGACATTGAAGATCCAGAAGAAGGAGAGGAACAACCCCAGGAACGGTTCGAGCGGCTCGATGTTGCGATTGAGAATCGAGATGAGGGCGCCGACGATGAGCACATTGATGAACCCGCTGGTGTAGTGGCCGACATAGATCTGTCCCGCTCCGGGCAGCAGCGAAAGCAGGCCGGCCAAGAGCGGGGACTTGCGCAGCCGGGCCTCGTCCCGCCTTTCCGATAGCGCGCTGCCCTGCAGGCAATGCTTGCAGGTGATCTTGTCCTCCCAGTGGATGGCACAGGCATCGCAGAGCGGTTTTCCGCAATGGGTGCAGACCGTCACCGCAGGACTCTGTTCGTGATATGCGCAATTCATGTTGACCTCCCCAACAGGTTTCCGTGTCTTCCGTTCAGGGCTGTTCTTCCCCCGGCTGCGGTTCGCCGGCGTCGCTGCCGCCGGGGTCGCTTTCTGCAGCGGTCTTTTCGCCGCGGCCTGCAATGGTCACGGGGGCGCTGCCGGTCGCGTCCTCCCATTCGGTGCCGGCCTGAAACCAGGCGCGCAAGACGGCGACCTGCCGGCCGATCAACGAATCGGGCGAAAGGAGGCGATCACCCGCCTCCTCGAGCGAGGACCGCAGAGCGATCCGTTGTTCATGCACGGCCTCGCGCAGGCGATCGAATCCGACCGCGAAGGCCCGCTTTTCGAAGATCTCCTCATCCACCCGACTCCAGCCCTTCTGCATGTACTCAACCGGGATGGACAAGGGACGGGCTTCCTGAACCGTGGCGGTCACCCGCCGGGCCGGATCGGAGAGCAGGGGCGTGCTCAGCAGCGCACAAAGGAGGGCGCCCTCCCAAAGCAGTCCGGGCCTGCGCCACATCGCGGCGACCGTCTCGAGGATGCCCGGCCTGTCCGCGTGGCACGTGCGGCGTAGCACCGCGCGCATGAAAGTCCGGTCGGCCTTCAGGCGGGCCAACTCGGTGTAGCGACGGGGCAAATCCCGCATGGCGCCGGCCAAGGCGCGGCAGTCGGAGCAGGCGGCGAGATGGCCATCCACGAGACGAGTCGTGCGGGGATCGAGCGGGGCATCCACTTCCTCTGCCAGAAGCCACGCGATCCCGCGGCAATCCGCGCCGACGGTGCGTCGCAGCACCGCGTGCATCCAGGCCTGGGAGGCGGCATCGGAGGAGGGTATCCCGGCGTGCGGGTCCGCCGCTCCCATCGCTTCCGCAGCGAGATCGCGGCAGGCGGAGCACGTGGCCTCGTGGGCCACCAGCTCCCCAAAATCCTCGGCAGAGACGCGGCCCGCCAGATAGTCGGCCAGTCTCTGCTCGAAACCCCTACAGTCCACTGTCGCCCCCTACAGCCGAAGTCACCCGCTGCAGTCGCCGCACCGCCTGAGCCAGCTCGATGCGGGCCCGGAACAGACGCGACTTGACCGTCCCGATCGGGACGCGCAGCAGGGCGGCGATCTCTTCGATGGAATGTCCCTGCAGATCCTTCAAGACGATGGCCTCACGGCTCGTGTCGCCCAGCTCATCCATCGCACGCAGGAGGAATTCCCGCTCCGACCTCTGCTCGACCCTGCGGTCGGCGGCCTCTCCCGGCGCGCTGATTTCGAGAATCTGGTCGAGCGGAACGGCGCGGGTCACCGGCTGCATCTTTCTGCGGCGGTAATGATCGATGCACAGATTGCGCGCCAGGCTGTTGAGCCAGGTGCGGAAGGCCCGTTGCGGATCGTACTGGTCGAGCTTGTGATAGAGACGCACGAAGATCTCCTGAGCCAAGTCCCGCGCTTCCTCGCGGTCGCCGGTAAACTGGTAGGCAAGGTTGAGCATCCGGTCTCCATGCCGCCGGACGATAGCCTCCCAGGCCCGGGCGTTTCCCTGGCGGCACTCCAGT
>JAZDGX010000087.1:0-2154 GCA_043806645.1 Candidatus Eiseniibacteriota bacterium | reverse complement strand
CCCCGGCCACCCGCTCGCCCCGCGCGTTATCGCTTCTGCCGGTGTGAAAATCCAGGCTAATACACGATTAACGATTTACGACCTCTCAGGACGGATGTGGTCGACTGACGGTCCGGCTGTCATCGGCTCACCCTCTCCTCCAGGTCCCCCAAGATCCCCTCAATATGCTCCAGTGCAGACCGCAGGTCGTCGGCCATGATAGGGAACTTCTCAGCCAAAGAAATCTTCCGCAAGCAGCAGATCCAGCAGGTCCACGCGGCGGCACAGCTCGGCACGATCGGAGGCGCTCAACTTCGCGCTCACGCGCGACTCGGTGTACGGGGCGCTCGAGGGCGGCATGACTCCCGCCGCCATCGAGTCCTTCCTCGCCTCGCACAGCCGCAACGGTTTGCCAGACAACGTCGCCCAATCACTGTCGGAGTGGGCGCGCAAGAGAGAGGCCATCGTGGTGCGTCGCGGCGTCGCCCTGACGACCGTCGCCCCGGGCGAGGACGTCCGCGGCCTGCCGGTGGGGGAGGGCTTCGCGGCGATCCCGCCGCGGGGCGCCGGCGCCCGCGCAAGGGATCTCCAGGTCCAGGTCGAGACCAACCCTCCCTCGAAGACCTGGAGCGTGGACGAGCACGGCACGGTGACTGTGGGCGAGCCGGCATCACTCATCGGCGCGGCGCGCCTGCGCCGCATCGCGAGCCGTTCAGGCGCGACGTGGCGCATCACCGCGGGCTCGGCAGGCGCCGCCCGCGAGCTCGGCATCAGCGCCGAGCAGATGCGCGACTGGCTCGACCTCCACGCGACTGGCGAGATACCGGCGCTTCTCTCGACGGCCATCAGGAACTGGGCCGGAACGAAGCAGCGCGTGTTTCTCGGTGAGCTTGTCGTGCTTAACCCAACTTCCTCGAAAAATATTTATTTTTCGAGGAAGTCGGGTTAGGGCGCAGCCCCTCATCGAGGCAGCGCTCGCGCCCGACTGCCTCGTGGTCCGGACCGACAAGCGCGCGGAGCTGCAGGCCCTCCTCGCCGAGCTGGGGTTCATGATCGATGCGTCCGGGGTTGTCGCCCAAAAGAGCCCGGCGTCCTCGCGACCGCCAGGCGTGAAGGTCAATCGGTCGACCGGCCGGCCACGCCGCCAGCCGGGTGAAGAGGCGGCGAAGGGCTAAGTACCCGCTTCAAAATAACTTGATCGCTGCGGCCGCATCGGCCGGGTCCCACGCAATGCGTGACCCGCAAGGCGGGACCCCACTCGCGGCTTACGTCCTCGCTCCCTCCCGCAGCGTACGCACCAGGTAGGGGCGACGCATGCGTCGCCCCTACGGGTGGCGGGCGCGCTCGCGATCTCCCGCGGCGGATGCGCCCTCGTTATAATCAACTTATTTCTTCACGAGTCCTAAATCGCCGTCCAGCCGCGCTCGCCCAGGGCAACAACCATTCCGACCTGCCGGGGAATAGATGCTCCCCTTCCACGCTTCATCGTCTCCCCCTTCACCCTCTGGCCGAAGTGGCCAGGGGGTGGCCACTTCGGCCACCTGCGCGGCCTTCGATCCCTTCGAAAAATAAGGCCCTCAGGAAGGCATCGCCCCTGCATGAGCTCACCCCATGGCCTCCGGCGTCTCCCAAGGCGCGGGCTCCTGCCCTTGCGCTCCGCACCTTCCCCCCATCGCCTACGAGCGCGAGTCGGGCGCCGCTTCGTCGGCCCCGCGCGCCTCCTACCAGCGCCGCGAGCCGGAGAAGACCGCCTTCTACCGCGTCGTTCTCGACAACGTTGAGACCCTTTTCGAGGAAGCGCGCGGGAGCAGCGAGGACGGCTCGGGATATCCGAAATTCGTCGAGAAAGCGATGCGTCGCTACCTTTCCTGCGGGATCCTGGCCCACGCCTTTGCCCGTCTTCGCTGCCCAGACTGCGGCTTCGAACGGGTCGTAGCGTACTCATGCAAGTCAGCGTTCTGTCCCTCATGCCGATCTCGGCGCGCCGCAGAGATCGCCGCTCACTTGGTCGATCGAGTCCTCCCCGAGGCGCCTTATAGACAGTTCGTGCTCACCTTCCCCTGGCCCATGCGTTTGCCCCTGGCCTTCGACCCGGACTTCCTCTCCAAGACGATGAACGCCTACCTTCGCACACTCTTTGCCTGGCAGCGCCAGCGGGGCCGTCACGTCGGGATT
>JAZDGX010000086.1:0-46003 GCA_043806645.1 Candidatus Eiseniibacteriota bacterium | reverse complement strand
GATCCGATCCGCCAGGGCGAGGATCTCCTCCAGATCGGCCGAGATGAGCAGCACGCTGCCACCCTCGTCCCGGAATCGCCGCAGCAGATCGTGCAGGTAGGAAGTGCTGGCGAGGTCGATTCCACGCGTCGGCTGCGCGGCGACCAGGATGCGCACGGAGCGCGAAAGCTCCCGGGCGCAGAGCAACTTCTGCTGATTGCCGCCGCTCAGCGCCTCGGGGAGGGCCCCGGGCACGGCGGGCTGGACGCGAAAGCGCGTCAACAGCGGACGCGCCCAGGCGCGCGCCGCTGCATGGCCGAACCAGCCGCCGCGCACGAACGGCGCGTCGCCGAGATGCGCGAGCAGCAGATTCTCCCAGAGCGGCATGCCCCCGATGAGACCCTCGCTGGTACGGTCTTCGGGAATGAAGGCGGGGCGCAGCGAGGTCGGCATACTCTCGCCGGCGCCGATTCGCCTCGCGCCGATCCGGATCTCTCCTGCGCTCGCCGCGCGCCGTCCCGAGACCGTCTCGGCCAGTTCGCGTTGGCCGTTGCCCTGGACCCCCGCCACGCCGAGAATCTCTCCGGCCCGCAGATCGAAATCCACGCCGAGCAGGGCAGGGCCCCGTCCTTCCTCGACCACGCCCAGACCGCGCACAGAAAGCGCCGGCGGCCCGTCACCGGCCGGCCGGGTCGGCCCTCTGCGGGCGGCAACCGAGTCCGGACCGGAGACGCCCGCATTCCACTGCGGCGCGTCGGCCTGGCGCGTGATCTCTCTTGAAACCTCCGCCTCGTCGCCGACGATCCACTGGATCAATCGGTCGCGGTCGAACTGCCCGCGCTCGAGCCCGCCGACGACCCGGCCCCGGCGCAGCACGGTCACGCGGTCGGCGACTTCCAGGACCTCGGCCAGCTTGTGGGTGATGAAGACGACCGTCCGGCCTTCCCCACGGAAACGCTCCAGCGTGCGGAAGAGCGCGTCGACCTCGGGGGGAGCGAGGACCGCCGTCGGTTCGTCGCAAATCAGCAGCCGCGCTCCGTGAAAGAGCAGGCGCACGATCTCGACGCGCTGGCGCTCACCGATTCCGAGATTCTCGACGCACGCGAAGGGATCCAGATCCAGACCATAGGCCGCGGAAAGCCGCTCGAGGTGGGCGGCGATCTCCCGGCGCGGCAGCGTGGCGAGCCCGCGGCGCCCCGGAAACCCGAGCACCACGTTCTCGAGCACCGTCATCCGCGGCACGAGCATGAAGTGCTGGTGGATCATGCCGATGCCGTGGGCGAGCGCCACCGAGGGGGAGGCGACCTCCACCGGCCGGCCGTCGATCAGAATGCGCCCGCGCTCCGGGCGCAGCAGACCGTAGAGAATCCGCATGAGGGTCGATTTGCCGGCCCCGTTCTCTCCGACCAGGGCATGGATCGAGGCCGGCTCGAGCGTGAGATCGACATCCGCATTGGCGAAGGTGGCACCGAAGCGCCGCGTGATCCCGGCCAGTTCGACCCGGGGGGCGCGTGTGGCGCCCCTGTCCGACCCGGATGGCATCGGCTATTCGGCAGGCACGCGGATCTCGCCCGCGGCGATCTGGCGGGTGATCTGATCGAGTCGCGCCTCCCGCTCGGGAGTCAGCCACGGCTGGCTGCGCACATAGTCGACCCCGCCCTCCTTCAATCCAAAAACGCGCACCCCACTGGTGAAGCGGCCTTCAAGCGCCTGAGCGATCTCGTCGCCGACGGCGCGGTCCACACGCTTGATCATGCTCGTGAGCACGTGCCCCGGCGCCTCGCCGGACTGGTCCGCGTCGACGCCGATCACGAGCCGGTCACCCTCGCGCGCGGCCTCGAAGACCCCGAGCCCGGTCGATCCGGAGGCGTGGAAGATGATGTCGGCCCCTTGATCGTACTGCGAGAGGGCAAGCTCCTTGCCCTTGGCCGGGTTCTTGAACGCATCCCCCGTGACACCCGCGTAGTTGACGAGCACCCGCGCCGCAGGGGAGACATGCTGCACCCCGGCGCGATAACCCGCCTCGAACTTGTGGATCAGGGGAATGTCCATGCCCCCGATGAAGCCCAGCGTGCCGCTCTTGCTCACCATCGCCGCCAACGCACCGACAAGGAACGCGCCCTCTTCCTCGCGGAACTTCAGTCCGACAACATTCGGCGGAATCGCTTGGCCCTCGCTCCAGCTGTAGTCGACGCAGACGAAGCGCTGGGCGGGGAAATCGGCAGCCACCGCGTTGATGTCATCGGTGAAAAGAAAGCCCACCCCGACGATCAGATCGGCCCCGCCCTGCGCGTAGAGCCTGAGCGCCGCCTCGCGATCCGAACTCTGCGTCGGCTCGAAGTACTCGAAGCTCACCCCGAGTTTCTCGCGCGCCTGCAGCAGACCCTGGTAGGCGAGGTCGTTGAAGGACTTGTCTCCGAGTCCCCCCACGTCGAAGACCATCCCGACGTGGAAGGGCCGGGCCGGAGCCTTCTCGCCGCCTCCCCCGCACCCCAGCGGCAGGACCGCGCCCGCCAGGAGCGCCCACCCCAGCCCCCGCAGCCACCCGCCGCGCGTTGCGTGCCTCATCGCTCCCCCTCCCGGCGTTCCTGCTTCACCTGCTCCGTCTGCTCCGCCTGCGCGCCTCCCGCGGCGAACAGATCCCCCGAACCCTCCTCGGGCGGCTCGAAACAACGCCGGCAGCGTGGCTCATAGGCGTCGCTGCCCCCGACCAGAATGCGATCCCCCCGGCGCACGACCCGCTGGGTGCGGATGGCCGGATTGCCGCAGATCACGCAGACCGCGTGCACCTTGGTCACATACTCCGCCACCGCCATCAAGTCCGGCACCGGTTCGAAGGGCAGCCCGCGATAATCGGTGTCCAGCCCCGCCACGATCACGCGCTTGCCCGCCGCCGCGAGCTCCTGGCAGACATCGACGATGTCGTGATCGAAGAACTGCACCTCGTCGACGCCGAGCACCTGCGCATCCCCGGTCCGCTCCAGGATCTCACGCGGGTGGCGCACCGGGATCGAGGGGATCATGATCCGGTCGTGGGTCACGAGCTGGTCGGGCGCGTAGCGGTCGTCGACGACCGGCTTGAAGATCGCCACCTGCTGGCGCGCGATCAGCGCGCGGCGCAGCCGGCGGATCAGCTCCTCGGTCTTGCCGCTGAACATGCTGCCGCAGATGACCTCGATCCACCCCGTGTCGCGCGGAGTTCCGAAGGTCATGACGCCGGCTCCCGGTGCCGGCTGCGGCGGGCGTGCAGGGCGAGGATCGAGCGGATCTTGGTCACCAACAGATCGATCGCCACCGTGTTGTGCCCCCCCTCAGGAATGATCACGTCCGCATGGCGCTTCGACGGCTCGACGAACTGCATGTGCATCGGCCGCACCGTCTGTACGTACTGCTCGATCACCGACTCCAGCGTGCGCCCGCGCTCGGTCACATCGCGCTGGATGCGCCGCAGCAGGCGCACGTCGGCGTCGGTGTCGATGTAGACCTTGATGTCCATGAGCGCGCGCAGCAAGGGATCGTCGAGGATCAGGATGCCCTCGACGATGATGATCTGGCAGCCCGAGACGGGGATCGTCCGGCGCGTGCGCAAATGCTGCTTGAAGTCATAGACCGGCATGCGGATCGAGCCGCCCTCGAGCAGGATGCGCAGCTGCTCGGCGAGCAGCTCCCGGTCGAAGGCATCCGGGTGATCGTAATTCTGCCGGCTGCGTTTCTCGAACGGCAGCCCTTCGTGATTTCGATAGTAGGAATCCTGCTTGATGATCACGACCTTGCGGGAGCCGAGTTGCTCGGTCACCCGCTGCGCGACCATCGTCTTGCCCGAGGCGCTGCCGCCGGCGATGCCGATCAGGACGCGGCGCCCGTCGGCGGGGGGGGGCGCCGCGGCGGGGGCCTCCCCGCCCTTCCCTTTCTTCCCGGCGACGCTGCGTGTCACCTAGGCCTCCCCGCGGCCCGGTTGGGCCGCAACCGCCGCGGAGCGCCCGGTGTGGGCCGCTTCGATCTGGGCCAGGATCCTGTCGATCAGGCGCCGCTCGGGAGGGAACTCGATCGCCTCGGTATCGATTTCGACGATGGGGCAGAGCCCCCGCACGCTGGCGATCCACTCCCGGTAGGCCCGGTCCAATTGCTCCAGGTAGGCCGCCGTCACGGCCGCCTCGCAAGCCCGCCCGCGGGCCGAGATCCGCGCGACAAGGGATTCCGGCCGGGCCTTGAGATACAGCAGCAAGCCCGGAAACGGGAGCAATTCAACCATTTGGCGGAATAGAGCAAGAAAGCTGTCGAACTCCCGCGGCTCCATCGCGCCGCGCTCGTGGAGCACCCGGGCGAAGATCTCCCCATCCTCGTAGATCGTCCGGTCCTGAATGAAGGGCTGGCGCAACTCGACAAAGTTCTTCTGGGCCTTGAAGCGCTCGGCGAGCAGGTAGATCTGCAGGTGAAACGCCCAGCGCTTCATGTCTGCGTAGAAGGCCTCCAGGAAGGGGTTCTCCGCCACCGGCTCGTAGTAGACCGGCCAGCCGGTCCTTTCCCCGAGCAGACGGGCGAAGGCGGACTTGCCCACGCCGATATTGCCGCAGATGCCGACGAAGAAGGTGTCCGGCCGCGCTGACATCCCGCCCCCTTTCGCTCCCGCCCCAGGCCGCGCCTCGCGCGACCGGCGGCCCGGCTGCCCCGCACCACCCGTTCAGAGTCGCTCGGCATCCACCCGGCGCTGGTCTTCCTCCTCCATGACCGCCACTTCGGGGAGTTCCCGGAAGCGCTCGGCGTAGTCCAGGCCGTAGCCGATCACGAAGAGGTTGTCGATTTCGAAGCCGACATAGTCGACATAGACCTGGCGTTCCCGTGGAACCCGCTTGTCCAGAAGCGTTACTATCGAGAGGCTTCGCGGGTTGCGCGATAGCAGGTTCTTGCGCAGATAGGAAAGAGACAGCCCGCTGTCGATGATGTCCTCGACGACCAGCACGTCTCGCCCGCTGATGTCGCAATCGAGGTCCTTCAGCAGGCGCACGGTCCCCGACGACGTGATGCCCGAAGCATAGCTGGAGATCGAGATGAAATCGACCTCGTGGTCGAGATCCAGGTGGCGCATGAGGTCCGCGAGGAAGAAAACCGATCCCTTGAGGATGCCGATCAAGACCGGGGTCTTGCCCAGAAAATCCCTCGAAATGGCGCGCGCCAGCTCGCACGTCTTCTGGTCGATCGCCTCCCGGGCGAGCAGGGTGCGCATGACGCCCTCCGCTGCGATGGGGCGGTCCGGGGGCCGGCGCCGGCCGCAACCGCACGCACCGCGAGCTGCAGACATGGGAACGGGTCAACTTGCCCGGATGCGGAAACCCTAGCACAATGAAGCGACGAATATCGACCCTGAGGGCGGACTGTCAAGACGAAAGCCGGGCGGGCGGCGGGGCTCGCTCCGGAGCTTCAGGCAGGGCCTTTGGAAAGGACCAGGATGGAAAGCGTTGAACGACCGGCGCGGTGGAGAATGGAGGGCGTGCGGATCCTCACCGGGCCCGGCCAGCCCCTGCTCGACGGAGCCCTCGAGGTGGAGGGAAGCACGATCCGCGCCCTCGGCCTTGACCTGCCGCCTCCCGCACCCCTGACGCGTATTCTGGATCGTACGGGAATGATCGTGCTCCCCGGCTTCGTCCAGGGACACATTCACCTGTGCCAAACCCTCTTTCGCGGACTGGCCGATGGCCGGCGCCTCGATCGCTGGCTGCGCGAGAGGATCTGGCCGCTCGAGGGAATGCTCGATCCCGACAGCCTGCGGGCCGCGGCCCGTCTGGGCATCGCAGAGACCCTCCTTCATGGCGCCACCACACTTCTGGACATGGGCACGGTCGCCCACACCGAGGTGATCGCGGAGGCGGCCGAGGAAATGGGCGTGCGTGCGATCCTCGGCAAAGCCTTGATGGACGCCGGCGACGGCATCCCGGCGGAGTTGCACCAGGACCCCGAGGATGCGTTCGCGGAGGCTCTGCAGCTCTATGAACGCTGGAACGGCCGCGCCGAGGGACGGCTGAAGGTCGCCTTCGCACCGCGCTTCACTCTCTCGGTATCGGCGCGCCTCTGGCGCGAGATCGCCGCGCAGGCGACTCGCCGCCGGATCCTCGTCCACACGCACGTGTCTGAGACGCCTTGGGAGAACGAGACCTGTACGGCCATGCACGGCACGACACCCATTCGTGCACTGGAACAATGGGGCATCCTCGAGGCCCCCGCCGTTCTCGTTCACGCCGTCTGGACCGACCCGGGCGAGCGCGCCGCGCTGGCCCGACACGGCACGGGCGTGATCCACTGTCCCGGCAGCAATGCCCGCCTGGGCTCGGGAATCGCCCCGCTCGCGCAGCTGCTCGAGGCAGGCGTGGCGGTCGGGCTGGGTTCGGACGGGGCGGCCTGCAACGATGCCCTAAGCATCCCCGCCGACATGCGCCTGGCGGCGCAACTGCAGGACATCGCCGTCGGACCGGGTGCAGTCTCCGCGCAACGCGTGTTCGCCATGGCAACCTCCGAAGGCGCGCGCGCGATAGCAATGGCAGGCGAGATCGGGACCCTGAGCGCGGGAAAGCGGGCCGACTTCCAACTCTATCCCGAGGGTGAGCTGGGCTGGCCCGGAGATCTGCCCATTGAGGATCGTCTCGTGCGCGCCGTACCGGCCGCCCGCCCCGCGGAGGTCTATGTCGACGGCCGACCCCTGGTTGCCGACGGGCGGCTGACCGGCTTCGACCTGGAAGAACTGCGCCGGGAGGCGCTCCGCCAAAGGGGGCGCCTGCGCGCCCGCTTCGCAGAAAGGCACACCGCATGAACATTCCCGTCGAACTCATCCGCAGGCTTCCCAAGACGGATCTGCACGTGCACCTGGACGGCTCGCTGCGCCCCGAGACGCTGCTCGCCCTCGGTGCGCAGGCCGGAGTGTCCCTCCCCTTCCGGACGCCCGAGGAAGTCCTCGCTTACATGCACGGCCGCGATGTCCCCGATCTCGCCCACTACCTGCAGGTCTTCGATATCACCCTGGCCGTGCTGCAGACGCGCGAGGCCCTGATGCGGGCCGCCTACGAGTTGGCCGAGGATGCCGCCCATGAAGGCATCTGGTACATGGAAGTGCGCTTCTCCCCGATCCTGCACACGCACGCCGGCCTGACCCATCCCGAGATCGTGGAAGCGGTCGTGGCCGGCCTGCGTGCGGCCGAGGCGCGCTACGTCATTCGCACGGGCGCGATTCTTTGCGGCATCCGTACGATCAGTCCCGAGATGAGTCTCGAGCTGGCGCGCCTGACGGTCTCGTTCAAGGGGCGCGGGGTCGTCGGCTTCGATCTCGCCGGGGCGGAGAAGGACTATCCGGCCAAGGATCATCGCGAGGCCTTCTTCGAAATCCGCAATCACAACGTGAGCTCGACCGTCCACGCCGGGGAGGACTTCGGTCCCCCCTCGATCCACCAGGCGCTGCACTACTGCGGGGCGCACCGCATCGGCCACGGCGTGCGGCTGTGCGAGGACGGCGACCTGATGAGCTACGTGAACGACCACCGCATTCCCCTTGAAATCTGTCTTAGCAGCAACCTGCAGACCAAGACGACCACGCTGCAGCACCATCCGTTTCGGCTATACTTCGACGCCGGTCTGCGGGTTACCTTGAACACCGACAACCGTCTCGTCTCGGCAACCACGATGTCCAACGAGCTCGATCTCGCCTGCCGCGCCTTTCGATTGGATGTCTACGATCTGCGCCGGCTGCTGATCCACGGATTCAAGAGCAGCTTCCTCCCCTATCAGGACAAGGCGGATCTGCTGCGCTCGGCGGTCGACGCGATGGACCGGCTCTTCGAGGAGTACTTCCCCGGCAGCTATCACCGGCTGCGGTCGTTTCTCTAGACCGGCCGGGGCTGGTCGTCGTCGCGATGCAGCGTTTCCCACTCGGCGTACAGAGTGGCCAGACGGGATTCGGCCTCTTCCATCTCACGCACGTAGAAGCCCGACTTGCCGGCATCGACATAGAGGCCGGGGTTGGCCAGGGCCTGAGAGAAGCGCCGCTTGCGTTCTTCGAGCTCCTCGATGGCGGATTCCAGCGCGCGCACGCGGCGGGAGTGACGCATCTCGTCGCCCCGCGCGGGCCTCCCTTCGGCCTGCGGGCCCGACGTCGCGGACGCCGGCGCGTCGCGCATTGCCGGCGCGGATGGACGGGCTGTGCCCTTCGCATCCTCGCGGCCAGCGCCGTCCGCGGCCGCCGCGGGCGCAGGAGCGCCCCCCCGTCCCTTGTGCCAGAGATACCCGGCGTAGGCACCGGGATACTCGTAGACCCGCCCGCCACCCACTTCCACGACATGGTCCGCGAGGTGATCGAGGAAATGCCGGTCGTGGGAAACGAAGATGATCGTGCCGGGATAGGCGCCCAACGATTCGAGCAAGGCCTCCTTCGCCGGGATGTCGAGGTGATTGGTCGGTTCATCGAGCATGAGGACATTGCTCGGCCGCACGAGCAGGCAGGCGATCGCGAGACGGTTCAACTCGCCGCCGCTCAAGGCGGCCACTTTCTTGTCGACGGCGTCGCCCGAGAACAGAAAGGCCCCCAGCAGTCCGCGCACCTCGGGAACGAAATCGGTCGGCGCCAGCTGCAGCACCGCATCGTAGACGGTCAGCCCGCGGTCGATCCTCGCGCCTTCGTCCTGGGCGAAAAAGGCGATCTCGGCGCGGTAGCCGGGAATGCGCTCGCCGTCGTCCGGCATCTCCGTGCCGGCCAGGAGCCGCATCAGCGTCGACTTGCCCGCCCCGTTCGGGCCTACCAGCGCGATGCGCGCACCGCGCCGGATGGACAGGTCCACCCCCGCAAAGACCTGCTTGGCGCCATAGCGTTTCGCCGCCCCGCGCAATTCGATCGCCACCTTGCCCGAATGGGGACAGGCGGGGAAACGGATACGGATCGAGCGCCGCGGCGCGACAGGCCGGCTCAAGCGGTCCATCTTCTCGAGCACCAGCATGCGGCTGTGCGTCCGCCCGGCCAGCTTCTTGTTCGCCCGGTTGCGGGCGATGAACTGCTCCAGGCGTTCGATTTCCTCCTGCTGGCGCTCGTAGGCCTTCAGCCGCAGCTCGTAGCGCTTTTCACGCTCGCGTTCGTAGAAGCTGAAGTTGCCGGCATAGTTGTCAAGGCCGCGATCGACGATCTCGGTCGTTCGCTTGACCGTCACATCCAGGAAATAGCGATCGTGGGAGACGAGGACGAAGGCATACGGATAGTCCTGCAGATACCCTTCGAGCCACTCGCGCGCTTCGAGATCGAGGTGGTTGGTCGGCTCGTCGAGCAGCAGGAGCTCGGGCCGCTGCAGCAGGATGCGCGCGAGCGCCACACGCATCTGCCAGCCCCCCGACAGTTCCCCCACCGGACGATCGAAGTCCTCCTCCGCGAAGCCCAAACCGGTCAGTACTCGGAAAATCTCCCGCTCGATCCGGTCGGCGCCCAAGATGCTCAGCCGCTCGAGGATTTCGGCCTGGCGGTGGGTCAAGCGGTAGATGTCCGCGTCCTCGGGGCGAACGTGGGAAAGCCTCTGTTCGAGGGTGTGCAGCTCATCCTGCAGGCGCAGCACCGCACTGAAGGCCTCGCGGGCCTCCTCGCGCACGGTGCCGTCTCCCAGGAGGAACCCTTGCTGGGCCAGGTATCCGACCACCGCCTCGCGCGGCAACTCGATCGTGCCGCCGTCGCTGCCCTCGCTGCCGGCGATCATCTTCAGAAGGGTCGACTTCCCCGACCCGTTCGGCCCGATCAGCGCCACGCGGTCCCGCCGGTCGACAAACCAGTCGGCCCGGTGAAAGATCGCCTGCCCGCCGAACCCTTTGGATACATTGGTCAAACGCAACATGGCGGCGAGAATACCGCAACGCCCGGCGCACCCACAATCATTCCGTGGCACTGCGGAGGATCCGCCCCTGCGCGGGATCCGCGCGAACTTCCCGCTCAGGCGGCCCGGCGGCCCTCGCTGCCGCGGCGCTTGAGGCGCGCCGGCATCCAAAGCTCCACCGGCTTGGCCACCCATTCGGCGACCGTGTCCAGCAGCTCTTTGCGCCGCACCGGCTTCGACATGTAATCATCGCAGCCCGCCTCGATCGTCTTCTCGGCGTCGCCCTTCATCGCTTTCGCGGTCAGGGCCAGGATCGGAACGCCGTCGAAACGCGGGTCCTCGCTCATCCGCCGCGCGGTCTCGTATCCATCCATGATTGGCATCATCATGTCGAGCAACACCAGATCGGGGCGCCGGTTCAACCCCTCGTCCAGCGCCGCCTGGCCGTTGTCGACGATCTTGACCTCGAAGCCCCCGCTCGCGAGGATCGCCCGAAACACGTACTGATTGGTCGGCTCATCCTCCGCCAACAGGATGTAGCCCCGTTGCGACGCAGCCCCTTCCATGTGCGATTCCTCCTATGCCGCGCGAGGCTCCGGGGCGGCCGTGGCCGGCTGCACGCCCGGTTCCGTTCGTGCCTGCACCGCTTTGGCCAGCACTTCGAGCGATTCTCCGACCAGTTCCCCCGTGCCGCGCGGCCCGGGCAGGAGTACGGCCGCCGGATGACGCGCGATGCGCGCGGACAACGCCTCGGGCGGCGTGCCGGGCAGGTAGGCCACGAGCGGTATGCGCGCCAGCTGCGGATCCCGGCCGAGTGCTTCCACCCAGTCGATTTCCGGGCTCGTGGCGTCGGACAAGAGGACCAGGATGAGATCGATCGGTTCAGCTTGCAGAAGTTGGTAGGCGGCCATGCCCTCGCGCGCCAGCAGCGCGTCCAGGTTGCGCTGGCGGAAATAGCGCGCGAACACCCCGGCCGCGACCATGTCCGCACCGACAACCAGTACTCTCCCCGGACCCTCGGTCTCGAGCGCCGAGGCATCGGCCTCCCGCTTCTCGCCGGATACCGGCGGCTCGGAGACGGGCTGCACGGGAATGACGAACGCAAAGCGTGAACCCCGCCCGACTACGCTGTCGACCCAGATGTCACCCCGCATCAGATTGACGAGTTGCCTGCTCACGGCAAGGCCCAGTCCGGTGCCCGGATGGCGGGTCTGCGTGGGGGTCTCGACGCGGTGGAACTCCAGAAAGATCTGCTGATGGTGCTCGGGCGCGATTCCGGGTCCGGTGTCTTCGACCTCCACCGAGAGCAGGCGCTCGTCTTCGAGCAGATGGAAGCGGACCGTGATTCCGCCCTCGGCGGTGAACTTGATGGCGTTGCCGAGGAGGTTGATCAGAACCAACCGCGTCTTGTCACCGTCGACCCGGACCCGGCGTCCGGTGCGCGGGCCCTGCAGGGTCAGGCTGAGGCCTTTCGATTCGGCGAGCGGACGCAACTCTTCCACCGCCTCGGCCAGCCGCGCGAGGACGTCGGCCTCCTCCAGACGGATCTCCATGCGGCCCGCCTCGATGCGAGACAGATCCAGGACTTCGTTGATCAGATTGAGGAGGTTCTCCCCGCTCGAATGGATCATCGCCGCATGCTTGCGCTGTTCTGCATTCAACGGACCGGCCACCTCGTCGCGCAGCATGTCGCTGAGAGCCATGATCGCATTGAGCGGCGTGCGCAGCTCGTGGGAGACGCTGGCGAAGAAGGCGCTCTTCAGACGGTCGGCCTCGATCACCTTCTCGTTCTGGAAGGCCAGCGCCAGGTTCTTCTGTCGCAGTTCTTCCGTGCGCTGGCGCACTTTGGCGCTCAAGCCGCGATTGAGCGTCTCGCTCTCCAGGTGGAAGCGCTGCACCCGCTGGGCCATGCGCTCGAAGGCCTCTTCCAGGAGGGTGAGCTCCCCGCCGAGACCGGCCTCAGCCTTCACCGCAGGCCCCGGGACCAACTCGTTTGCGCGGCGTGTCAGCCGGCCGATGCGCCCGTCGATGCGCCTGCCGAGCCGCGCCAGCAGCCCCACCGATGCTCCCCATACGGCCAGCGCGACCCCGCCCGGGATCAGAATCAGGCGGGACCACGCACCCGGATCTCCATTGCGCAGTGCAGTCCAGGCATTCGTCGCTGGGTCCCCCCCGGCCGCCGGGCCTCGCCAAGCCAGTATCAACGACGTCAATGTGGCGGCCAAGAGAAGTGCCGCCGTGCCCCCGATGAGCAACGGCAGGCGCAGCCGAAAGGAATCGGCCGTCGGCTTCGATTTTGGGGCCTGCAAGAGCGTTCTCCTGCGTCCTTGCTTCACAGAACCGGCCCGTACGGGGACCTCCCGGGACCGGACCCATGTCCTAACAATCGACCGCCCAACGAGATTCATTGAGGCAAAACCACGCCGGCGCGCCGCGGTCCGGCAAAAGCCCTTGACGCACCTCCCGGCGCCCGGCGACCCTTTTGGCCTATCGGGAGACTCCTGCGGCCGGGTGAAAAGCCTGCCGGCCGCATGGCTTCCCGTAAGCCGAAGTCCAGTCAAGAAAGGCGAATCCGGTATTCCACCTTCGCGCGATCCACGCGCATCCCGGGCTAGGCAAGCTCCCGGCGGAGGAGACATGGGAAGACAGACGGATTTCTACAAGCTCGACCTCGAATTGTCCGCGGGCGAGCGCCTCCTGCGGGACACCGTGCGACGTTTCGCCGAGCGCGAGTACCTGCCGATCGTCGGCGAGCATTTCGAGCGGGGCACCTTTCCCCGGCACATTGTCCCGCAACTCGGCAGACTCGGCCTGCTCGGAATGAAGTACCAGGGCTATGGCTGTGCGGGCGCTTCACATGTGGACTACGGACTCGCCTGCCAGGAACTCGAGCGCGCCGACAGCGGTCTGCGCAGCTTCGTGAGCGTTCAGACCTCTCTGGTAATCCACCCCATCCACACCTGGGGCAGCGATGAACAGAAACAGACCTACATTCCGCGCCTCGCCTCCGGCGAGATCATCGGCTGCTACGGGCTGACCGAACCCGACCATGGATCCGATCCGGCCGGCATGGAGACGCGGGCCGTACGGGATGGAGGCGACTACATCCTGAATGGCGCGAAGATGTGGATTACCAACGGATCCATCGCCGACATCGCCATCGTCTGGGCGCGTCTCGACGACGAGATCGCCGGCTTCATCGTGGAGGCCGGGCGACCTGGATTCTCCGCCCCGGAGATGAAGCACAAGCTGTCGCTGCGCGCCTCGGTGACGAGCGAACTGGTCTTCGACGATGTGCACATTCCCGCCGCGAACCGCCTGCCCGCGGCACGCGGTCTCGGCGCCCCGCTCGGCTGCCTCAACGAAGCGCGCTTCGGCATCGCCTGGGGCGCCATCGGAGCCGCCATGGCCTGTTACGAAAGCGCCCTCGACTACGTGAGTGCGCGCAGCCAGTTCGGCCGCCCGCTCGCCGGCTTCCAGATGACCCAGGCGAAACTCGTCTGGATGCTCGCGGAGATCACCAAGGGGCAGCTCCTCAATCTGCGGCTGGGCCGGATGAAGGATGCCGGACTCGCCCACTATCCGCACGTCTCGCTCGCCAAGTACAACAACGTACGCACCGCCCTCGAGATCGCCCGTGAGGCTCGCGGTCTGCTTGGGGCCAGCGGCATCACGCTCGACTATCCACCGATGCGCCACGCAGCCAATCTGGAGAGCGTGCTGACCTACGAGGGCACGCATGAGATCCATGCCCTGATCGTGGGACGCGACATCACGGGCATCGATGCGATCCATTAGGTTGTGGATCGAAGAATGTGCGCGGGGCCCTCGCTGGCGGGTGGGGTAGTTTTGGCCGGTCTGGGTTTGGACATTCCCGCGTCTGGATCACCCATGCGCATTCTTCGATCCACAACCATCAGAACTCCGCGAGACGCTCGCGGATCGTGTAGCCTTCATCCGAATGAACCACGCCTGCCGCAGCCGTGCGCGGGTCGTGAACAAAGGCAATCCATGCGTCCGGCCGGGAGGCGGCGCTCAGGATCGCTTCCTTTTCGATCAGCAGTTGCTCGGGCCAGAGGTCGAAGCCGGTCGTGAAGGGCAGGCGAATGTGGGCCAGGGTCGGAATCAGGTCGGTCGGGTAGAAGATCCTCTCCTTGCTTCCCCGCACCTCCACAGCCATCAGGCCCCGCGTGTGTCCCTCGGTCGGTGAGACGAAGAGCCCGGGCAGGACCTCTGCGGCGCCGTCGATCAGCACAGGATCGGCCCGCCGCAGGAGGTCGATGTCCTCCGGGCGGTAGCTGCGACGCTCCTTGGGCCCGGGGGCCTGCGCCCGCTCCCATTGCCGCCGGTGGATCAACACTTTCGCCTGAGGCAGCTCGAGCGCCACGCCCGTGCCCTCCGCGCGGCCCAGGCCTGCGATGTGATCGAAATGCAGGTGCGTCAGAACCGCGTGGGTGATCTCCTCGGGTGGAATGCCCTGTCGTCGCAGCGTTGCCGCCAGCGAGCCGAGTGAAGGATCGACGGCCATCCGCGCAAGGTCGGCTGAGTCGTACCGGCCCCCCATTCCGGGATCGATGATGGCGAGCGCCCGACCGCTGCGCACGACCAACGAACGCACGACCAAAGGAATGCGATTCTCACGATCGGCCTTGCTGAACCGACTCCAGAGAGGCTTCGGCACCTGCCCGAACATGCTGCCGCCATCGAGGCGGAATCGGCTCGTAATGATCGCGCGGACTTGGAGACCGCCGAGATCCTTCCAGGCGGGAACCGGGCTCGATGCACGGCGGTTTTCCGAAGCGGTCCGGCCCCCGCCGCGATCACGGGCTCCGGGCGAAGAGTCCTTTTCCCTGGAGACGCCCATGGCCGCAATGATCGGGGAGGCGCGTTGACCACGCAACCCGGATCTTCCTATAATGGCGCTTCTTGCCTGCTCGATCGAGCGGAGGGACGCACGTCTCCGGGAGGATGGAATGAGGATCTCGGGATGTCTGGCGATGCTCTTGGGGCTGATCTGGGTTCCGGCGGCCTGCGCCGGAGGGGTCCGCATCGCGGGGCCCGCCATTTCGATCAAACCCGCCTCGCACGATTTCGGCACGGTGCCCCAGGGCGGGATCTTCACGACCGAAGTCACGATCCGCAATGAGGGCACCGCCGTCCTGAACATTTTCGACGTGGCGAGCGACTGCGGCTGTACCGCCGCCCAACTGCCCGACACTGTGCTCGTGCCCGGTGAAGAGACGCAGCTCATCGTCACCTTCGCCTCACATGCCTTCTCGGGCCGCGTGCTGAAGCACATCTTCATCGAGACCAACGACCCCGGTATGCCCCGTAGCTCTTTGGGCCTCACCGCCTTCGTGCGCCCATGGATCCGGGTGGAACCCGACGGCCTCGAGTTCGGCAATGTCCCTGCCGGTTCGACCCCCGCGCAGATCGTGACGCTGACATCCGCGGCCGGCGATGGTCTGAAGATCTTGAAGCTCGATTATCCCAATGAACTCTTCGCGGCCGACGTCGAGCAGGCCATCTCAGGCGACAGTCTCGTTCATCGCGTGCGTTTCCGGATCTTGCCCGGGGCACGCCTCGGCGCATTCCGCACGCATGCCGATCTTCAGACCAATCACCCCAAGGCGGATCATGTGCGCCTCCGTTTGAACGGGCAGATCCATGGCTTCTTCCGGGTCGATCCGACCACCCTCTCCTTCGGTCAGTTGCGCGCGGGAACGGAGCGCACGCGCCAAGTGCGCCTGCTGGCCACTGCCCCCGGGCGACACCGCGTGATCGCGGCAAGCAGCACGGACGAACGCCTTGCCGTCCGGGTGCAGAAACTCGACGGCGACCGCGACTACGCCGTGCTGCTCACGCTTCCCGCGACCATGCCCCCGGGCTCGATCAAGGCGGCGCTGATCATAGAGACCGACGATCCCGCGCAGCCCCGCCTGGAGATCCCGGTGCGGGGGCGGGTGAGGTCGCTCGCGGGGGACGACGAGCCGATGATCCTGGATGAGTCCGAAGAGGAGGGCGACCAGCCATGACCGGGGCGCCGGCGATTTCCTCCGGCGCGCGGCGCTGGTGGCTGCGACTGACGGGCGAAGCAGCCGTGCTGGTCGCGCTCGGAGCGGGCGCCGGCTTTTCGCTCAACGTGGTGCGAACCGATCGTTTGCCCCTCGATCTGCCGCCCGCGCTCTTGCTGGCCGAAAGCGGGGCACGGGCGGTCTTCCCCGCCGAAGCCTACGCGCGCTTTCGTGAAGGCGAATCCATTTTCGTCGATGCCAGGGACACCGCGGCTTTCCTGGAAGGCCACATCGAAGGAGCTTTGTCGCTGCCGTTGGCGAGTTTCGACGAGCTCTTCGACACGTTCCGAATCTGGACGGGCGGCCAGCCGCTAATTGTCTACTCCGCTCGCGATCAGATCCTGCCGGCCGATGAGCTCGCCCGGCGGCTCATCGCCGCCGGAGAGACGGAAGTTCTCATCCTGGCCTCAGGCTTCGAAGGCTGGGCCGCTCACGGGCGCCCCGTCGAAGCGGGCCCCGAAGGGCTGCTGGAAGTCGAGGAGTTTCAATAGCCCGGGAGCGCCGATGCTCGCGAACATCGCCATTTTAGCCGGTATCACCCTGCTCGCGGCGGGCGCGGCCTATGTCCTGTTCGGGCACCGGATGAACCGGACCCTGTCGGGGCGCCACGGCAAGGCCGTCTCCTGGCTATGCCGTTTGGCCCTGGCCGCGGTGTTTCTCGTCGCCGCCTATGGGAAGCTGCGCGATCCATACGGATTCGCGGCGAGCATCTACGGCTACCGCTTGACCCCCTCCGCCTGGGCGGTGTGCGGCGCGCTGATCATGCCGCTGATCGAGACCGCCGCCAGCCTCGCTCTGCTTTTCGGTCCGCTCTGGCGCGGCGGGTGCGTGGTGCTCGGAGGGTTGCTGGCCGTCTTCATCGCCGCCCTCTCCCAGGCGATCCTGCGCGGCATCGACATCGACTGCGGCTGCTTCGGCGAAGGATCGAGCCCGGTCAGCTTCTGGCTGATCGCCCGCAACTACCTGCTCCTGCTGTGCGCGATCTTCCCGCTCGTCTTCGACCGGCGCGATCATCGGCAGCCGCCGGACCAATCCCCCGCAACCTTGTTGGGACATCCGGACAAGCTCGCGCGTCCGACTTCTACCGGGGATTCGCCGCTCACATCCAACCGCACGACCTGACCGCGATCGGGCTGGACGACCCACAGGGAATGCAGCGTCGTGTCGCAGGTCACGCCCCACGCTCCGGACCAGCCCGCATACGATGCCAGCACCGCTGCGGCCCGATCTACACGCGCGATCCTGCCGCCGGTGGGGTCTGCCACCCAACAGGCCTCGCCGTCGGCATCGAGATCGGTAGGCTCGGAAAACGCGTCGGCCGCCGTGCGTCGCGCAGTCATGGCATCGTCGACATGAAGCACCCATCCACCCCGGTCGGCCACCCAACAACCCGGCCCCGCAGGGTCGTCCACCACTGCCACGGGTCGGGTCAAGGAGTCGGAGAGCGTGTCGCGCCGGGCAGACATGATATCCGCCGCGATCAGCAGACCACGGTTCAGTTCCGCGTTGCTCAGCACGATCCACGTTCGATTCAGATCGCGGAAGGCGACGTCCTCGGGATACCACCCGGGAGACGAAAGCGACGCGATGACCTCGCCGCTGGGCAGGATCCAATCGACGCGTTGATCGTTGAAGGCCGCGACCGCCAAGGCCCCTGCAGAAGAGCTCCAACTCACCGCGCTCGGACGCGTCATCGGGATCTCACCGACGATGTCGGCTCCGTCCGATTCCACGATCAGCACCGCGCTGGGGCCGTAGAGCGAAGCCGCGAAAACGCGGTGGCCCTGCGGATCGACATCGAGATCCAGGATGGTGCCGCCTGCGCCCAGAGAGCGCCGCAGGGTGCGGCCATCGGGAGCGAGCAGGGCCAGGCCCGACCCGCACGGATCACAGCACCAGGGCAGCGCGGCCCCCGCCCGCGCCTCCACGGCACTGAGGAAGGCGGTGGATCCGCCTTCGAAGAGCAACTCCACCTCATACACGATTGCGACCTCGTTGGGCGCGGACGAGTCGGTGAAGGCGGACTGGGATGAATGAAGCGGAGCCGGAGTGAGCAGTTCAAGGACCGACGAGCTACCGACGCGGCGCCACACACGCTCGCCGAAGAGATCGGTCATCCCGAGCGCCCGCCAGGTCAGATCGACCCGGCCACATGCCGCGATCGCGCGTGCGGCCTCCGGCCGTCCGTGAGTATCTTCGTTGGCAGGATCGAGGGGGTTCGTGCGCTCGCGGCCTTCGCATCCGATGGTCGCCGCAAGCAGCAACAACGCAAGCGCCATCCTGTCCGGTCGGGGGATCGTGCCTTCCACCCACCGCACCCACCGCACGCGAAACGTGTCCATCCTTCTCCCTACGCGCCCCGCGCGGCCTTCAGCCAGGCCCGCACACCGAGGAAGAAGCAGATTTCCGAAGCCAGCCACGCTCCCACCACCGCCCGGTCATAGGTTTGGGCCCGGTCGAACGCCGCGTCACGCCGTCCCGGGTCGCCCGTGGTCTCGTAGACCGCGTGCGCCTCATCCGCTTCGGCATGCAGCCGGAGCGCGGCGCCGGCGCCGACAAGGCATCCGAGCGTGTAGAGCCAACGCGTCAGCCCTCCTCCCGGCTCGCGCGCGGTGGACCAATTCGACCCTGCCCCGGCAGCTTCCGTCGGCCCGGTCGGGCTGGATTTGTTCTGCGCCAGAGATGATCCGTTCTCAGGGGGGGGCGGGTGAAGCGATTCGACTCCCCCGGGCCCGACCAGATGAAGTCGCGCTGCACCCTCGTATCCAGGTTCAGCCTTGCCGCGCAAACGGATCTTCGTGCCACCCTCACCAGGGAGATCGAGAAGTCCCGCCCGAGATGCGTCCGCCGCGGAAACGACGACATCAAGGCCGGTGGTCCGATCTGAATCGCTCATCCGGGCCGCGTTGCGACCCTCCCAACGATAGGCGATGAGCTTGCCTTCGCCGGCGGCGACGAAGATCATCTCCGCATCGACAAGGATCGGGGCCGCCACGGGCGCGCAGACTTCGAGACGGAGCACCTCGTCGCCGTCGGTGGCACGCAAGCCGTGTACCGATCCGTCGCGCAGGCCGACCCAGACGATATCCTCCGCCACGGTGGGGCAAAGATCGGCGGCCCCGCCCAGTTTCCGCTCCCAGACGACCGACAGATCCCCGGCCGTGATGGCAAAGAGAGTCCCGCCCGTGGAGAGGGCGTAGAGATGCTCTCCCGAGACCATCCCGCTGCGGAAACTCGCCTGCAGGTGCGCTTGGGCAAGGGTTGCGCCATCCCTGGCATCGAGCATCAGGAGTCTTCCGGAGTAGGTCAGGCACCAGAGGCGCCCACCTTTCACGACCGGAGGCCCGTAGAGGCCGCCACCACAGGAAATCCCCCACACCCGCTCGCCATCCTCGGCCTTGAAGGCCAGCAGCGAATCCTCCGCCGTGGGCACGAACAGCACGCTCTCCGCAAAGGCAAGGCCCGACCGAATGGTGACTCCGAGCCTGCGCTGCCAGACATGCGACCCGTCGTCGAGCTCGACGGCAACCACCGTCCCACTCTTGGACGCCGCATACACCCGCCCGTCCCGAACGAGCGGCGCGCCCCAGGCTGCGCCCAGCGTCCGGCTCCACAGCATATCGCCCCGGCGGGCTTCGAGGCAAAAGAGCTTACCATTCACATGGTCTGTCACGCCGAGGATGTGCCCTTTCGCGATCGTCAGCCCCGCCTGGATGCCATCGTCCAGGCGCTGGTCCCAGATTTCTTTTCCCGTGAGGCGGTCGAGCAGCATGCAGTGCCGGTCGAGGGAAGTCACCGCGATGCTGTTCCCCTCGCGGGCGATTCCATGGCCGAGCGACCGCCCGACTTTCTTTTCCCAGACTTTCTTTTCGCCCCCGGCGCTTTCTCCCCCCGCCCACGCGGGCAACGCAACGGCGCAGACGCACCCGGACAACAGGATGCCTCCCCATAAGACGCGCCACAGCGACGGGGACTTCCCGTGCTCAGGGCGCTCGGTCCAGCGATGGGCAGCTACCCCCGGCATCCTCCGGTCCCTCCGGTCCCTCTGGGTCCCCTGCTCCTTTTGCCGCACGCACCATCCGGACTCAATAGTCCCATCCGATCGAGAACTCCGTGCGGCTGCGATCGTCCCAGGACTCGAAATCGGTTCTGCGCGCGATGTCCCAGCGCAGCACCAGCATGCCGGCCAGCCCCATGCGCAGACCCAGGCCGTAGCTCCCCTGCCACGCGTCGGGCCATGCGTCGTACCAGGCCTGCCCGGCATCGAAAAACACCGCGCCTTGAATGCCCGGGAAGGCCAACACGCCCCCCAGGGCCGAATCGACCAGGAAGCGATTCAACAAGGGAATGCGTAGCTCGACGTTGGCGAGCAGGGATCGCGTTCCGTAGAGCTCCCGATAGGGATACCCGCGCAGGCTGGACGAGCCGCCGAGCTGGAAGGCTTGTGGATCCTCTCCCCCCGAGAAGCGTCCCTGCAACCGGGCGGCCAGCGCCGACCGCTGCCCGAGACGGAAGTAGCGCCGCGCGTCAGCCAGCAACAGGTAGTTCTCGAGTCCCGGCCGATTCAGATTCAGCGTCAGGCCCGCCGTCAGATGCATACGATCTCCGTCGATCGGACCGGTCGGCAGCCACAGAGCGGTATCATGGATCCACGAAAGATAGTGCGTCGCCAGCATGCCGCGGCGTTCGAAGCCGGTCGACGGATGCTCCTTGTCGGAGTAGGCGAGTCCGAAGCTGGTCTCCAGACGCGTGAACCGCGACAGCGGGTAGCTCAGCAGCCCGCTCGCCCCGACGCGACGCTCGAAGAAAGGCCGGCGCTGCTCGTCGTAATAGGTGCCCGCGTGATGGTAGAGGGAGATCCCGCGGTTGAGCCTGCGGCTGAGATCGACGTAGGTGACACCCGCCGACAGATTGTCGAGAAAGTCCTGGGTCGCGATGGTCGTGTTGCCCATCTGGATGAAGATCAGGCGGTCGCCCATCAGGTCGCGCAGCAGCATCTGCAGGCCCTGCCCCGAGCCGAGGCCCGGGTCGACCGCCACGCCCCCCTGGGCCACATCGATCGAAAAGCGCGAGCGGTACTCTCCGCGCTGCACCTCGGTTGCAACCGGAGCCGTGAGCCACCACGGCGCCGTCGCAACCCGCTCCGGCTCCTGCCGGAAGGAATCCGCCGGCGCCGGCGGCGAGAGGGGAATGACGGCCGTCTCGAGGCGACCGTTCGCATAGAGCGTCGCCAGCACTTCGCGGCCCGAGGGCAACCAGCGCGGATCAAGGATGGTCTCCTGGGCGTGCGTGCGCCGCGCGCCGCGACCTTGCAGATCCACCGTGTATAGGTCCCGGCGATTCTCGCGGCTCGAGGTGAAGAGCAACTGCGTTCCATCGGGGGACCAGCAGGGAGATGCGTCCCACCAGGGACCCTGCGTCAGGGGCCGGATGTAGCGGGTTTCCAGATCGAGCAGGAAGAGATTGCGCGCCCCCTCGCGCCCTTGCGGCGCCCGGTCGGAGACGAAGGCAATCCAGCGTCCGTCCGGATGAATCGCGGGCTCGAGATCGCAGAAACGGTCTTCGGTCAGGCGTTCGCGTTCGCCCGTCTCGATGTCGAGGCGATAGAGATCCCGATAGCCGGTGCGGCTCAGCCCGGAGAAGACCACCGCGCGCCCGCGGAGGTCCCACTGCGGCGAGGTGATTCCCACCAAGTCGTCGAATCCCCAGCGTCCGACGATCTCGCCGCTCTTCAGATCGTACGCCGAGAGTTCATCGCGCCGCCCGCAATGCGAGGAAAAGACGAGCCACCCCGTCGCGGAGATATCCATGCGGCTGCGGTAGGCATGGAAGGAGAGGTACTCGGGCTTGCGTTCGCCCTCGATCAGCACCCGTGGCTCCCCGCCCCCCTCTTCGAGCGTACCCGAATAGATGTTCACATAGCCCGAATGCGGTGAGATGAAGACGAAATCGCCGCTCACGCCCTCCAGACTGTCGGGAATCGGGGTCGGCTTCAGCTCCATGCCCCAGATCGAAACGCGCTGCGCCGTGGGCAGCAGCGGCTCCACTTCCAGGACGTCGGGGTAGTAGCGCCGGCGCAACCATTGGGTCCAGCGCGCGTCCACCTCTTCGAGATCGGCCCCCAGCACCTCGGCCAGCAGATCCTCGAACCGGCGCGCCTTCCACTTCTCCGTATAGAAAAGCGCGAGCTTGTCTTCGCCGTATGTTTCGGCAATGAACTGCACCAACGATTGACCGATCTTATAAAGGGCGAAGGTCCCGTCGTATTCGGGAATGCCGGCGATCGACGGAAGATTTCCGCTGATCACGAGGTCCCGCAGAATCATGTCTCCGTCGGGGCTCCGGTTGCCGGACCAATGCTCGGCCAGTCCCTCCGTAAACCAGAGCGGCATTCCGGCGCTGCGGGTCTGGCCGCGGTCCCGATGGAGCCGCTCGGCCATCGACAGCTGGAAGGCGTGCACCAATTCATGCTCCAGGGTGCGGGAGAAATCGCTCAGCGAGCCGTCGAAGGGCATCAGCACGCGCCCGCGCATCGACTCGGTGAGGCCGGCCACGCCTTCGGGAATGATCATCGGTGTGATGTTGGTCTGCTCGAAATCGTGCTGGCTACTGTACAGGATGATCGGAATGCGATCTTCGACTTCATGCACGAAGCGCTCGCGATGGACGCGATAGCTCTCCTCGGCCATGCCGATCGCGATCAGGGCGAGTTCTTCTTCCTCCGGATAGTAGTAGAGATCGAAATGTTCGCTGCGCAGCGCGGCCCAGTCGAATTCGCGGTAGTTGACCTTGTTCTTGCCGAAACGGATGTACTGGGCCTCCGCGGCCGAGGCCCCGGCGCACAGGGCCAGCACGAGACCGGCGGCGATCCAACTCCCGCAGCCGCGGCGCGTCTCAGAACACCTGCGTGCCGTCAATGAAGTACTCCCTCCAGGCCTGGAAGCGGCGAATGCTCTGCGGATCGAGATCCTCACCCTCCGCGGCCGTCGTCCAGGTCGGGACGCGCGCGCCTTCGGGAGCCGGGCCGGCCACCAGCCGCCCGGTTCTGCGGCAGCGGATGCGCAGGCGCGCTTCTCCGTTCAGTACACGCCACCCTGGGTCGAGGTCCTGGCCGCACTCTCCGTCCCGGCAATGCAGCGTTCGCGCGCTCGAGCTGGCGAGCAGGCGCGTGCGCGTCAGGCGGGAATCCATCCGCTCGCGATCTCCGGCGAGGAACTCCATGCGATAGTGGGAATGATCGTATGGGTTCTCCCCCATCGCGGGACCGGTGAAGCCCCGCGGCGTTTCGGGGTAGCGGTCGCTGTAGACCTTCACCCAGGCCCCCGCGACGGAACGCACCAGACGCAATTCCACGCGGATCGTGTCTGCGTCCAGAAGCGCCGGGGACACCGGCACCGGCACCCAGCGACGGAAGTAGTCGTATCCGGGACTGCGCGCGCCATAGCGCGGATTGCACCAGCCCGAGACGAAGTCCCGACATCGTTCGGCCACGCGGCGGAAGCGCTCCTCCGCCGCATGGACCCGGGGATCGAAGAGGAAGCTCGCGTAGCCCCCTTCCAGCGAATCGTTGAAGGCGTGGACACGCTCGCCCTGCACAAGAACGTCCAGCTCGAAGGAGCCCTGCAACGAGCGCAGCATGTCGATTTCCAGCCAGGCCTCTTCCCACGCCCGCTCGCCCGGCGCTCCCTTGGGAAGCACGATCTCCTGCACCAGCGCGTCCCCCGGCCGGGTGAGCAGGATCGCCACTTCATCCCAGTCGCGCTTGGCAAGGGCCGTCCCTGCCACGGGAAGCGCGCAGAGAACGGCCACGCCCCCGAGGGCCCACGCCCGGCACCGGCGCGCGCGGTAGAGTCTTCCCGCCCAAGCGATCGCCGGCGGAGCCAAGAGCAGAATCGATCCGCCTTGGAGGAGCGCCCCGATCCGGTAGGCGATCCTCCCCACCGCCGGCGTGAAAACCCACGGAGGAGAGAGGAGCCAGCTTCCCAGGACGAAGGCCAGCGCGGCGCCCGGCCCCCAGACCAGGATCGAGACCCCGGGCCAGGCACGGCACCGGTGAGCACGCAGCAGCGCCACCACGAGGCTCTTGGCGCCGAGGATCCCGAAGATCATCCCGAGCGCAAGCAGCGGCAGGTGGTAGCGCGCCACCATGTGGGTCAGGGCATGCATGGTGGTCGCCGCGATCAGGATCGCTCCCGGGACCCAATAGGCGCTCCTTCGCCACGCCACGGCGGCGATGCCGAGAAGGGCCAGCGGGATGAACGCCGCATGAAGGCCGCGCGGGATCGGCCATGCCCCCAGAAAGGTGCGTACGAAGGTCTTTCGGGCCGGGTACTGCCAGAAGAGCCCCGCCTTCTCGGCCACGAGTCCCACCCACTCGACCGGATAGCGGGCGATCGTTCGGCGCAGAGCGCCCCAGTAGACCCGTTCCCGCGACGCGTCATCCCATGCCAGATCTCCGCCCTCGGATCGCGCGGCGAGCTCCGCCTCTTCCAACTCCCGGCTGATCGAATCCCCGATGCCGGTCGATTCCCAGCCCTGATCCACCACGTTGTTGCCGCGGAAGGTTCGCAGCGCATGATCGCTGCCCACCCCGAAGGGGCTGGGAGAGATTCCCGCCAGGGCCAACGCCGCGACCCATGCCGCAAGCGGGGCGCAGAATCCGGCCCCCAGCCTCGCGAGCAGAGCGCGCTTGCCTTCACGCAGCAGCCATAGCGCCTCGCCCAGAAAGAGCAGCAGAGCCAGCGGCCGATAGGTCGCCTTGGCGAGGCCCAACAAAGCGATCCCGAACCCGAACCAGAGCGCTTCGGCGCGGCCCATGCGCCGGTGGAACCGGAGCAGCAGCCAGACCACGAGCAGCACATGGAAGGCGGCGTGCCCCTCGGTCGCAATGCCGAGCCCGAAGTAGAGAAAGGGAAGGTAAAGCAGGTAGGCCGCCAGGGCGATCCAGGCCAGACGGCGGCCCAGCAGTCTGCCGGCGATGATCAGCGTGAGCCCGCCGGAAAGCGCGTAGAGGATCACTCCGAGTGCGCGCCCCACGCCCAGGTTGGCTGGAAAGAGGGAGTAGAGCGCTCCCAGCGGGAAGACGTACCCCGCCGCGTGCTGGAATTCCCAGCGATCGATGCCAAGCGATTCGCGTACTCCCGGCTCGATGCCGCCGGTGAACAGGCCGCTCATCAGTTCACGGCTCTTCAGCAGCCGTTCGATCCCTTCCGCGAGGCGATGGTAGGTCGCGCTGTCTCCGGTCAGGGGAATCACGTCGGAACCGGGCGCAAGCAGATGGAGCGATGCGAACGCCAGCGCGATCAGGAATCCCAGGAGAAAACGGTGCAGCTCGGAGCGCATCCCATCGATCCGTACGACCGCCCGAGGAGGGCGATGCCATTCTTGCAGGCTTGGCCGGGCCATCCGGAACTCAAGAAGAACGCGAGGCTGGAGCCGGCCGTAAGCCGAGTTCTGTGCGGACCGGGTCCGCGGTGGTCATTTCTCTGGGACGCCCGCTGCCGGGCGCCTCGAGCAACCTACCCGGGAGTCCTGGCGAGGCGGGCCACCTCATCCTCCCCTATTTGGTCTTGCTCCGGGTGGGGTTTGCCTAGCCGCCGGGATCACCCCCGGCGCTGGTGAGCTCTTACCTCACCGTTTCACCCTTACCGCGAGAGCCCCCCGGGTCACCGGACGACCGCTCGCGGCGGTCTGCTTTCTGTTGCACTTTCCTTGGGATCGCTCCCACTGGGGATTACCCAGCACCCTGCCCTGCGGAGCTCGGACTTTCCTCGGGACCCGCGCGGGCCCCGCGACCACCTCACCGACTCCAGCCTCACTTCACTATACCGCGCCCGGGCGCCGCGCGCCCCGGAAAAGGAGCGCCCGCGGCCGGCCCTAGTCGCCCGGCCAAATCAGGATGCGACCGCAACCCTCGCACAGGATCATCCGGTTCTTCTGGCGCACTTCGTTCACCGTCTGGGGCGGAAGATTGTAGTGACATCCGCCGCAGGAGCCGCGCAGCACCGGAACGATCGCATCACCCTTCGCCGCCGTCAGGCGATCGTACTTGCTGCGAACCTGAGGGCCGAGTCGCTCGATCAGCGCCAACCGCGCCGCACCCAATTCACCCTCCTGCCCCTTCAGGACCCGCAGATTCTCGTCCAGACGGGCACCCTCTGCGCCTGCGACGTTCTCCTTCTCCTTCACCTCCGCCGCGATCCGGGCGATCGTCCTCTGCGCAGCCTCCTCGACCTCCATCAGCTCCAGGACGACGTCCTCCCATTCCCGCGCCTTCTGCTCCATGCTCGCGATCTCGCGCAAGGACGCCTGGTACTGATCGTTGTTCTTCACGTTGCCCAGCGCCTTCTCGGCACGCACCTTCTCCAGACGACAGTCCTCGATCTTCGCGTTGGCCTCCCGATGACTCCGCTGCGCCTGCGCGAGCTTCGCCTGTTCCTGCGCCAGCGACGCGCGCACGGCGTCGGCCTCCTTCTGCAGCCGCTGCAGATCGGCCGCACGTGCCTCGGCTTTGGCGCGCATGGTCTGGAGACGATCGTCGACCTGCCTCAATTCGATCAACACCGCCACTTGATCTTGCATGTTCAATTCACCTGATTCCGGCTCGCGTGTCCCGCGCGGGGGCGTGGGGCCGGTCTCGAAAAGGGTGGCGCACCCGGGATGGGTGAACCGCCGGGACAAAAAAAAGGCGCGCTCCGCGGCGCGCCCTTTCCCCGCCGGGACCCGCCGCCGGGTACCGGATCGTCTTTCATGGGCGGTACAGGACTTGAACCTGTGACCCCCGGCTTGTGATGCCGATGCTCTGCCAGCTGAGCTAACCGCCCGTTCGCAACCATGCTCCCGCCGTATTGGGCCCACTTGGATTTGAACCAAGGACCAGCCGGTTATGAGCCGGCGGCTCTAACCCCTGAGCTATGGGCCCTCTCCGAGCCGCGGCAAGCAGCGGCAATCTAGCAGATGCCCGGGGATAGGGTCAAGGAGACCTCGGGGCCGGGCTCCTCCCGCCGCCAGAACCCGGCGGGGCACTGCTCAGATCACTTCCTGGAAAGCCTGCAGTCTGCGCCGCCGGGTCGGATGGCGCAGCTTGCGCAGCGCCTTGGCCTCGATCTGCCGGATGCGCTCGCGCGTGACATTGAAGAACGCGCCCACTTCCTCGAGGGTCCGGGGACAGCCATCCTCGGTCAGGCCGAAGCGCAAGCGGATCACGCGCGCCTCGCGCTTGGTCAAGGTATCGAGAACCTCGTTCACCTCGTCGCGCAGCATGGCGAAGGTGGCGGAATGCGCGGGCGAGACGGCGCCCGTGTCTTCGATGAAGTCGGCCAGGTTTGAATCATCATCCTCGCCGATGGGACGATCGAGGCTGATCGGCTCCTGCGCCGCCTTGAGCACGCTCTTCACCTTGTCGGGGGGCAAATCGAGCTTGGCGCCGATTTCCTCCGGCGAGGGCTCGCGCCCCAAGTCCTGCACCATCTTGCGCGAAGTGCGCACCACCTTGTTGATCGCCTCGATCATGTGCACCGGCACGCGGATCGTGCGCGCCTGATCGGCGATCGCACGCGTAATCGCCTGGCGAATCCACCAGGTGGCGTAGGTCGAGAACTTGTAGCCCTTGCGATAGTCGAACTTGTCGACCGCGCGCATGAGACCGCTGTTGCCTTCCTGGATCAGGTCGAGGAACTCGAGCCCGCGGTTGGTATAGCGTTTGGCGATCGAGATCACCAGGCGCACGTTGGCCTCGATCATCTCCTTCTTCGCCTGTTCACGCTCCGCCTCGGCCTGCCGGATCTCCCGGATCAGCTCCCGGATGCGCTCGGCGGGCATGCCGCCCTCACCCTCGATGCGGCGCAGCTTGCGGCGCGCGTTGCGGGCCGACTTGCCGAGTTCGGCTTCGTCGTAGGCCGAGCCCGCCGCGCCGGATCGCTTGCCCGTCGCAACGGCCACGCGCGCGCCCTTCGCCTTGCGCCCCTTGCCCTCGGGCCCGCTGCGGCGCTCGCGCAAACCGGTCAGCTGGTGCTCCAGTTGATGCAACTCGAGCTGCGCCTCGCGCAGCCGCTCCTCCTCACGTCTCAGGCGGTCGCTCACGCGTCCGATCAGACGCGGACTCGCGCTGAACTTGCCGATCTCCTCGGTGAGACGCTTGCGGGCCTTCTCGCGCAGCCCCTCGAGTTGCAGGCGCTTCTTTTCCGGATGGCGCCGGTTGAGCTGCTCCGAGTACTTGATATATTCCTGATGGCGCCGGAGGATGCGGATCACCGTCTGAATGGCCTGGCGCCGCTCCTTCTTGCTTGAGAAGTCCGCGGTCCAGCTTCCCACGTCCACCTGGACCAGGTCCTCGAGCTTGGCCTTGCCCTCCTTGAGCTTCTCGGCCGTCGTCTCGAGCTCGGCCACGGCCCAGGGCAGGAGGAACATGGTCGACTTGATCCGCCCCTCGGCAGCTTCGATACGCATGGCGATGCGCACCTCGCCCTCGCGATCGAGCAGCGGAACGCGCCCCATCTCGCGCAGGTACATGCGGACGGGATCATCGTAGCGCACGGCCTGCGCGGGGACTGCCTTGGCCACCGCGTGTTGGTCGACCGGCGCCCGCGACTTGCGCACCCGGCGCCGGGCCTCCTCCTCCGATTCGAAGATCTCGAGCCCCAACTCGCGCATGAGGATGAAGGCCTCATCCATCCGGTCGATCTGGACCTCGGCATCCTGGGTCGGATCGATGCCCGCCAGCACCTGTTCCTCCGTCAGAAAACCCTGGCGGAGCGCGAGGCCTTTGAGATCGGCGATCGACCGGTCCTTCGTGGTCTGAGGCATGCGAATTAGCCCTCCAGGCATAACCTTTCAACTATACCCCGATTGGGCAGGTCTTGTCCACACATCGGCGCGATCGAACTAGCCCGTCCTCTCCTCCCCTTGTCGGAGGCGCCCCAGCTCCTGGGCCAGCGCCTGCTTGCGAGCGAGGAGTCCCGCCAGGTGCTCACCTCCGGAGCCCCCCCCTCCGGTGGGCCCGGCGCCCTCCTTCTCCAGGCTGCGGATCTCATACCCGATGCGCTCGTTTTCCGCCTCGAGCGCCTGCTCGCGCAGACGGCGCAGCAGATCCTGCCGGAGGCGCGCATTGGGGGCCGGCAGGTCCTCGGCCAGCAGGAAGCCGGCTTCGACCCCGTCCCCCAGCTCGGCGCGGACCCGTCGCAGCAGCTCGGGCGGCGCGGGAGGGTCCCCCTCCCGGATGCGGTCTTCGACCCAAACCAGAACGTTGCGCACGCCCGCGCCGACCCCCGGCACCCCTCGGGCGGCCTCGACGAGTGCCCCCGCGGCCGCCGGCTCGGCTTGGATTTGGCGCAGCAGCAGCTCCTCGAGCGGGCTCATCCGGGGGGGCGGGGACCCGAGCGGATCGGAGGGTGCCGTGCCGGGAGAACGGCGGTCGAGGCGCGATCGCAGGGCCTCCACTTCCCGCCGCAGTGTACGCACCGGAAGGCGCCCGCGTTCCGCAACCTCATCGATCATCATTTCCCGGGCGATGCCCTGGCCCACCCGGGAGACCATCTCGGCAATGCGCGTAAGCAGCGCCGAACCGGCCAGCCCTTCGCCGCGCAGTACCTCGATCCCGAAGGCCACCGGCGTAAGCGGCGCCGCCAGTACCTCCTTCAACCGCTCCACCTCTCCCCCGCGCACCAGATCATCCGGATCCTTGCCCGGGGGCAGCAGGGCCATCTCGACCTCGACGTGCCGCGGCAGCGTCGCGCCCAGGGCGCGCCAGCCGGCCGTGCGCCCCGCGGCGTCCCCATCGAACAGGAAGATGATGCGAGAGCCCTCCCGCAGCCTGAGAAGGCTCTCGGTGTGCTCCATCCTCCAGGCCGTGCCGCAGGGAGCGACGGCATGATAGAGGCCGGCGCCAGCGAGGCTGAGGACGTCGAAGTAGCCTTCCACCACCAACACCGCGCCGGTCTTGCGAATCGCCTGGCGCGCCTGCGGCAGCCCGAACAACTCGCCGCGCTTGCGATAGACCGCCGTCTCGCGGGAGTTCAGGTATTTGGGTTCCGTCTCGGGCTTGATCGCCCGCGCCCCAAAAGCGATCGGTTCCCCGCTGCGCCCCAGAATCGGCATCATGATGCGCCCGCGGAAGCGATCGTAGAGGCGTCCCTCTTCGGTGGCCCCGATCAGGTCGGCCTGGGTCAGTACTTCTCGCGAGAAGCGCGACGACAGGTGATCGAGGAGCGCGCGCCCCTCCGGCGGCGCATAGCCGACGTAGTAGAGATCGAGAATCCGGCCCGGCATCCCGCGATTGCGCAAGTATGTTGTCGCGACCTCGGCCGCCGCCGAGCGCAACTGCCCCCGGTAGAAGCGCACCGCCTCGCGCAGCGCCGCGATCAACTCGGCCTTGTTCGGTCCCTCGCGCTCCGCGCGCTCGGGCAAGGCGATCCCTGCGCGGCGTGCGAGGAGCTCGAGAGCCTCCGGGAAGGAAAGCCCGTCATGCTTCATGACGAAGCTGAAGACGTCGCCCCCCACCCCGCAGCCGAAGCAGTGAAAGACCTGTTTGTCGGGACTGACGATGAAGGAGGGCGTCTTTTCCTGGTGAAACGGACAACGCGCCTTGAAGTTGCGCCCCGCCGGACGCAGCTCGACATGGGTCCCGATCCACTCGACGATATCGACCGCCTCGCGGACTCTTTCCACGACGACGTCGCGATCGTGCCCTGCCATGGATGCGCATCCTCCGAACCGAAGACGCTTCAGGAACCTCCGCTCGTCATCCCTCGCCCGATCCGCTTCCCGCAGCGGGTGTGTCTGCGGCGCCGGTTCCCGGTTCCCCGAGCAGCGCGATTGTGACTCCCCAACCCCCCTCGGCCCCTTCTCCGTCCCGGTAGTCCCTCACCAGCCGGTGCTCCTTGAGCATCTGCTGCACGGTCCGCCTGAGAATCCCCTCTCCCTTGCCATGGATGATCCGCACGCGGGGATAGCCGGCCAGGATCGCCCGGTCCAGATAGAGGTCCAACCGCTCGCGACACTCCTGCGCGCTCAGCCCGCGCAGGTCGATCTCGGCATGGATCTGGGCCTGCACCTCTTCCCGAATGTCCCGCGGGGCAGCGGATACCCGCGAACCGCCACGGGCGACCGCTGTCCCGCTCCCACCGGGGCCGGCCGACTCCGGTTCCTCCGCCCCCAGGGAGAGCAGATCGCGCGTGGCGAGCGCGATACGCATGCCGCGGTGCACGACCCACACACGGTCCGCTCCCGATTCGCCTTCCAGGATCTTCACGTCGACACCGAGGCTGCGGGAGTAGGCCCTGCGGCCGGGCGCGATCTCCATCGCCGGGAGGGGGGCCCTGGGCTTCGCCGCTGAGCGGCGCGGGATGGGCCGCTGGTTCTTGGCCAGTTCGGCTGCCTCCCGCTCGCGGGCGTGGATCGTCCGGCGCGTCTGGTCGAGATCCTCGCGTGCGGCCCCCCGCTCCAGTTCTTCGAGATTCGCCCGCAGCGCTTGCAGAAGTTCCTGAATGGAGCGCAGCCGGCGGTCCTCCTCGACCGCCTTCGCGATCCGCACATCTTCCATCCGTTCGCGGAAACCCTGTGAGAGCCTGCGGAACTCACCGCGCTCCTGTTCCAGGGCGGCCTCCTGCTCCTTCAGCTTCTGATGGGCGCGCTCCAGCTCGATCCGGTGGGCATCGACACGCGCGAGGAGTTCGTCGGTCTCCCCGGTCCCCCGCGAGAGGAGCCGGCGCGCCTCGCCGAGGATCGCCTCGGGCCAGCCTTCCCGGCGGGCCAGCTCGAAGGCATGCGAACGCCCGGGCAGACCGATGCGCAGGCGGAAGGTGGGTCGCAGGCTCTCGGGATCGTACTCGACGGCCGCGTTCTCGAAGCCGGGCGTCTCGGCGGCGAAGCTCTTGAACGACCCATGATGGGTCGTGACCACGCACAACGCCCTGCGCCGGCCCAGTTCGGCGAGCAGGGCCTGCCCCAGCGCCGTGCCCTCCTCCGGATCGGTCCCCGCCCCAAGTTCGTCGACCAGCACGAGCGTCCGGTCGTTCGCGCGGGCGAGCATCGCCTCCATGTTGCGCAGGCGGGCGCCGTAGGTGCTCAGATCCGAATCGAGCGACTGCTCGTCGCCGATATCGACGAGCACGTCGCCGACCCAGGGAATCACCGTACCTTCGCGTGCCGGAACGTAGAGTCCCGCCAACGCCATCAGCGAAAGCAGGCCGACGGTCTTTAGAACCACCGTCTTGCCGCCCATGTTCGGGCCGCTCACGATGACACCGCGCCGGTCGCCCTCCAAGGTGAGATCGAGCGGCACGACGCGCTCCCCCAGCGCGAGATGGAGGAGCGGATGCCGGCCCTGGACGATACGCAGCAGCGTGGAGCGTTCGTCGATCACGGGAAGGGAGCCGCGCAGGTCGCGCGCCAGCCGGGCGCGCGCATCGAATTCATCCAGGGCCCCGAGAGCCTCGAGCGTCTCCTGCAGAAGTGCCGTCCGTTCGCCCACCCAGGAAGTCAGCTCGAGCAGGATGCGGCGGATCTCCTGCCGCTCGTCGGCTTCCAGTTCGGCGAGGGCGTTGTTGACTTCGATGATCTCGAGCGGCTCGAGGAAGACCGTCTTGCCCGTCGCCGAACGGTCGTGCACGATGCCTTTGACCCGCCGCTTCTCGGCCGCGGCCACGCCCAGGACGTAGCGCCCGCCCCGCAGGGTGACCACCGGTTCCTCACCCGCCCCCAGACGCCGGCTGAGCTCCTCCAGGTGCCCGCTCGCCTGCTGCCGATGGCGCAGCAGCTCGCGCCGTAGCCGGTGCAGTTCGGGGCTGGCGCGGTCGCTCATCTCTCCCGAAGGCTCGAAGGTGCGTTCGACCCGTTCCTCGAAGGCTCGCTCCACGAAGAGCTGCGCGGCAAATCGCGCGAGACGCGGCCGAGCGGCCAGGGCCGCCGGTGTAGCAAAGAAGCGCTGCGCTTCGCGCGCAACGGAGAGCAGTCGCGCGATCGCGAGAAGCTCGGGCGGCTCGAGCAGCGCGCCCGCGACGGCCGCTCGCGCGAGAGCCGGACGCAGGTCCGTCACGGCAAGGCGCGGCCATGTGGGCTCGGAGAAGACGAGGGCCCACGCTTCGCCGACCGTCGCCAGCGTCTCACGCACCCCCTCCAAGTCCTCGATCGGACGCAGGGCGGCCGCCCGCTCACGTCCCCGGACCGAGGCGGCCCGCTCGACAAGGAGATCGCGGATGCGGAGGAACTCGAGAGACTCCAGGGCGTGCTGGTCCACCCGTTCCTCCGGGATCGGGGATGAAGAACCACCAGAGCACGCGATGACGCGGAAGTCACCCCGTGCGGCGGCGGATGAAATGACGGATCGCGGCGATGCGGAACGCTGCCCCTCTACCGGCTCCGGCTTCGGGAGACCGCCTTGCGGCGTGCGGCGTTTTCCTTGCGCTTGCGCCTCTCACTCGGCTTCTCGAAGTGCTGGTGCTTGCGGAGGTCCGAGAGAATACCGGCCTTTTCGCATTTTTTCTTGAAGCGGCGGAGAGCGCTTTCGAAGGACTCTCCCTCCTTGACCCGAACTCCGGGCATCGAACGATCGCCCCCTTCCTACAGGGTTGTGCGGGACCAGATGCGGACCCAACAAGATTGACCCGCCACGCCGGGGCGCAGCGAGCCGTTTGAGGGCAGACTACCGGTTCGGACGGCCGGAAGTCAACTGTCATTCACCAGATCCGAGGGCCTCGGACCGGACTTGACCGAGGCCGAAAACCGCGGCGGGCAGAATCCATACGCCCAACCCAGGATGCCTTGCCGCCACGAATCCCCGCACTCGCCTGCCCGGTCCGAGCCCCGCCCTCGGGCGGTTCCAGGATGCTGTGAGAGAGCAGCACCGACCAGAACAGCGCACGACCCGTGCCATGCGGAAGCTCCCGGAACCCCGGCGCTCCGGCTTGAGATTCGACATCAACCACTGACCCTTTCCGATTCCGGCACAGCCCGTTACAACGACATGCGCTTTTCCAACGTGCGGACCTCGCCCTCGCCGCGATACGAAGGGGGCCACAGAAATCCACCGCCATGCGTGGATTCCCGGCATTCCCGCCCGCGGAGGCCGGGCCGTTGCGCTCGCATCCGGTTTTCCTTATGGTCGACGCGATGCCCCGGCCTGCTCCGGATCGAATCGGGTCCGAAGGGTGGCTGCGTCTACCAAGCCCGGCCTGCCGGTCGGGCCTTCGTCGAGGGACTGAGATGACCTCTGGAAAACGAACGCCGCTCTGCCTGCTGATCCTGCTCGCTCTGGCTCTTGCAGGTCCTGCGCGTGCATCGCTGAAGGTAGGCCCGCCATCCATCGGGACGGGCATCCTCCGCTTCCACGATGCGGATCTGCGTTCGCTCTACGATCGGCTGCCCCAACTTGTCTTCATCCTTCGTGGCCACGGGCTCTCCCAGATCTCCCCCACGCTCGCGGTCGCCTGCTCTTGGGCCTCCCACCGGGATCCGGACGGATTCCTGGCCGCGAGCGAGACACAGGTGCTCTTTCTCCCGGTGATGCTCCAAATCCCCTGGGAACAGCACCTGAATGGCACATGGATGATTCGAGTGGGACCGCAGTTCACATGGGCCGGGTTGCGCGAAGAGTGGAACGCCACGGTCAGCGAGGCGCAGATCGATGCGACGGGACACTCCACGGCAAGCTGGCTGGCGGCCGGAGTGATGGGCGAGCTGTGGGCGCGCCTCGGCGGAGCCGGCTCGGTGGGCCTCGCTGCCGATTGGAATTGGACCTCGGCGGATCGCGCCACGGCGCGCGGCAATCGCGAGCGCGAAACCCCGATGGAAGGCGGGTGGAGCGGGCTGAGATTGTGCTGGACCCCGTTCGGACGGCCGTGAGGGATTTCGCGGAGGGAAACATGCGGGCATTCGCGCGGAGGGTACTCCTTGCCGGTTCCCGGCCGGCGCTGCTCTGGCTGGCGGGCGCCGCGTTCCTGCTCGCAAACGCCGCTTCGCTCCCCGCGAACGAGGCCGGGGCCGCCCAGCCTGAACGCTCGGCCTCTGCCTGGACGACGCGCATCGATCCCCGCGCGTTGAGACTCTACCAGCCCTCCGCGCAGCCGCAGGGCGCTCGCGGCGCTGGAGGCCCGGGGTTCGATCTCGACGACCGTCTCGCGCAGATGGGTAGGATCCGCCTCATGATCGATACGGGCGGCAACTGCGGAGACGCGCAAGCCCTGCGCGAGGAATTCCTGCGCGGCGTCCCCTCCGCCCGTTGGGAGGGGCATGTGGGTCCCTGGGCCCAGATCACACTCGATCTGGCGGAGCTGCCGGCGTTGGGAGGCATGCCCTGCCTCACCTTCGCCATGCTCCCTCCCAAGGGTATCTCGCTCGCCGAGCCGCACCCTTCCCCGGCCGACCCACGGTCGGGGGCGATCGTTTCCCAGGGGACGGGCGAGATCGGCGCGCAGCGATATCACCAGCGCGGACTCGACGGCCAGGGAATCCGCGTGGGAGTCGTCGATCTCGGTTTCGCAAACCTGGCGCAGATCTGGGGCACCGAGATCCCCGTCGACACCGAGACACGTTCCTTCTATCAGAGCCCCGCGGGCGAGGGGGATCTGACCGGTGGAGGCGATGATCATGGTACCGCCTGCGCAGAGATCGTCCACGATGTGGCTCCCGGTGCGCAGCTCTACCTCGTCAACATCTTCACGCCGGTGGATCTGGCGGCCGCCGTCGACTGGCTCCGCGGCGAGGGCGTTTCGGTCATCTCCCATTCCATCGGGTGGTTCTTCGGGCCCGGCGACGGCACGGGCACGGTCAGCGACATCGCCAGAGGCGCTTGTGAAGACGGCATGCTCTGGGTGAACGCCGCGGGAAACCAGGCCGATGCGTACTGGGAGGGCGACTTTCAGGACGCCGATACCGACGGTCTGAACGAATTCGCCGTGGGAGACGAGTCCATTCATTACGCGGCCGGCGAGGGGGGATCCGGATTCGATTTCATTCTCACCTGGGATCGTTGGCCCTACTCGACGGCTCTGACCTTCGCGGTCGAGATTTGGGAGGACGGCGCGAGGGCCATTTCGAGCGACGATCTCTACGGGGCCACCTGGCCCTATGCCTACCACGACATCAGCTTCTCGCGTAGCCACCCTGCGAGCGTGGTCGACGTCCGGCTGCGGCGCGTGCGGGGAACCGAGGAGGCTCACCTGCGCCTGTTCCGCCTCGACGGCCACCCGATCGGCGAGCATGGAACGGCCCAGGGCAGCATCGTGATCCCCGCCGATGTGCCCGAGGTCCTGGCGGTGGGCGCCTACCGCGTTCTGGAGGGCTCGCTCGAGGATTTCAGCTCGCAGGGGCCGAACCAGGCAGGCGTACCCAAACCGGAGCTCTGCGGCCCCGACCGCGTGCAGACGGCGACGATCGCGACCTTCGGGGGCACCTCGGCCGCGTGTCCCCACGCGGCGGGGGCCGCCGCCCTGCTGCTGGAAGCGGCGCCACCGGGCGGATTCTTCGACTTTCATTGGACCGTCGACGAACTCCGCCGCCTCCTTGCCTGGGGTGCCGAAACGGAAGGCCCCGAAGTGAGCGACGGCTGCGTCTGGGGCCTCTTGCGCTTGCCCGAACCCGATTCCGCAGCGGAGACGACGAGAGTGGAATTGGTCTTCCGGGTACCCTCCCCGTCGCGAGCGCCGCTGCGCATCGAATTCACACGCACCCTGCCGGGCCTTCACCACATTCGCCTCCACGATCTGGAGGGGAGGTCGATCGCCACGACGGTTCTTTCCCTCCCTCCCTCCCACGCGGAGGAGATCCTGTGGTCCCCGTCCTTTTCCGGCCGCCCGGCAACCGGCTGGTAATGGCTTTCCATCCAAGGCCCCGGGGGAAAGGGCAGCCAGCGGGTGCTCATTCTCCGCTGATTGACCCCACTGCTCGCGATCGCTACATTTGCCGGTTCGCTTGGCCGGGCTGGGGCCGGGCTGGGAAACGCCGGAGTCCTATCCATGCAAACGAAGCCATTGGCTGAACGCATCCGCGACGCCCGCCAGATCATCCTGACGACCCACCAGGGGCCCGACGGAGACGGCATCGGCAGCCAGCTCGGGATTGCCTTCGCCCTGGAGGCCTTGGGCGTGCGCGCCGAAGGCTTCCTTCAGGGCGAGGTGCCGGCCAGGCTGCGCTTCCTGCCGGGAGCCCATCGCTTGCGCGACTGGGATCAGGTCGCGCCTGCCGAGCGGCACGCGCTCTTCGCGCAGACGGACTTCGCCCTGGTCCTCGATACACACGCCTGGGACCTGGCGGGAAGCCTCGGAGAGCAGCTGCGCACGGCGTCCTTTCCCACGTTTTTTCTAGACCACCATCCGTCGCCGGCCTGCCGGCAACCGCAGGTCTTCTGCGATCCCTACGCATCTTCGACCGGGGAGCTGTGCTGGAGCCTGATCCGGGAGTTGGGCGCGCCTCTCAGCCCGGAGGCGGCGACCTGCCTCTATGCAGCCATCGCCTACGACACGAATTCCTTCAAGTACCTGCGCGGGCGTGCGACCGCCCATCACGCCGCCGCCGCACTGATCGAGGCGGGGGCGGATGCCGCCACGGTCTACCGCCACCTCTTCGCCTCCCGCTCCCCCCGCAAGATCGCCCTCTTCGCCCAGATCCTCGATCAGACCCGCCGCGAGGATGAGGGGCGGATCGCTTGGCTCTTCATTCCCCGGGCGTGGGCCGCATCCGATGAGATCACCCGCGACGATTTGCGCGATCTGGTCACCTGTCTCCTGGAGACCGAAGGCGTCGAAGTGGCCTTCACCCTGCAGGAGGAAACGAGCGACACTCTGAAAGTGAGCCTGCGTTCGATGGGGCGCGTGCCGGTCAATCGCGTCGCGCGCCAGTTGGGGGGAGGCGGCCACATGAATGCCGCCGCCGCTCAGATCCCCGGGCCCATCGAGCGGGCCGCGCAGCAGGTCTTGTCCTTGATTCGCGCGGCCGAGAGCCTTCCGGAATACCCCTGACCGCGCCGCCCTCGGGAAGCGTCCCGCCACGGCGATCCGCCGTGAGATTCCTGCAGGCGAGCGCGCGTGCCCGCTACGATTCTTCCGGTCCGCGCCGGCGTCGCCGGAGGGCCTCGGTGAGCATTTCGGAGGGCACCGGAAGCGAGCGCAGCACCGCCGGCCGGCGCAACCACCACAGGTAGTTCGTCGCCGTGCCGATCTCCCGCCGCGGCAGCGGAGACATCGCCGACGGCACGGGAAGTCCGGCGGGGCGTGTGGCGGGATCGACGAGTGCGGTCAGACCGAGGCGTTGCGCCTGCGTCTCGAATTCGAGCCGCGCACGTTCGCGCGCCTCGCTGAGCATCATCTGCACGCGGCTCTTGACATGCACCTCGCTGTCCCCCGAGGTCTCGACCGAGACGAAGAGCGCATCGGGATGATCCGCGAGGACCTTCACCTGCACGCCGTCGCTCTGCGTGCTCGGCATGCAGCCGAAGGGTTTGATCGATACGACCATGTGCGCCTTGCGGCGGCGTACGGAGTAGATCGTCTTGGCCACCTCGAGGAAGGCCTCGCCGCCCGTGATGCGGGTGTTGTAGTAGTCGTGCGCATAGCGCGCGAGCGCGTCCATCGAGGCGAGCGGCTCGGTGCGGAAACCGACCGCGGCGCGGTAGGTGTTGTAGACCGAGTTGAAGAGGATCTCTCCCAGCCTCAGGCGCAGCTCTAGCAATCCGGAGTGGCTTTCACGCCCCTCGCGGGGCAGGCCGCGCCGGTCCTGGCTGCGCTGCAGCCGCGTCCAGAGCAGGTACTCGATCCAAGTGCCGACCGGCTCGACGAGCACTTCGGCGCCTTCCTCCTCCAGCCAGCGCGCCATGTGGTAGCTGCCGTCGCCCTCGGTGGTCTGCGCCCAAAACTCGCCGGTGATCTTCACCTTGGGCTTCACGCGCAGATAGTCGACCGGCACTTCATCGAGCCGCCGGCGCAGCCGGCGCAGGGCCGGCAGCGGACTTTCGCGATCGCGGAAGGACCAGTAGAGCCAGCGGCGGCCCTCGTCGAGCGCCGCATCGATCGCGCCCCGTTCACCTTCATAGGGGCGCAACGCGTGGCCCAGCTCATTCAGGATGTCGCCCACCATCAGGGCGCGCACGAGGGCCAGCAGCAGGGGCCGCTCGAGGCGCAGGCCGCTCGCGCCCGCGGACTGTTCGAGTCCCTCCGCCTGCTGGATGACCAGCACGCGGAAGTCGGGAAAGCCGGCCTGCGCCAGCGAGCGGCGATACTCCGCCTCGTACATCCCGAAGCGGCACGGACCGCACGACCCGGCGGTCAGGTAGGCGAAACGTTCCTCGATGTCGGGCACTCCGGCCTGGCGGAGGCGCAGCAGGTATTTGATCAGGTTCCCGATCGTGTAGTAGGCAGGATTGCACATGCCGCGATTGCCGTACTCGCGGCCGATCGCGAGCGACTCGTTGTCGGGAACGGGCAGGCCGTCGACTCGCAGCCCGAGGCCCTCCCAGGCGCCCTCGACCAGCCTCTCGTGCGACTCGGTCAGGCCGCCGAAGAGGATCGTGACCCCGCCGTCCTTGGGATCGAAGGGGGGGCGGGGCTCGGCCAAACGGAAGTGGCGCACTTCCGCGGGGCTCGGCTGCGCTTCCCACGCTTCGGGCGTCTTGCCATCCATGCTCGTCCGCCGCCTCTCTGGTCCGCCGCCTCAAGCCTGCGGCCCGCCTGCCTGCGCGGGCGCACCAGCGTCCATCTCTACACGCTCTACACGCGCGCCATCGGTGAAGCCAACGCTCGATCGCGCCGCCCCGACTCCGACATGACCTTGGGCCTCTCCCGGCTTCTTTCCGACCGCCCCAACGCGCGCCGTTCGTATTCCCTGAGCGAGTAGTCGATGGTCTCCACGCGCAAACGGATCGCCCCGCTCGGCCGGTTCTCGTCGATGTCGTGGAAGGTGAAATAGGGCGTGCCCGCCGCCTCGAGGATCGCCTCGACGGTCGCCAGAATGGGAGCGTCGTGCCCGCATCGGAAGCTGCTCAAGTCCAGGGCGACGAGATTCGGGTGGCGCGCCACCACCTTGGCGGCCCACACCTTCTGGTTCGAGTTCGCGCTGAACGAGTTCTTCCAGACATCCGAGATGTCGAAGGGCCCGCGGATCGCGCCGCGATCGATCTCTTCGCCGAAGAGACGCTGCAGGAAGTCGGGATGACGCGGCAACGACCCCACGGTGAAGATCGGGTAGCCGCGGTGGTTCAGATCCCTGAGGATCCCGTGGTTGAGTCCCGGATCGTCATGGTAGGGCCGTCCGAGGGCGACGATGCCGACCCGGCGCTCCAGTTCCAACCGGTGAATCTCCAGCAGCGCCCGCGCCCGCAGCCGCTCGAGCGCATGCTCGAGCGCACCCGCCCCTTGCTCCAGCGCCAAGCGATTCTCTTTCGCTCCGACCCCCAACAGCGGGCCCCAGAAACGGTGCATCTCCCGCTCGAAGAGGCGCGGTTCTCCCATATGAAACACAGGGTCGAAGTAGCGCAGCCCCTGCCGGGCGAAGAGGTCCTCCTCCCGCAAGAATGCCGCCTTGACGACTTCGGGGGTCGCCTGGGAGGTGGGACAAACCCATGCGTCGACCACCGGGTGAAGCTGCGCCGGAAGATTCACCAGGATCGGGAAGAAGATCCAGTCGGCGCGCGGCGGCTGGATGAGCTCGTGCACCTGCGCCAAGGCGACTTTCGAGGGATAGCAGGTGTCGATCGCGCCGCGCCGCGACCCCCGTCGAAAGAGGCTCTCGGTGGTGGGGCGCGAGATGATGATCTGTTCGGGGCCGAGTCCGAGCGCTCGCATGTAGGCGATGAAGTAGGGAGCGACCTGATGGAGATTGAGCGCCCGAGGCAGCCCGATGCGGATGCGATCGCGCTCCCCGGCCCTCCGGTGTCGCGCACGCCGGCCCCACCGGCGTCCGTTGTTCCCGGGCCCGGTGGACGGGAGCGGCGAAAGGTGCGGGTTGCGGGAGAATGCGATGCGCGCGGCCTGGGCGGCGAAATCGGGGGCCCGCGGCACGCCGGACGCTGCCTCCGGCCCAGGATCGGACCCGCTTCGCAGAGCCGCCGCACCCTCCTCTTCCCGCTCGCCCTCCTCCAGCGCCAGACGCCGCCCCACCTCGCAGGGCGCGACCACGAACCGGCGGAAATCCCGGCCGGGAGATCGCGCCTCGAGAACCGTGCGCGCGCAGCGGTTCGGGCAGCCCGGGCAGCGGCTCGCCAGTTCGGAGCGCTCGCGGACTTCCATGTCGCACGCCGTGCGCAGGCCGGGGAAGTGTGAGCGGGACCTCCACAGCCCACGCTCCAGGATCTCGAGGGCCACGCCGATCGCCCCCGCCTCGCCCGCGTGGGGATGGACGTGCACGTCGGCCTGCGGTACGCGGCCGCGAATGAAATCGACCTGCGCCTTCACGGCGGCGAGATTGCGCTGGGTGCCCCCCTGCAAAATGAAGATCCGTCCGAGCCGCGCGAGATTCGGTTCCCCGACGACATACAGCCAGACGTTCTTCGGCAGCACACGCGCCAGTCCGGCCAGGATCTCCCCGGGCGCCCACCCGAGCTGCTGAAAATTGACGATGTCGGACTCGAGGAAGACGGCGCACCCGAAGTGGAATTCGGGGCAGCGCGAGGCGCAGAAGGCGGTCGCGGCGAAATCATCGAGGGGGATCTCGAAGCGTGCGGCCGTGCTTTGCAGGAAGTAGCCATTGCCGGCGGAACACTGGCTGTTCAAGCGGAAATCCCGCACGCGGCCTTCGCGCAGAATCAGGACCTTGATGTCCTGGCCGCCCACATCGACGATCACTTCGGCATCCGGACGGATCGTGAGCGCGCTGCGCGCGTGCGCGACCGTCTCGACGAGGATCAGATCCGCGCCCAGGAGCGTGCCCAGGAGGTCCTTCGCATAGCCGGTGACGCCGAAGCCGCGCACCTCCAACCGGGTGCCCGCGCATTCCGCCTGCCGCGCGATCTCGCCCAGGACGGCCTGCGCATCGCGCAAGGGATCGCCCCCCGACAGGCGGTACGCCTTGGCGAGCAGGTTTCCTTCCACATCGAGCGCTACCGCCTTGGTCGAGGTCGAGCCGGCATCCAGGCCGAGGATCACCTCGTGGGGACCGCGGGCGGGGCCGAACCCGCGCGGGCCGGCCTGCCGCGCGAGGGCGGCGATCTCCCGGCGCTCGTGCTCGCTGTGCAGCAGCGGCGGCGCCCCCACTTCGGAGGCGCGCGTGTGCAGGAACGCCTCCAATGCGCTCAGCGCTTCGGCCGCCGAGATCTCCCCCCCCGCGGGCGCCGGCGCGCCGGCGCCCGGGACGCACCCCAGCGCCGCGAAGAAGCAGGCCTCCTCCGGGACCGCGATGGCGCTCTCCTCCCCCGCCGGCCGGGCGATTCCCCGCTCGTCCCACAGCGCGGCCAACTCGCGACGCCAGGTGTCGACCAGGCCCGGCAGGAAGGCATGTGGGCCGCCGAGCAGGAGCACCGGCGGCCGCAACGTCACCCCGCGCGCCAGCACACTCAGATTCTGCTGGACGATGGCCTCGAAGAGCGCGTGGATGAGCTCCTCGGCCGGGATCCCCTGCTTCTGGAGGCTGTTGACGTCGGTTTCAGCGAAGACGCCGCAGCGCGCGGCCACGCGATGCACCGAGGGGCGCAGGCACCGGATCTGCCCCAGCGCTGCGGATGAAAGACCGACCTTGGCCGCGATCCGGTCGATGATCGAGCCGGTCCCCCCCGCGCATTTGTCGTTCATGCTGAAGAACTTCCGCCGGCGGCCCGTGCGTGCGTCCTTCTGCCAGTGGATGATCTTCGCGTCCTGCCCGCCCAGGTCGACGATGCAACCGGTCTCCGGGTAGAGACGCTCGGTCGCCTCGGCCACCGCATTCACTTCCTGGACGAAGCCGGCGTGCGAGCGTTGCGCAAGGGTGCGGCCACCATTGCCGGTGAAGAAGAGCCGTGCGCGCTCCAGCGCGCCGGGGCGCTCCGCGTCCAGTTCCCGCAGCAGGCGGACGACGGCGACCGCCTGGCGCGTCCCGTGGCGCCGGTACGAGCGCCATACGCACTCGCGGCCGTCCGCGCCGAGCAGCACGACCTTGACGGCGGTCGAGCCAACGTCGCAGCCGATGCGCCAGTCCCTTTCGGCGAGGCGTGGTTCCATCAGTCCCCTGATCCGGCTTCCAGCGTGAATTCCCAGGCGCACACATGTTCTGCCGCGCGGGGATCGGGCGGACAGGAAATGCAGCGCGTACGGATGCGTGCATCGATCGCACGGGCGAATGTCTCGTACTCGACGAGGCCCACACTCCGACAGGGAAAATCGGCCAGCCCCTTGCGCCGGCGCGCATCCTGCACGCGGCACGTCTCCATCCGCAAGACCAACCGGTCGGGGGCCGGCCATTCGCAGCGTTGGCGGTTCAGATGGCTGTAGAGCCGATGCGCGAGGGCCTGCTCGAGCGCCTGCAAGCCACCCCCGGGCGCCAGTCCGATGAGCTCCCCGATCCGGCGCGCTTCCAGGGGAGAGAAGCGTTCCCAGGCATCGCGATCACAGGCGATCGCCTCTTCCAAGCCCCAGCGCTTCTCGACTGCCTGAAACCAGAGGCCGTCGTGGGCGAGCCAGAGCTTCGCCGCCGCGGCCAGAAAACCACGCAGTTGCTCGGCCTCCATGGCAGGCCACACCTCCGCGTGCGCCGCCGCGGGGCCGGCGTGCGAGTGCGGGACGTACGGGGGAGGACCCTCCCGCGGGGAACTTCCGTCTTCCTCGGACACGAAACTGCTCCTCCCCTGTCGGCCCGGGAATCCCGCGCCTCGCACGACCGTGCCGTCCCTCCCGGTCCCGCGACACGCCGTCCGCAACGAGGGTGCGCCGCGTCTCGAACGGAATCCTGCGACCGGAGGTCCGGCCGGAACTATGAAGAGGGCGAACTCGACGAATCGCCGCGGATCTCCCGCAGCTTCTTGGTCAGCAGCGCCCGTCTCATCTTCGACAGCCGATCGATGAACAGCCGGCCGTCGAGGTGATCGATCTCGTGCTGGATGACGCGCGCCATCCTCCCCTCGAATTCCTCCTCGCACTGGCGGCCATCGCGGTCGACAAACCTGAGCAGGATGCGCTCGGGCCGCTGGACATCCGCATAGACCCCCGGCACGCTCAGACAACCCTCCTCGAACACTTCGGCGCCCGAATACTCGACGACCGTGGGATTGATCAGGGCCAGCGCGCGGGTGCCCGGCTCGTCGGTCGTGGTCGGATCGACCACGGCCACGCGGACGAGCTCGTTGACCTGCGTCGCGGCCAGACCGATGCCGCGGGCGCCGTACATCGTCTCGAAGAGATCCTCGACCAGCGCATGGACCACGGCATCGACGTCTTGCGCTTCCGTCGCACGCCGGCTCAGCGTCGTGTGTCCGTAGGTGATGATCTTACGCACCGACATCGTCCCTCACTGGGCCCGCTCAACCCGCCGGCAGGGTCCGGCGCCTGTCATCGGCGCGGGCCGCCGGCGTTCTTCCCCGCTGCGCCGGCCCGTCGCCCACCCTACCAGGGTTCCCCGCCGAGATAGCGCTCGGCATCGATCGCCGCCATGCAGCCGCTCCCGGCCGCCGTGATCGCCTGCCGATAGCGGAGATCGGCCACATCGCCGGCCGCGAACACTCCGCTGAGATTGGTCTTCGTCGTTCGCGGTCGGGTGATCAGGTAGCCGTTCTCGTCCATGTCCAGCTGCCCGGTGAAGCAGCGCGTATTGGGCTGGTGTCCGATCGCGACAAAAACACCGTCGCAGGCGAGCTCCGATGGCTGCCCCGAGCGGACGTTGCGCAGCATGACCCCCGTGACCCGCTTCTGGCCGGCATCGCGGATCTCCTCGATGACCGAATCCCAGATGAAGTCGATCTTCTCATGCTCCATGGCTTTCTGCGCCATGTACTTCGAGGCGCGCAGCTCCCCGCGCCGATGAACGACCGTGACCCGGCTGGCGAAGTGCGTCAGATGGAGGGCATCCTCCATCGCCGTGTCTCCCCCACCCACGACCAGAACGTGCTTGCCTTGGAAGAAGAAGCCGTCGCATGTCGCGCAGGCACTCACGCCCGCACCCCGCAAGGCGGTCTCCGATTCGAGCCCCAGCCAGCGCGCCGTGGCGCCCGTGGAGATGATCAGCGCCTGGCAGCGCACCTGCTCCCCGCTTTCCAGATCGAGCCGGAGCGGCTCGTAGCGCAACTCGGCCACGGTCACGCGGCCGAACATGAAGCGAGCGCCGAAGCGCTCGGCCTGTTTGCGCACCCGTTCCACCAACTCGGGGCCGGTGATGCCCTCGGGAAAGCCGGGGTAGTTTTCCACTTCGCTCGTGATCATGAGCTGCCCCCCGGGGGAAGCCCCGTCCACGACGAGAGGGTTGATTTGCGCGCGCGCGAGGTAGATGGCCGCCGTCAGCCCCGCCGGTCCCGTGCCCAGCACCACGACTTTCTCGACGTCTTTCATGCCTTGCCCCTTCCGGCGCCCGCGCTCACGAGGCGCTCCAGCGGACCGCGGGCAGCTTCGCCCCCGGCTCGTCGGCAAGCCGCAGGTCCGGCGGAAACCGCTTCAGTTCGCTCAAGGCCTCCCGAATCCTCCCGGCAATGCCGGCGGGCGTCAAGCCCACCGACTCGAGCAGTCCGTCGCGCGATCCATGTTCGACGAACTGATCCGGAAGCCCCAGATGCAACAATCGGCACTCGGGCGCGCGCGAGCCGGCGCACTCGCCAAGCGCCGCACCTACGCGCGATCCGAATCCACCGCTCAGCACGTTCTCTTCGATCGTCACCAGCAGGCCCGGCTCGCCGGCCAGGGCTCTGAGCATCTCGACATCCAGCGGCTTGACGAACCGCGCGTTGACGACGCCGAACGACAAGCCGGCGGCGGCCAGCAAATCGCTGGCGTCCCATGCAGCCGCCACCATCGGCCCGACCGCCAGCAGGTGCCCGTCGGTTCCGGGTCGCAGCGACACCCAGCGACCGATCTCCACCGGCCGGGCGGGATGCCCGAGGGCGTCAGCGTCGGGAACGGCGGCGCGGGGATAACGAATCGCGAAGGGACCCCGGTCGTAGTCGATCGCCGTGCGCAGCAGATCGCGCAACTCGGCCCCGCTGGAAGGGGCCGCCACGACGAGATTCGGAATGCAGCTCAGGTAGGTCAG
>JAZDGX010000085.1:0-17381 GCA_043806645.1 Candidatus Eiseniibacteriota bacterium | reverse complement strand
TGTTTCGCCGCGCGCCGGAGGCGTGAAGGCGGGCCGGCGGTTTCCTCAATCTCCGCCGCGGTGCGATCCCAGTCGGCCGGGGCCGGGAGCCGCAGGCAGAGGAAGCGGCGGCTGTGGGCGCGGATCTCTCGAGTTCCCGGGACGTCGGCATGGAAGAGCACATCGTGGGTGAAGCGGGAGGAGTCCGCGTGCTCGAGGTAGTTCTGCAAGGCCAGGGTCGAGCCCCCGAAGGTCGGCCCCGCCTCGATGTGGAGAATCAGGGGGGGCCCGAGGCCCGAGCGCCCGCCAGGCGAGTTCGCGCGCACCATGCGACTCCTGTGGATCCGCGTACGGCCCCGGATCGTGCGATTCTCGTGCCGGATGTCCTTGCCGGGAAAATGGAATCGGCCCCAGCGAAGGGTACAGCAGATCCACGCGCCGGGGAATCACCGCCGCGCTGGATTGCGGTAGCCGCGCTGGATCCGGTGGGAGGAAAGGGTATATTAATGATGCCGCCCGGCAGCGAGCCGGGGCCGAGGCGAAGAGGACCGATGCGATGAAGCCCCTCCCCACGGGACACGGAGATTCCTCGACCCCGGATGAGGTCCGTCCGATATCGCCCGTCGGGCTGGGTCTCCTGTTCGGGGCCTGGGTCGGCGTCGGCGAGGTCTTGAGCGGGATGCTCGCTCCCGCCTCATCCGTGACGCACCAGTACGCCCTCGAGGCGGCCCTGCTGTACGGCCTGTGCGGGGCCGGTCTGGGCGTGCTGGTCGCGCTGATCCACGCGGCTCTTCGGCGCCGGCCTCCCGTGGCGGTCACGGTCGCGGTGCTGACCGGGTTTTTCGCTTTCCTCTTCGGCGCCGGGTACGCCAATGTGCGCTACCTGCCCGAGGCGGGCGCCGGCCGCTCGCTCGCCGTGACCGCGGTCATCCTCGCTGCCGCGGTGCCGCTGGCCATCGGCCTGGGACGCTTGATCGGCCGGGCGGATCTCGATCGCCGATTGGGGCTGCGGCGGCCAAGGCGCCTGCTCGGGTGGCTGTCGGCCGCTTTCGCAATGGCATTGACCGTGGCCGCGCTCGTGCCGGTGCGCGGCCGCGACATCCAGGTTACCGATCCGGGGGCCGGGCTCGACCGCAATGTTGTCTTCATCGTCATCGACGCCCTGCGCTATGACCATCTGTCGCTCAACGGATACGAGCGACCCACGTCACCCCAGATCGACCGCTGGGCGAGCGAAGCGGTCGTGTTCGATCAAGCCGCCGCGCAGGCCCCCTGGACCAAGCCCTCGACCGCCACGCTCCTGACCGGGCTCTATCCCTCCACGCACGGCGTCAATTCGATGGCCGGCGCCGTTCCCGGTGCCGTCGATCTCCTGCCGGCGATGCTGCGGCGCCATGGGTATCGCACGGCGATCTTCACGGCCAACCATTTCATCACGCCCACCTTCGGGTTCGATCGCGGAACCCAGCACTTCTACGGCAACCGCCCGCCCCGCCTGACCCAACTGCTTCTGGGACATCTGCTCGAACGCCTCGGCCAGCTCGTCGCTCCGGCCGGAGATGCGCTCGCATGGTTGATCGCGGCCGAGGGGGTCTTGATCCGTAGGGATGTGCCCGCGGGGGGGCTGAGCGCTGAGGGGTTGACGCGCGCCTTCTGGTCCTGGCTGGACCGCGCGCCGGGCGAGCGCTTCTTCGCCTATCTGCATTTCATGGAACCGCACGCGCCTTACGATCCTCCCGAGCCCTACGACACGCTGTTCATGCCCGACAGCCTGATCATGCGTCCCAAGATGATCGACCATCCCGCGTACAATGGCTTCCTCCCGTTCGCCCCCGCGCCGCCGATCGCGGCCGACAGCCTGGCCAACATGGTGGCGCTCTACGACGGATCGATCCGCCTGGCCGATTTCTGGGTAAGCGAGATCATTCGCGATCTGAAGCGGCGCGGTCTGCTGGACCGGACGCTGATCGTGCTGACGGCCGATCATGGCGAGGAATTCCACGACCACGGAGGCTGGGGGCATGGACAGTCGCTCCACGAGGAGTTGCTGCACGTGCCGCTGATGCTGAGCGGCCCCGAGTTGGAAGAAGGCCGCGGGCAGCGCTTCCCGCACCCGGTCCGCCATGTCGACCTCGTGCCCACGATCCTGGAGGTGTGCGGGCTGCCCGCGTCGGAGTCGCTTGCCGGACGCAGTCTGCTGCCCATCGTGCGCGGCATGGAGCCGCCCCTGCCTCCGCGACCCGCCTTCAGCGAAGTCGATTTCGGCGGGAATTCCGCACGCAGCCTGCGCGCGGGATCCTGCAAGGTGATCCACGCCCACCAGACCGGTCGGACAATCACCCTGGCCTTCGACCTCGCGGACGATCCGCACGAGATGCATGACGTGGCCGCTCCGGGAGTCACCTGGCTCGGGCCCATGCTGGAAGGACTCGAGGAGATGCGCGCAGTGGCGGCCCGCGAGGCAGTGCCGCGCGTCGAGATCGAGATCGATGAGGTGACGCGCGAGCGGCTGCGGGGGCTGGGGTATCTGAAGTGACCGGGGAATGCAATCCGGACCGCGAGTCGCTTTGATTGTCGCCGCGTCGCGGGATCCCGCGACGCCCGCCCGGCGCCCTGGTGCTGCTTCGCGATCTACCCTGCCGGATTCCGATTGCAGCGCAACGGGCCCGCCCCCAAGATCTCGCGAGCAACGGGAAGATTCGCAAGAGAACGGGATCAGGGGGACACCATGGCCTTCGGCAACCAGCATCGCATTACGGTCGCGGCCTCGATCACGATCACCTGCATTTTTGTCGCCCTCCTCGGTTGCGAGAGAGAGCGCCTGACCATCGTCGATGACGATCCATCCGACGACTGGACCCTGGGGGAGCCGCGCGCCTATGCGGCGCCCGCGGCGCCCAACGCAATCATCGAGGATTCCGTCGGCACCTTCCGCTTTCCGGCCGGCGGCAGCGACACGCTGACGATCTTCCCGATCCTCGCGGGCCCGCAAACCGGGGCGGGCGAGGGCGCCTTTCAAGTGGCTTATTCCGGTTCCGGCGCCGTCGAGTTCCTGATGTCCAACGCGCCGGACACGACGGAGTTTCTGCTCGGCTACGAGGCGCACGACGGCATGATCCTGGAGAACGCTGAAGAGGCCACCCACAGCTGGCTGCCCTTGCTCGACGCAAGTCCCGACTCCGCGGCGTATGTCTTCCCACTGCCCCTCGGCCAGACGCGCAAGTCGGGCCCGGCCTACCGCTGGAGCGGGGTCCCGGCCTTCAAACCCCTGAAGTTCGCGGCCGGAACGCCTCGCGATACGCTGGCGAAGCGCTTCGAGCAGAACATCCGGGATGCCTGCAATACGTTGATTTTCGCAATTCCGCCCGCGCTGCGGACGCGGGTCATGGCCGACATCAACGGTTCGTATGCACCGAAGCTTTATGTGGCCATGAACACTCCCGGTCAATGGTGGCCGAGCAGCCCCAAATACGCTCCCTTCTGGACATTCTATCCGGCCATCAACCGCTGCATGCTCCTGATGACCAACGACAGCCCGGGAAGCGTGGCCCATGAGACCGGCCACTACTTCCACCATGTCCTGATCGGAAGCGCGTATGTGAACTTCGCTCGGAACGCGCGTCCCTCCACGCATGGGGTCGGAACGCCCGGCTGCGCGAACAACTTGATCGAGGAGCCGGCCTACTTCGCAGAGTACTATCTCAAGGGAACGGTCGGCGGCCGCGGCCCCGAGGGGGGCGCATTCGTGGCCAGCGGCCCCGCGGGGACCAACGAGCCGGACAAGGTCCATTTCCCCGACCTCGAGGGATTCGCCACCTGCATGTTCGCATCGATCATTCGCGACAGCGGCACGATGCTGAGCTATGCGGGACCCCGCGTGCCGGCCCCGGTCATCACGGCCGACCGGGACAGCCTCTTCCACGCCTGCTACCAGATCATCGCCGACGGCACGACGGACATCTATACGGTCCGCACGAAGGTCGAAACCTATCTCGCGCGCATCGGGCAGGCCGACCGCCTGCCCGCGATCCTGCAGCCGCTGGGCTGGACCTACCGGGTCCGCTGCCGCTTCGTCGATCCGCTGGGGAGCCCCCTCGAGGGCCTGACCGCGCGCGGTGTCAGCTCCGCCGGCGGGCTGGAGTACCGCCTCGGACCCGGCGCCGGCCAAAGCGCCGCCGACGGCAGCTACCGCATCGCGACCTTCTTCCCCGGCGCGAGCATCCTGCGCGTCTATGACGACGGCGACTCGATCGACATCACGACCGGAATCCAGATCCCCTGGACAACCCTCACGACGCAGGAATTCAACCTCGGGGACGTGGTCATCAATCCCGACCGCCCGCTCGAGGCGCTGAAGCGCAAGACCAAGGTCTGGGTCTCCTTCGGGGGCTCGATCACATTCACCGACGGCCAAGATGACTTCGTCCTCGACGAGTACTTCGGCGCGGGCAACACCGGCTTGGGCACCACCGACGTGGGACCGCCGATCAGCTGGAACGGCACCTCGTTCAGCTACTCCAACGCCGGCTCCTACGAGCATATCTGCGAAGGAACGGTAACTTGGGAAGTCTCGATCCAGGGCACCGCCGGCACGGACGGCCGGACGATGAACATCAGCTCGCTGCACTACAGCGCGCGCACGGCCAACGACAGGTTCGAAGATTCGTGGGACTACGCGATTGCGGGACTGCCCCTGTCGCCCTCATCGACCCCGCCCTACACCACTCTGCGGTACCGAGCTTCGGGGTCGGCGGCATCGACCTACGTCTCCGGCGTCAGCGCCCGCATCTGGCACTTCTGCGCGGGATACACGCCGGGCAACTATGTCTCCACCGATTGGGGGAATGCGGAAAACCCCGCCGCGGTCCTGATCCAGTTTGAGGAGTAGGGAAGGAGCGGCGTGCCCGCGCCCGCGCCCTGAGTTTCGCCCGGTGAAAGGGCCGAGTGGCCGGGTGGCGCAGCCTGCGTCACCCAAGGCTCAGGCGATCGGATAATCCAGCCCCGTGCTCGGCCTCCCCAGCAGACGGCACATCGCCACAACCTGCCCCTGATGATGGTAGAGGTGCGTCAACGTGCGCACGAACACGTGGGCGGGGATCAGCACGCGCTCCTTGCCTCCCCAGGTCATCATCGGGCGCGCGGTGTTCAGTTCCTCCAACGAGGCGGCGCGCAGGTACCCTTCCGTCGCCGCGAAAACCCGCTGCCGGTACGCCTGCAGGGATTCGATCGTGGGGTAATCCGGGGCGTCGTCGTCGGCATCGATGCGCCCCTGAAGCACTCCGATCCAATACTTCTCAGCACCGATTCCGTGGTGCAACTGGAGCCTCACGGACGGATACCCGAAGCCCGGCACTTCGCGATCCGCCTCCTCGCTGCTCAGGCCGCGGCAGTGGGCCAGCAGGGCGGCCAGGTTTCGGTGAGCACGTTCGTGAAATTCGAGCAATGCCGCGGAGGTATGCATGCGCACTCCTTGTTCGGGGCCTGGCATGCCGCGGGCCTGCCGTACGCACCAGGGCTGCCCGGGCGGCCGGCGGCCGGCTTGCCGGAAGGGCCCTTTCGAATGTCGCGACCAGTTCGGTCGCTAGGAAGCGAAGGGACCCGGCGCGGGCTCCCAAAGCTCGACGCGATTGCCCTCCGGGTCCATGACCCAGCCGAACTTCCCGTACTCGGATGCCTCGGTCTGCGAGTCGACTTCGCAACCTTCCGCCCGCAGCTGATCCAGCAGGGCATCCAGATCCGCCACGCGGTAGTTGACCATGAAGGGGGCGGTGCTCGGTGCGAAGTAGGGCGAGGTGCGCGGGAATACGCTCCACACGGTAGCGCCGTGCGGGTCCGGACGTTCAGGCGTTTGCCAATGGAAGATGACTCCACCCCACTCCTGGATGTCGAGTCCCAAGTGTTCCCGATACCAGTCGCGCAGGGCCTCGGGGTCCTGGGCCTTGATGAAGATCCCGCCGATTCCAGTGACTCGAGTCATGGGCACCTCTGGTTCGCTATGGCGCGATCGAAGTTCCGTCGCGCCTACGCCCGCACCAACCGCTTGTACTTGATCCGATGCGGCCGGTCCGCCTCCACGCCCAGGCGCCGGTGCCGGTCCGCTTCATAGTCCTGATAGTTGCCTTCGTACCAGAAGACTTGGCTGTCCCCCTCGAACGCCAGGATGTGCGTCGCGATGCGGTCGAGGAACCAGCGATCGTGGCTGATCACGACCGCGCATCCGGCGAACTCGATCAGCGCCTCCTCCAGCGCCCGCAGGGTGTCGACATCGAGGTCGTTGGTCGGCTCATCCAGCAGCAGGAGATTGCCGCCCGACTTCAAGAGCTTGGCCAGATGCACCCGGTTGCGCTCGCCCCCCGAGAGCGCGCCGACCTTCTTCTGCTGTTCTCCGCCCTTGAACCCGAAGGTGGCGACATACGCGCGCGACTTCATCTCGCGCTTGCCGACCTGGATCAGGTCCTCGCCTCCCGAGATCTCCTCCCAGATCGACTTCTCAGGATCGAGCGCATCCCGCGTCTGGTCCACATAGGCGGCCTCGACCGTCGAACCGACGATCAGTTCCCCCGCATCCGGCTGCTCGGCCCCGACGATCATCCGAAAGAGCGTCGTCTTGCCCGCGCCGTTGGGCCCGATCACACCGACGATGCCCCCGCGCGGCAGCGAGAAGCTCATGTCCTCCATCAGCAGGTTGTCCCCGTACCCCTTGCGCACATGCTGCGCTTGGACCACGACGTCCCCCAGCCGCGGTCCCGGCGGAATCACGATCTCCGCCGTCTCCTGCCGCTCCTCCACGTCTTGGCGCAGCAGGTCCTCGTAGGCCTGCAACCGCGCCTTGCCCTTGGCCTGGCGTGCGCGGGGGGACATGTGCACCCACTCTAGTTCGCGGGCCAGCGTGCGCTGCCGCTTCGACTCCGCCTTCTCCTCGACCCGCAGCCGCTCCGACTTCTGCTCGAGCCACGAGGAGTAGTTCCCTTCCCACGGAATGCCGTGCCCCCGGTCGAGCTCCAGGATCCAGCCGGCGACGTTGTCCAGGAAATAGCGGTCGTGGGTCACCGCGACGATCGTGCCGGGGAATTCCTTCAGGTGTCGTTCGAGCCAGGCGACCGATTCGGCGTCGAGATGATTGGTCGGCTCGTCCAGGATCAACAGATCGGGTTCCCGCAGCAGGGTCTGGCACAACGCCACCCGCCGCCGTTCGCCGCCGGAAAGACGCGACACGTCGGCATCGCCGGGCGGACAGCGCAGCGCGTCCATGGCGATCTCAAGCTTGCGGTCCATTTCCCAGCCGTTGTGCGCCTCGATCTTCTCCTGCACGTCCGCCTGCTGCTGCAGGAGCGCGTCCATCGCGTCGGGCTCCATCGGCTCGGCGAACTTCGCGCTGATCTGTTCGAATTCGCGCAGCCAATCGCGCATCTCGGAGACCGCTTCCTCGATGTTCTCGCGGACGTTCTTGCGCGGGTCGAGCATCGGCTCCTGCGGCAGGTAGGCGATCTTGATCCCCGGCGCTGGCCACGCCTCGCCGAGGAAGTCAGGGTCGACGCCCGCCATGATCTTCAGCAGCGACGATTTCCCCGCGCCGTTGGCGCCCAGCACGCCGATCTTCGCCCCGTGATAGAACGAGAGCCAGATGTCCCGCAGGACGATCTTGTCCGGGGGATGAACCTTCCCGGTGCCCTTCATCGTGAAGATGAACTGCTGCGCCACGCTGGCTTCCTTTCCCGATCCTGTCATTGAATGCGCCGAGGAGGCGCGCGCGAAATCCCGACCGGCGCAGCGAAGCCTACCCAAGGATGCCGGCGCTGACAAGCGGAAGGACCCGCCCCGGTGCTGAAGTGTGATATTGTCGGCAGGTAGGCAAGCGATCGACCGCAGGCGGGCCTTGCGGCCGGAATGATCAACGAGGCAACCCCATGCTGGCGACAAGTTCCCTTCGGCCCCGGACTTCACGCTCATTCCCGGCCCGGCGCCGGACATGGCTGCTCCTGGCGGGCCTGGCGGCCGGCGCGTTTTCCGCGAGTTCCCCCGCGACGGGAACCCAACGCGGCTCTCCGGAGGTCTCCGCGCCTCCGGCCGAGCGCTACGACAACACCTATGCCAAGGACTTCCTGATGGACGCGCCCTGGCGCGTCGAGGGGGCGCAGACGACGATTCCGCTCGTCGTCATCCTCAAGGACTGCGATGTCGACGACATCCGCGAGCTGCATTGGATCCGCTGCTGGGATGTCACGGACGGCAATCCGGTGCCGCTGTGGGACCACGACTTCGGCGATGAGCGCATCGGCGACGATCCGGCCGAGCACGACTACTGGACCTACATTACCCAGGTGACCGAAGGACACCCGTCGCTGCCCGACGGCACGCTGCTCACCCCCGCCAACCTGGGCTATCAGGCCGGCCAGACCATCCAACTGAAGGTCTCGATCTACTACCGGGACGACCTGCTGAATTACACGAAGACGCGCTACCTGCGGGTGCGGGTGGGCGACGGTCCCTTCCCCTGGCCGGCGGACTGGTACGGTGGGGACACGCACTATCATTCGATGTACACGAACAACACCGCGGAATTCGGTGCGCCGCTGCCGGCGGTCCGGCTTGCCGCCCGCGCCGTCGGCCTGCATTGGCTGGTGGTCACCGATCATTCCTGCGATCTCGATGAGACCGGCGACGGCAGCTACTCCTATGCGACCCACGATTGGGAGTACACCCTGCAGACTCCGGCCGGTGTTTCGTCCTTCAGCCGCGACGTTTTCGACTACGGCTCTTCCTGGGGCGGTCTCGGCGCCGACGTCGCGGAGTTCGGCGGCGCGGATCTGCGGCTCTACCGCGGCGTTGAAATCAATCTCGCCTCGATCGATGCCCAGTCGGCGGGCAAGACGATCCACGCCCTCTTCTACAACCCCGAGTACATATCCTCGCCGCGCAGTGGCGCCTTCGGAGAGCGGCCGGTCACGCCTGTGCTTCCCGATGGCCTGGCGCAACTCGCCCCCCAGGGCTTTGCCTATGCCGCGCATCCGATCAGCAATCTGGCCGCCGAGTGGGGCGGCATCGACTGGACGGTCAACGGGACCGCCTGGGGCGACGAAGATCTGGCGGCGGCGTTGATGAACGATGGCTTCGTCGGCCTCGAGGCCTTCAACACGCGCGAGACCCGCCGCTCGAGCGACGAGACCAATCCCTGGCCCGCGTTCGATGCGGGGCAGACCCCCGGCAATCCGTACCCCAACGAGCTTCTCGAGGGCATCGCCCTGTGGGACGCCTGCCTGCGTGCGAATCTCGAGGCGGGGTCCGGTGGCTCGCCGCGCAAGATCTTCCTCGCCGGAGGCAGCGATGCTCACGGGGACTTCAACTTCGCCTCATACTTGAGTCTCGACAGCTACGCGACCGACAACGCCATCGGCAAGGTCCAAACCGTGGTGCACGGGCCGGGCGGATTTGGAACGGGCGATTTGCCTCCCATCGAGGATCTCCTCGCCGCGTATCGCCAAGGCCGCTCCATCGTCACCGATGGCCCCTTCCTCGAGATCGGGATCGATCGCAACGGCGACGGAGACTGGTACGACGAGATCGACCTGACACTGGGAGACGCGGGCGTTCTCGACACGACGGCGGCACAGTTGAGTTTTCGCTGGGCGTCGCTCCCGGAGTTCGGAGCCGTCTGCTCCATCCGGCTCTACGCCGGAGATGCGAGTGCCACGTTCCTGCTTCATGAATGGGACCCCCGTGCCTCCGGAGAAGGTATCGCGGGGGAGGCCGTCGTCGAACTCGCGACCTTTGGGCTCCTGGGCCTGCACTACCTGCGTGCCGAGCTCCTGACCCACGACGCCGCGTCCGGCCACCGCGCCTACACGAATCCGATCTGGATCGATTTCGACTCGCTGGCCTTCATTCCGCAGGACGATCCGCCCGCCGGCGCGCTCGTGCTCGCACCTCTGGGCAACCCATTCGGGAGCGAGCTGCGCGCGCGCTATGCGCTTGCCCAGCCGGGGCGCGTGCGCGCGGAGGTGCTGGATTGTTCCGGCCGGTTGGTCCGGCTGCTCATCGCCGGCGAAGTCCGTTCCGCGGGGACTCACGAGTTGTTCTGGGATGGTCGCGACGCCGCCGGCCGTGCGGCGCCCTCCGGCATGTACCACCTCGTGCTGCAGGCGGACGGACGACGGGTGGCGGTTTCCGCCCTGCGCGTGCGTTGATCCGCAGGTCGGAGTTCCCGTTCAGCGCACGCGGATCAACATGCGCGGGTCGATGCCCAGCCGTGCCAGCGTCGGCTGGATCTCGCGAAGGAAACGCTGCCCGTCGGCGGCGTACCCGGATGAGCCGCGCACCGCGGGCGCCTGCTGCTGCCAGTAGGCGCGGAAGCGGGCCATGAGGAGTTCACGCAGATACTTCGCGGTCATCGAGGCGAAAGCGGCGGGGAGGTGATCGCGCTCGCTTGCGACATGGACCGCGATCTCCATGCTCCGCCGCTCGTCGCTGACCTCATACGAGCTGACGGCCGGCCGGCATTCGATCAGACGCAGCCGCGTCCAGGGAAATAGCGCCGCGAGAAGCTCGAGGTAGTTGCGGCGCCCGCCCTGACGGTCGACGATCACCCGCGGATGAAGCTCCCCGTAGTTCTCCCAGATGGACTGCAGGTGTTCGGCGACGAAGCACCACGAACAGGCGGCCTTCGACTGGCAATCGCCGACCATGCGATTGAAGCGATCCTCGAAGACGATCGCCGCCTTGACCTCCGCGAGCCGCAGGCCGGAGTCCGACCAGGCCCGGACCACCCGGGTCGCGACTCGCTCCAGCTCCACCTGCTCCACGCAGCTCGGAAGCCGCGGCCCGCCGGAGGGTTCCCGATACCAGGCGAGCGTCATCTCTTGCGAGGCGGCATCGTGCGCCAGGGACGCGAACAGCTCGTTCAGGGAGCGGGGGCGGATGGCGGCCGCATACAGGAAGCCCAGGACGCCGCGCTCGAGATGGCGCAGTCCCAAGGTCGCGTTGTAAAGGAGCTTGGAATCGTTGATCGCGACCCGTTGCAGTCCGTCACCCGCGCGGCGGCAGACCGCCCCGCGCTGGAGCGTCCACAGCGAGGGAAGCGGCGCGCGGGGATCCGCGGCCTCGACCAGGAACACGCTGCGCGCGACCACGAGGGGCCCAAGGATCGGCCCGTATCCGGCTTCGTCGATTCCCGCGTAGATCAGCATGCGCGGCCGCCCCCGATGCGCCTCGCGACTCCTGGCGAAGCTGCGCGCACTCTAGCCCACGCCATGCACCGCGCACAAGGCGCGGGCGGCCCGCAGTTGACCCTGCTCCCGTTCCGGGATAGGGTGCCGGCCGGAGCGGCTGGGCAGATCGGGGCTCTTGCAACGGCCGCCCCGTCAACGCGATCTCTGGAGCCTGTATCTCCATGCATTCCGACAAGGACACGATTCGGGTCGGGTTTCTGGTCTCGACCCTCGTCACGGGGGGCGCGGAGCGCCAACTCCAGCATCTCATCCTGGGCCTGGGCCCTGCGTTTGCGCCGCACCTCTACTGCCTGCGCGAGCCGGGAGCGATCGGCGAGCAATTGCGCGAACACGGCATTCCGATGCGCTGCGGGCTCGGCCCCGGGCGCCCGCCCGCTCCCTGGAATCTCGTGCGTCTCGCCAGGCACCTGCGCACGGATGGCATTCACATTCTCTACTGCCTGGATCATACGAACGCGGTCGTGGTTGGAACGCTGGCCGCCGGGTTGGCCGGTGGCCTGCCCGTGCTCGTGGCGGTTCACACGACCGGCCAGTGGGGGCGGCCGAGCATTCCCCGGCCCATGCGGCTCGTCTTGCGCGGCATCACGCGCTTTCTCGCGATTGCCGAGACGCAACGCCGCTATCTGGTCGAAACAGAGGGCATCCCCGCGGCGAAGATCACCGTGATCCGTAACGGCATCCCGCCCCTCGATCCGGATCGCCTGCCGGACAAGAGCGCCGCGCGCGCCGCGCTCGGAATCGAGGCGGGGGAGGGGCCCGTGGTCGGGATTCTCGCCATGCTGCGGCCCGAGAAGGCGCACGAGAACTTTCTCGCCGCGGCCCGCCTGCTCCTCCAGCGATTCCCGCGCGCGGTCTTTCTGATCATCGGCGAGGGTGCCCGACGCGCGGCACTCGAAGAGCTGGCCGCTTCCCTGGGCCTTGCCCGGCAGACGCGCTTCCTCGGCCTGCGCAAGGACGTTCCGCAGATCCTCCCCGCCCTCGATCTGTCCGTTCTCTCCTCGCATCCCCGCGTCGAGACTCTCCCGCTATCGCAGATGGAGGCGATGTCGCTCGGGATCCCGGTCGTGGCGACGCGTGTGGGCGCCCTGCACGAGTTGATCGATGAGGGTGTCGAGGGGCACCTCGTCGCCCCCCAGGACCCGACCGCCCTGGCCGAAGCGATGATCGACCTGCTGGCGGATCCCGAGAGGAAGGCCCTGGCCGGCCGGGCGGCTCGCGCCCGCATCCTGCGTGAATTCAACGTGGAACGCGTGGCGCGGGAGACCGAGACCGTCATCCGGGCCGTGTTGGGATCGGCCGATCCGTGCCAAACCGCGTAAGACGGACAAGACCCCGCCTCAAGTTCCCGGCGCGCCCGTTCGAAACCTGAAGCAGAGGGATAGAAGCGCCCGCAAGCGGCGGCGCGCTTCCGGAAGGAGCCAAGCCGCCGGCAGGACCGGGGTCCGCGGACCTCCGTGCTGCCGGTGTTCGCCCGAGTTGTCGCCTGCATTTCGAGAGGCTCGATGAGTCACGATTCCCAAAGGGGGACCGCAAGGACCCGGCGAGCCGCTCGCCGCGGCTTGGCCGCGACGGAGATCGTCGTCATCCTCATGGCGCTGCTTCTCCTCGGCCTGGGAGGCATCCCGCTCTATTCCCAATCGGTGCGCCATGCCCGTCTGACCGAAGCCCTCCAGCAGATCGACACGATCATCGCGAGCTGCCGGGTCTATGCGTCCACGCATTCGGACGAGTGGGGCAATCCTCTCTGGCCGCCCGCCGAGGGCGAGGTCCTGGTGCCGCTGCGGCCGACTCGTCGCTTCCGCTATGTGATCAGCGAAGGCGCCGGCCGCCCGGCCGGCACCGAGCCGCTGACGATTACCGCCATCGGCCGGGCGGGAACGAGGGTGGCGCGACTCAGGATCTCGGTCATGGTGCCCGATCTCCGCTCCGCAGCCCGCCCTCCCTACATCGTGGGCGCCTGATCCGATTAGCCGGAGCATGCATTGAGGCCCGCCAGAGGGTATGCTTCCCGCCAGGTCGCCCAGTCTCGCGACGAACGCGTTGCGTCTCATACGCACAATCAAGAGGAGAGACAATGCTGCTTCGGATCATCTTCTCGTCGATCAGGTTCGTGGCTTCAAGCGGGGGCGCGGGACGGCGACCGCTCATCGGTTTCGGCTGCGCAGCCCTCGCGCTCGTGCTCCTCAGCGGGTGCGCGACGGTGGGCAGGGATTTCCCCGTCGGGCACGTGGAGGACATCCGGCTCAACGAAACCACCCAGGAGGAGATCCGCGCGATGTTCGGAGAACCCTGGCGGGTCGGGTGGGAAGACGGGCGGAGGACCTGGACCTTCGGAAAGTACCGCTACCGGCTCTTCGGCGAGTCGAGCACTCAAGATCTCGTGTTGCGCTTCGACGACCAGGGCCGCGTCGCCTCGTACACCTTCAATACGACCGACCACGATCAATAGGCCGTGCGGCAGGCCGCGGCCGCGCGCGGCTTGCAGGGTCGGCCCACTTGCGCTAACCTCGCTCGCTCGCGGCGAGAGCCGCGGCGGTGGAGGGACCATGTGCGGAGTCTTCGGCATTTTCGGACACGAAAACGGTAAGCTCATCACGAAGACGGGCACCTGGGCCCAGCAGCATCGCGGCCAGGATGCCTGCGGACTTGCCTGCCTGCGGATCACCGGCCCCCGGCAGGGCCTGGTGGAGGTGGAGAAGGGCATGGGCAAGGTCCGCACCATCTTCTCCGGTCCCGAGTTCGATGACCTGCAGGGCGACGCCTGGATCTCCCACGTGCGCTATTCCACGCAGGGCAAGCCCTCCCGCCGCAACGCCCAGCCGCACTATGCGCAGAGCATCCATGGCAAGATCGCGATCGTCTCCAACGGCGATGTCGTCAACATGGCCGAGCAGCGGGCCTTCCTCGACCGGCACAGCATCCGCACCTACACCGAAAACGACGCCGAGCTGATCGCCGCCTCGATCAACTACCAGGTCACGCTGCGCGGGCGGGACGTGATCGAGGCCGTCGGCCAGGTCATGGATCACGTCCGGGGCGCATTTTCTTCGCTGGTGGTCGCGGAATTCGACGATCGCCTGTTTGCCTTCCGGGATCCGCATGGGATCCGCCCCCTCTTCATGGCCACCGTCGAGGACGATGGGGCGATGTACACCATGTTCGCCTCCGAGACGGCCGCCTTCGCCGCCGCCATGCCCCTCTTCGGACCGCTGGCCGAGATCGAGACGCGCGAGGTCGGCGCGGGGGAAGTGATCGCCGTGGGCCCCGGGGGAATCGAGAGCTTCCAGGTCCGGCCGGCCGGCCGCGAAGCTCTCTGCCTCTTCGAGATCATCTACTTCTCGCGGCCCGACAGTTTCGTTCGCGGCAAGTCCTTCCAGACCTACCGCATGGATGCGGGCATGCGCCTGTTCCGGGAGCATCCCGCTGAGGTCGATCTGGTCTCGCCCATTCCCAAGAGCGGCATCCCCGCGGCCATGGGCTATGCCCAGGAATCGGATTCACCCTTCGTCTCGGCGGTCATCGAGAACCCCTCGTTCGACATCGATTTCCAGCAACTGCGCACCTTCATCGAGTCCACCGAGCAGGAACGCCTGCTCACCGCGCAATTGAAGTTCAACTGCATCAGCGACGTCGTCCGCAATCGCGACCTCGCGATCATTGACGATTCCATCGTTCGCGGTCTCGTCACGCGCGTCGTCAATACCTCGCTGTGGCGCAGCGGGGCCCGGCGCATCCACACCCGGATCGCATCACCGCCTTACCGCTATCCCTGCTTCTACGGGATCGAGACCAAGCAGCGGTCGACGTTGGCCGCGGCCACCCGTTCGGAAGAGGAGGTGCGCCGCGTGATCGCCGAGCCCACCAGTCTGGCCTACCTCTCTCTCGAGGGCCTGGTCGAATCGACCGGTCTCAGCAAGTGCGATCTCTGCACCGCCTGTTTCGATGGCGACTACCCCGTGGCGATCGGTAACGGAACGGACTGATCCCGGCCCGCCGGGATTGATCCGCGAGCCCTGCCAAGGGCAGCCCGGCTCGGGACCGATCCGACGCCTCCCGCGCCCCGGCACGCTGCGCACTCTGCACGCTCCCCATCCTGGCACGCTTCGCGCTTCGCACGTCCCCGGCCGTCGATTCCGTCAGCACGCCGACGCAGCGCCGGTGATCGGCGATCATCGCGGGGCACCCGTGTCGGCTGGGAGAACGCCGGGGAGGAAGTCTTGGCGCCAAGGCGATTCACTTCGAACGGGACTCGTGAGGACAGTCCGGGGCAACGGCCCGCGGCATGCCTCGCGGCATTCCTACTGGCGACCCTTGCGGGCGGGCCGGCAGCGGCCCAGGAGTGCGGGCCCATCATCGTCGATGGGGCCTTCACCGATTGGTCCGCCCTCGCTCCGGTCTATCAGGACGCGGTCGGGGACGCCGCTCCCGGCTGCCTCGACATCGGCCGTGTCTGGATCGCCGATGATGCGCGGCGTCTGTACCTGCGGTTCGAAACAGGTGTCGAGTGGGCCCTCCAATCCGCCAATTCCCTTTCGCTGTATCTCGACACCGACGATGACGCGACCACCGGCCAGTTCGTCTGGCCGATCGGCGCCGAATTGCGCTGGGACTTCGGCAGTCGCAGCGGAGAGTTCTTCCCCGGCGGCGCTCCGATGCGCGTCACCTGGCCCCAGGTGGGATTCATCGCCCTTCCCGCGTACACCTCCCGCGAATTCGAGATCTGCCTGGATCGCGCCGCACGCCCCGACGGCGTGCGTCCGCTCTTCACGGGCGGTGTGGTGCGGGCGATGCTCGTCGATCGCGATCCGCACGGCGACGGCGCACCCGAGTCGGGGGCGGCGATCCCGCACGCGTTTGATCGCCGCGTGCCCCCGCCTCTCGACACTCTCGGGCTCGAGAAGACGCGGGGTGCCTGCCGCCTGGTGACCTACAATGTGTGTCGCGACGGCATTCTCAATCCATCCAAGCAACCCGCCTTCGAACGGATCCTGCGTGCGGTGGATCCCGATGTGATCGTGCTGCAAGAGGTCTACGGCGCCGGCGGCGAGTCGGTTCGCGCCTTGATCGAGAGTTGGCTGGGCGGAATCTGGACGGCGGGGCAAGTGAACGACCTCGTGTTGCTCACCCGCGGTCTGCTGCAAGAGACCTGGGTCCTGGCCCGGCGGCGCGCGGCAGCGTTCCTGGTGACTCCACCCGCGGGCTGGGCCGCGGAGATGCTCGTGATCAACGCCCACCTGAGCTGCTGCGAGAAAGACGGCGAGCGCCAGGCCCAAGCGGATGCCATCATGGCCTTCGTGCGCGACGCGCGCACGAAGGGTGGGGAGTTCGACCTGTCCGCGCGCAATGCCATCGTCATCGCAGGCGACATGAACTTCGTCGGTCTGGCCAGTCAGAGGATGACGTTGCTTACCGGCGACATAGAGGACGAGGACGCGTATGGGCCGGATTTCGATCCAGACTGGGATGGCAGCGGACTATCCGACTGCATCTCGCGCCAGCCCGCCTCGCCTCTGGCCTACACCTGGGTCGCGAAGACCAGCGAATACTCACCCGGGCGTCTCGACCTGGTCCTGCATACCGACAGCAACGCGCGGGTGGCCGCGAGCTTCGTTTTGGAGACCGCGGCTCTTCCGGGGTCCTGTCTCAGAGCCTACGACTTGCAGGCAGAGGACTCCGAGATGGCTTCGGATCACCTGGCGCATGTCGTGGATTTGCTCCCGCTCGAAGACGGCGCACAGCCGGGAGGGCTTGCAGCGCGATGGCGCTTCGCTGCGGCCGGCCCCAATCCGAGTGTGGGGCGCGTCGATTTCCTGATTGCGGTCCACGGCGGGATCACCGCAGAGGCGGGGGAGGTGCCCGCGACGGTCTCGCTCAGGCCGCTCGTCCTGGATGCCGCGGGCCGCGTCGTGCGCCGGATGACGCCCCTGCGCCTCGGCTCCGGGCTCCATCGCCTTAGTTGGGACGGGCGCGACGAGCGTTTTCGGGTGACCGCCGCCGGGGTTTATTGGATCACCGCGGATGAGACCGATGGCCTGCGGTCCGGTTCCCGAGGGTTGCGTGTCACGCGGCTGCGATAGAGATGCGGCGATTCACGCCGACTCGTGTCAACGAGTTTCACCCGTGCCGACTCGCGCGGGCTCACGCATCAACCGCCCAGCAACTCCCGCAAGTGTGCCT
>JAZDGX010000084.1:0-5384 GCA_043806645.1 Candidatus Eiseniibacteriota bacterium | reverse complement strand
CCCTTGTATAACGTGGCCGTCCAATTGAACACCTTGATCGCGCTCGGAATGGCGACCAGGAAGGTGAGCAGGGAGAAGATCCATCGCGAGGTGTCGCTCATCCCGCTGGTGAACATGTGGTGTCCCCAGACGAGATAGCCGAAGAAGGCGATCGCCAGGCTGGAGAGGGCGATCGCGCGGTAACCGAAGATCGTCTTGCGGGCGAAGGTCGGAATGATCTCCGAGACGACGCCCATCGCCGGCAGGATCATGATGTAGACCGCCGGGTGGGAGTAGATCCAGAAGAGATGTTGATAGAGCAGGGGATCGCCGCCGCGCGCCGGGTCGAAGAGGCCGAGCCCCGCGATGCGCTCCAGAAAGACCAACGCGACGGTAATCGCCAGCACGGGGGTGGCGAGCAGTTGGATCCAGGCGGTGGCGTAGAGGCTCCAGATGAAGAGGGGCAACCGGAACCAGCTTTGTCCGGGGGCGCGCATGCGATGCGTGGTGGTGACGAAGTTCAGCCCGGTGAGGATGGAGGAGAAGCCCAGCACGAAGACGGCCAGCACCGCGAGCGTGACGTTGGTGCTGCTGCGGATGCTGTAGGGCGCGTAGAAGGTCCAGCCTGTATCGGGCGGGCCGCCGCCGGTGAAGAGGGCCACGACGGCCATGCCCGCGCCGACGACATAGCACCACCAGGAAAGCAGATTGAGGCGCGGGAAGGCGACATCGCGGGCGCCGAGCTGCAGGGGGAGGAAGTAGTTGCCGAAGATCGCCGGCAGCCCCGGAATGATGAACAGGAAGATCATGATCACGCCATGCAGGGTGAAAACCGCATTGTACGTGACGGCGCTCATGATGGTCCGCCCGGGGGCGATCAACTCGAGGCGTATAAGCAGACCAAGGAGGACCCCGACGGTGACGAAGGCGAGGATGCTGTACATGTAAAGCAGGCCGATCCGCTTGTGATCGGTCGAGAAGATCCAGCCCCGCAGGCCCGGGCGATGCGTCATCGACGCCGTTCCCTCCTGGCGCGCCGCGTTGAGATCACCAGATAGACGGCGAACGCGACGGCGAAGAACATGATCAGAGTGCCGCTGACCTTGAGGATGTCGAAGGCGTAGCGGCGGCCGTCCGGGTCGTAGGAGAAGCAATAGAGCAGCACGCGGTTGATCGAGGGACCGACGCGACCCTGCGAGGCCTCGATCAAAGCGAGCTTGAGATCGAAGGGCAGGAAGGTGATGCCGTAGAGATAGCGGGCGATCCGGCCGTCGGGCGAGAGGATGGTCAGGAGTCCGGGATGCGTGAAGTCCTTGCCGACGCGCTTGTAGCGGAAGCCGACGGCGTCGGTCAGCCGGGCGATGGAAAGCGAGTCGCCGGTCATCCAGTGCCAGGCCGAATCCGGGAACGGCTCGTGGAAGGCGGCCAGATGGTTGGCGCGCTTGCGGCCGGCCAGGTCGGGAGTCTCGGTGGGATCGAAGGAGATCGTCAGCACCTGGTAATCGCGACCCGGTTCGAGCTCCATCTTCTCGAGAACATCGACGAGTCCGCTCAGCAGCGGTGAGCAGATCCCGGGGCAACGGTAGTAGACGAGCGTGAGGACCGTCGGGCGGTCGATGAGTTCGGCGAGCGGGATAGAACGGCCCTCGGGATCGAGGAAGCGCAGATCCAAGGGCAGGCGCTCTCCGAGATGCTCCGCCACCCCGACCTCGGGGTCCGCCTCCTGGGCCGCCGCGATCGCTCCCGTGAGGGCGCATGCGATCAGCGCGGCAAGTACCGCGGGCAGCACCGACGCCATGCTGATGCCTTGGGCTCTCACGGCCGGAACAATAGCGACCCGCGGGCGTGGAGGGAAGCGTTTCGCAGCCGCGTTTCGCATGAGCGCTTCCCATGAGCGCGCTCGGCTGATCGCGCGGATGTGGTGCGATACGGCGGGCCGTCGGCCCGATGCGGCACTCACCCGCTGCGCGCTTGACATCCAGGGGCCGGTTGCGGATTCTTTCGGGTACCACGCTGGGGGTGGTCGCCACAGCCGCGCGTCGATGGACGCAACCGGGCTGCAACCGGGCAGTTGGCAGCGCGAGCACTGCGGGGGAGGCCCATCCTGGACGCCCAACCGACAGCGATCTATTGGCCGCTGGGAGTCTACGCGGCTGCCGTCCTCGCCTTGCTCGTCTTCATGATCGGGGTTTCCCACCTGCTCGGCCAGCGCCATCGGGAACGGGCCACGGGCGAACCCTACGAATCGGGCATCCTCTCGGCGGGATCCGCGCGCCTGCGCCTCTCCGCCAAGTATTTCCTGCTCGCGATCTTCTTCGTGATCTTCGATCTGGAGGTCGTCTTCCTGGTCGCCTGGGCGGTTTCCGCGCGCGATCTGGGTTGGGCGGGATACGCAAAGGCGGCCGTGTTCATCGGAGTGCTGGGCGTGGCGCTGCTCTACCTGTGGCGCCAAGGGGCCTTGGACTGGGGCACCTCCGCCCATTCGCGTCGGCGGCCGGGCGGTCACGATGCGCAGTGCGGGGCGGGCCATGACTCGCGGGGGGAAGCGGGTCACGATCCGCAGCGTGCGAATGGGGGTCGGTCATGAGCGGAGAGGCCCCCGCCAGAGGCGATGGAGTCCTTCCGCCCCGGCCGGCCGCCCTCGTGCGCGCGCCGTCCGCTGCCGCAGGCGGGGATTCTGCGGAGCGGGTCGCCGTTGACCGCAACGTGCTTCTCACGCGTCTCGAAGACATGCTGGCCTGGGGCAGAAAGAACTCGATCTGGCCCTACGGATTCGGCCTTTCTTGCTGTTTCGTCGAGATGGCCGCCAGCCTTACCAGCCGCTACGACATCGCCCGCTTCGGGGCGGAAGTGATCCGCGGATCTCCCCGGCAGGCGGATCTCCTGGTCGTCGCCGGCACCGTCTTCATCAAGATGGCGCCCATCATCCAGCGGCTGTACGAACAGATGATGGAGCCGCGCTGGGTGATCTCGATGGGCTCGTGCGCGAATTCGGGGGGGATGTACGACATCTACAGCGTTGTTCAAGGCGTGGACAAGTTTCTGCCCGTCGATGTCTACATCCCGGGATGTCCCCCCAGTCCGCATTCCTTCATGGCCGGCCTGCGCCTCCTGAGCGAGGCGGTCGGGACCGAACAGCGGCCGCTGAGTTGGGTCGTCGGCCCGCAGGAAGTGCACCGGGCCGAGCTGTCGGGATACCGCGAACGCAAGCGGGAGGGCTACCGCGCCCTGGACACGCTGCGCTCTCCGGACGAGGTCTGACGCCGCATGAGTACCGCGGATCCGTTGCGCGAGGGATTGGAGCGGGCCCTGAGCGGCGGGACCGGGACGCCGGCGTCCGCCATTCAGAGTCAGACCACTCGCGATGGGATTGCGACCTACTGGATCCCCCCGGACGAAGTCCGCGCGGCCCTGCGCTACTTCAAGGAACAGATCGCGCAGCCCTATCGCATGCTCTACGATTTGACCGCGATCGACGAGCGCTGGCGAAAGCACCGCGAGGGCCAGCCGGCGAGCGATTTCACCGTCGTCTACCAGCTTTTCTCTTTCGAGCGCAACGCCTGGCTGCGCCTGAAGACCGCTCTACGCGGCCGGCAGCCGCATGTGCCCAGCGCGACGTCGGTCTGGTCGACGGCCGGCTGGTACGAGCGCGAAGCGTGGGACATGTTCGGCATCACCTTCGACGGCCATCCCGACCTGCGCCGCATTCTGCTGCCGCCCACCTGGGTGGGCCATCCGCTGCGCAAGGAACATCCCGCCCGCGCGACCGAGATGGGCCCCTACGTCCTGCCGCCGGAGAAAGTGGATGCGGAACAGGCGGCGCTGCAATTCAGGCCCGAGGAAGCGGGCATGGTTCGGGAGCACGAAGGCTCCGACTATATGTTCCTGAACCTGGGTCCTCAGCATCCCGGCACGCACGGGCCCTTCCGCATCGCGTTGCAGCTCGACGGCGAGGAGATCGTCGCGGCGGTGCCCGACATCGGATTCCATCATCGCGGTGCCGAGAAGATGGGCGAGCGCCAGTCCTGGCACACCTACATTCCCTACACCGACCGCGTCGACTATCTCGGCGGCGTGACGAACAACCTGGCCTATCTGACGGCGGTCGAGACCCTGGCGCAGATCCCCGTTCCGCCGCGCGCGCAGGTGATCCGGGTCATGCTGACCGAGCTCTTCCGCATCCAGAGCCATCTCGTCTGGTACGGCACCTTCGCCCAGGATGTCGGCTCCCTCTCGCCGGTCTTCTACATGTTCACCGATCGTGACCGCATCTTCGACATCGTGGAGGCGATCTGCGGGGCGCGCATGCATCCGAGCTGGTTTCGCATCGGCGGCGTGGCCCATGACCTGCCTCAAGGCTGGGACCGGATGGTCCGTGAATTCGTCGCCGGGTTTCCCAAGCGCCTGCGCGAATACGAGCGCATGGTGCTCCAGAACGCGATCTTCCGGGCGCGCACGCGCGGGGTGGGAGTCTACACGCAGGAGCAGGCGATCGACTGGGGCGTCACCGGCCCCGGGCTGCGGGCGACGGGACTGGCGTGGGACTTCCGCAAGCAGCAGCCCTACTCCGGCTACGAGCAGTTCGCATTCGAGGTCCCGACGGCCACGGGCGGGGACTGCTTCTCCCGGGCGGTCGTGCGCGTGGCCGAGATGCATCAGAGCCTGGAGATCGTGCGCCAGTGCCTGGAGCACATGCCCGAGGGCCCGTACAAGTCGTCGCACCCTCTGGCGACGCCCCCGCCGCGGCCGCGCACGATGCGCGACATCGAGACGCTGATCAACCACTTCCTCGGCGTGAGCTGGGGACCGGTGATTCCCCCCGGCGAGGCCTTCGGCGGAATCGAGGCGACCAAGGGGCACAATGGCTACTACCTCATCAGCGACGGCGAGACGATCTCTTATCGCACGCGGATCCGGACGCCTTCCTTCGCGCATCTGCAGATCCTGCCGGAGATCGCGCGAGGCCTGATGATCCCGGACCTATTGGCGATTCTGGGCGCGACGGATTACGTGCTGGCGGATGTCGATCGGTGAGATGGGAGGGTGGATGACGACGCTGGGGCGGTGGGCGACTGCGGAGGGGGCATGCTGACCGCGCAGGAGCGGAGCGAGATCGAGGCGGCGCTGGCCGAGCTGCCGCAGGCGCGGGCGGGCAGCATCGACGCGCTGCTCATCCTTCAGCGGCACCGCGGCTACGTGAGCGACGAAGGGCTGGCCGATCTGGCCCCGGTCTTGAAGATGTCGGTGGATGAACTGGACAGTGTTGCCACTTTCTACAACCTGATCTTCCGCCGTCCGGTGGGCCGTCACGTGATTTTGATGTGCGACAGCATCAGCTGCTGGATCATGGGCTACGAGGCGATCCGCGATGCGTTGCGGGAGAAGTTGGGGATCGATTTCGGCGA
>JAZDGX010000083.1:0-23115 GCA_043806645.1 Candidatus Eiseniibacteriota bacterium | reverse complement strand
GGGTCGAGGGATCTCCGTGTCCCGTGGGAAGGAGCTTCATCGCATCGGTCCTCTTCGGCTCGGCCCCGGCTCGCTGCCGGGCGGCATCATTAGTATACCCTTTCCTCCCACCGGATCCAGCGCGGCGGTGATTCCCCGGCGCGTGGATCTGCTGTACCGTTCGTTCCGGCCGATTCACTTCGCCCGGCACGGACATCCGGCACGAGAATCGCACGATCCGGGGTCGTACGCGGATCCATAGGAGTCGCATGGTGCGCGCGAACTCGCCTGGCGAGCGCTCGGGCCTCGGTGCCCCCCTGATTCTCCACATCGAGGCGGGGCCGACCTTCGGGGGCTCGACCCTGGCCTTGCAGAACTACCTCGAGCACGCAGACCCCTCGCGCTTCACCCACGATGTGCTCTTCCACGCCGATGTCCCGGGAACTCGAGAGATTCGCGCCCGCAGCCGCCGCTTCCTCTGCCTGCGGCTCGCGGCCCCGGCCGACTGGGATCGCACCGCGGCGGAGATGGAAGAAACCGCCGGCCCGCCTTCACGCCTCCGGCGCGCGGCGAAACAGATCCCCGGCGCCCGGTCGCTCGTCCGCGCGGGCCGTGGTGCGGCGCGTTTCGCCGGCCGGGAGCTGCCGCTCGCCGTGCGCCTGGCTCGCATCTTCACCCAGGGCCGCTATGATCTCATTCACTGCAACAACACCTTCGTCGTGCAGCCTTCGACGATCCTGGCGGCCTGGCTGACCCGCACGCCGCTCGTGAGCCATGTGCGCACACGCGTGGCCCTCGGCACGCGGGAGCGGCGTCTGGGCAATCGCTCGCGGCGCGTGCTGGCGGTCAGCCGCTCATTGGCGGAAGACCTCGCGCGCCAAGGATTGCGGTCGCCGATCACCGTCTGCTACGAGGGCATCCCACTCGCCCCCCGGACTGGGATGAGTGCGAGTCGCAAGCGAGAACTCTCCGGAACCTCCGGCCCCGTGCTCGGCTTCGCCGGCAGGCTCGTCGAGCGCAAGGGCGTCGCTCACCTTCTGGCGGCCATGCCGCGGATCCTGTCCCGCCACCCGGAGGCGACTCTCCTGATCGCAGGGGAAGGGCCGCTCAGGGCGGCGCTGGATCAATCGTGCGCGGCACTCGATCTCGGCCGGAACGTACGCTTCCTCGGATTCCGCGACGATGTGCCGGATCTCATGGGCGCGCTGGACCTCTTCGTGCTTCCGTCCTTGACCGAGGGCCTGCCGCTCGTGCTGCTCGAGGCGATGGCGGCGGCGCGGCCGATCGTGGCCTCCGGCGTGGACGGCGTTCCCGAGTTCATTCACCATGAGCAGACGGGGCTGCTCGTCCCGCCCGCAGCGGCCGAGGATCTGGCCGACGCGGTATTGCGCGTGTTGGAGGATCCGGCCCTGGCGGCGCGACTCGGACAGGCGGCGCGCGCGTATGTCGCGCAGCATGGGGATGCGCGCGAGACATCCCGGGCGCTGGATGCGGCGTTTCTTTCCGCGCTGGAAGCGCGGGGCGCGGCGGCCGGTCCCGAGCCCGCAGAGTCCTGAAGCGCAGCGTGGAGGTCGATCAGGCGTGGCGGCGAATGCGCAGGTGGACGCGGCCCGTGAGGTGCCGGGAGCGATGCTCTGGAGCCTGGTCGCGCGCGTGCTCGTGACGGCTCTCGCCATCGGCTCGAACATCATGATCGTGCGCGGCCTGGGCGAATACGCCTACGGCGTCTACAGCATCTACCTCAACATCGCACACTTCCTCGTTCTGCTGATCGGGATCGGCACGGGACAGGCCGTGCTGCGCTTCCTTCCCGAACTGTGGATCAAGCAGGACGCCCACGGCACCCGCGCGCTCCTGCGACGCGCGATGAGTTTTCACTTGATCAGCTGGCTCGCGATTCTCGCACTGATGTTCCCCCTGCGCGGCCTGCTGAGCGAGCTGCAGCATGCCGATCTGCGGACGATTCTCCCGCTGGGCATCGGACTCCTGATCGGCGAGGCGATCTGGGGGCTGCTGGCCAGCGTCTACACGGCGCTGCGCCGCATGGCCTGGCTGGCGCTGGCCTCGGTCGTTCAGAAACTGGCGCTGATCGCGCTCTTGATCCTGTTCCTCCGGCGGGAGGCGGACGTGACCGCCGTGCTCTGGGTCGTCGCCGGAAGTTTCGCGCTGGGGATTCTGCTCCTCGTGCCCGGACTGCCGCGCATCCTGCCCCGGACGGGCGGCGCGACGGATGTGAATCTCGGCCTGCGCCGGATGCTCAACTACGCGCTGCCGGTCGCCGTAACCGGTTTGATCAGTCAGATCATCTGGCGCTCATCGGAAACCCTGATCATCGGCTACTACCACCGGCCGCAGGACGTCGGCTTCTACAACGCCGCCTACAATCTGGCCCAGATGGCCCTCGAATTTGTGCCGCTCGCCGTCTGGCCGGTGATCCTGGGAGCGCTGTCCGAAGTCCACGCGCGCCGCGAGGAACTTCTCGCGCGCGGGGTCGATCTCTACTTCCGCCTGGTCTTCGTGCTGGTGTTGCCGGTGGCGGTGTCGGGCTTCGTCTTCGGCGGGCAGCTCTATCGCGTGATGTATGGACCGGGCATGGCCCCCGGCGCGATGGTCTGCCAGGCGCTCTTTCTCGTCCTCGTACCCGGATTCTTCGCCACGCCGCTGCGCATGGGGCTCTTCGTGCGCGAGCGGACACGGGAGAATCTGTGGATCGCCGGCGCGGGGGCCGTGGTCAACCTGGCTTTGGACTTCCTCTTGATTCCACGCTATGGAATGTGGGGCGGGGTGGTCGCGGTCGGTGTGGCGCTCGCATTCAGCGCGATCGTGCAGTACGTGTATACACGGCGGGCCGTGCCGGGCCTGGCCGTGCCCTGGCGTTCGCTGGGCAAGGTGCTCCTGGCGTCGCTGGTCGTGCTGCCTTTCTGGTTCTGGCGTGAGCGCTTCGATCGGCCGCTCACCGTGCTTGCCGCATTCGCGGGCGCGATGCTCCTGCAGTTTCTGGTGCTGCGTGCATTGCGGGCCTTCGGCAACGTGGAGCAAGAACTCCTGCTGCGATCGAATGTACCGTTCAGGAAGCTGTGGGCGCGCCTGCTGGGAGGACCCCGATGAGCCGGGACGGTTTGGAACGAAAGTCACGACGATTGCAGGTGCCGCTTGATCAGCGCGTCTGGGTCCGAATGATGATCGCGGACTCCAGCAGTTGCTTGAGCTGCTCGGGGGTCTCGTCGACGATAATGTCATGCCCGTGACGGAAGACGATGCGGCTCTTGCGCCCCCCGTGTCCCCCGACGGCCTCGAAACGCTGGATCTCGTCCACCCGTATGCAGACCGGCTCGCTGTCGATGTGCACTTCGATGAACTCGAGCATCTTCGGTGCGTCCGCCGTCATGGAGCGCTCCTTCGGTCGGGGACATCCACATGCTTCGCGTCATCCACGGCGACAGTATGGGGGAAGAGGCATCGCGATAGCAAACGCGATCGGAGACCGCAGAGTCCGAATCGGGAGCATCCACCGCAGCCCTGTGCACGAACGAGGACAGGATGGTTCCCGATCCCAGACGCCTCGGGCGAAGGCCGGCGCGGACCAGGAGCAATCGTGGGTCTCTCGGAGCGGGCCAGGTGGCTGCGGCGGTGGACATTGGCGGAAGTCCGCGGGATCGCACGCTCGCGGCACGGGCCCTGCAGATGACTGCATGACGGCCGTGCCGAGATGGGCAGATTGCGCCAAACGCCGACTTCGGGAGGACCGGGACGATGGACCTGCTGCAGACGATCCAGAGGAATCTGCTTCGCGGCCCGTTCAGGACGGCGATCGTCGACGATCAACGCCGTTGGCGTGGCATCGAGGTCTTCCTCGCCGCCCGGCATCTTTCACGCCACATCGCGGTCTCCAGCCGGCGCCCGCACGTCGGGCTGCTGCTCCCGACCTCCGGCCTGACCTCGCTCGCGATTGCCGCCGCCTGGCACGCGGGGCGGGTGATCGTGCCGATCAACTACCTTCTGCGGCCTGAGGAACGCGATTACGTCATCGAGGATGCCGAGTTGGATGCCGTCATCACGGTGACACCGATGATCGAGCGCTTCGGGGAGCTGCCGGCGCACGTCAGGCAGATCCGCCTCGATCGGATCTCGTGGCGCGGGATCCCGCCGCTCGGCCCGCCCGCGCGGCGCGGCCGCGATGAACCGGCCGCGCTGCTCTACACCTCGGGCACTTCCGGCCGGCCGAAGGGCGTGCTGCTCAGCGGAGCGAATCTGGCCAGCAACGTGGAGCAGTGCATCGCGTGGGCCGGTCTCTCGCGTGAGTCGGTCTTTCTGGGCGTGCTCCCCCAGTTCCATTGCTTCGGGCTTACGGTCCTGACGCTCCTGCCCCTCGCGCTCGGGGCCAAAGCGGTCTACACCGCCCGCTTCGTTCCACGGCGCATCCTGGATCTGCTGCGGGAACATCGCCCGCGGGTGGTGCTCGCGATTCCCTCCATGCTCAAGGCGCTGCTCGCCGCCCGCGATGCCACGCCCGATCATTTCTCATCGGTGCGCTTCCTCGTCTCCGGCGGCGAACCGCTTCCTCAGGATGTGTTCGACGGCTATCAAGAGCGCTTCGGCGTCACCTTGAACGAAGGCTACGGGCTCACGGAGACTGCTCCGGTGGCGAACTGGTGCCGCCCGCAGGACCACCGGCGCGGCTCGGTCGGGCCGCCTCTGCCGGGCATCGAGGAGAAGATCGTGGCGCCCGACGGGAGTCGGGCGGACATGGGCGCAGATGGCGAAATACGCATCAAAGGTCCGAATGTGATGCTGGGCTATTTCAAGCTGGCGCATGAGACAGCCGCTGCCTTCGATGAAGAAGGGTACTTCCGTACCGGCGACATCGGTCATCTTGACGCCGAGAACCGTCTGTTCATCACCGGCCGGATGAAGGAGATGATGATCATCGGCGGAGAAAACGTCTTCCCCAGAACCATCGAAGAGGCCTTGGACGCTCACCCGTCGGTCGCCGGCTCGGCCGTGGTCGGCACGCGCGACCCGGTTCGCGGCGAGGCCGCGGTCGCTTTTGTCGAGATGGAGCCCGGAGCGGCCTTCGACGAAAACGCCTTGCGCGCGCACTGCCGCGCGCGCCTGGCCCCCTACCAAGTGCCGCGGGCCATTCATGCGCTGGCCGAGCTCCCGCGCAGCCCGACAGGCAAGATCCTGCGTCGTGAACTGCTTGCCTTGGCGGAGAATCGAACCGCCGGCGCGCCCGCAGGCCGGGAACGCCCGGGAGATGCGCCAGGGCAAACGCCATGAATCTGAAGACCAATCCCGCTTGAACGGTCCATCCCTCTTGGCCATGATTCAAGTTCGGCCATGATTCGGGCTCAGCCATCATCTCCCGCGCAATGCCTGCCGCGCGGGAGCGTGTCTGCGGCTCATCCGCGGCAGTTTGCGAGCACAAGGAGGGTGGGATGAAGATGCGTGCCTGGGTCCTCGCGCTCTTCGTCTTGGCCATCGGGTTGACGGCTTGTTCCGAGAGTCGCGAGCGGGTCGGCTCTGCGGAAGACACCGAGGCTCCGACCGTGAGCGCGATCTTCCCGAGCGACGGCGCGAATGACCTCGCGTTGCTGCAGCCTTTCACGATCACTTTCTCCGAGCCCATGGACACGACCACCTTCAACGCTCAGACAATCTCCATCGAGCCCGCAACGGTGGCGGCGGATCTCCGCCCCGCCGCCACGGGTGACTTCCTGACCGTGCTTCCCGACAGCTTCTGGCCGCCGCTGCAAACCATGGACCTCACGCTGGCCGGCGCGACCGATCTGGCCGGCAACGCCCTCGCCGCGCACAGCATCAGCGTCGAGACCGGCCCTCTCGATTGCGCTCACTTCAGCGACCCCTTCGAGCCGAATGACGACCTCGCCGCCGCCCGACCCTTGGCGCTGGATTCCCTGTACAGCAGGCTGACGATCTGCGACGACGATGAGGATTTCTTCAGCGTCACTGTCGGCGACACGCTAAAACTGACCGCCCAGACCGCGCTGGCTTCGGGCTCGAACGTGTCTTGGATGATCTACTGGTGGGACGCGACCCGCGGCACGTATGCCACGCTGGGAACGTCCGCGGAGGCCGGATTCACGGAGACCTTCCACTACACGTTTCTTCCAGGGATCTACCATCTGCAGCTCTGGGAATACGATGGAGATCAGAAGGTGGTCTACGACCTGAAGATCGAGACGAGTGAGCCTTGCGACGACGATCCCTTCGAAGACAACGACTTCTACGGAGACGCCAAGCCGATCGCGAGCGGCCTGCATCAGGGCCTGCGAGGCTGTTATCTCGATGCCGACTGGTACGCGCTGCCGGTGCTCGCCGGACAGACGATCACCGTGACCGTGGATACCGGAGACTACACCTATCTGCGGCGGATGGGCATCCATGGCCCGGGAGGCGCCGCCGTGGAGGAAACGACGCACGGAGACGCGGTGTCATCGGTTTCGGTTGCCATGACGGGCAGCGGGAATGCCGGGGTGTCGATGCAAGTCTGGGAGGACGACGTCACCTACGACATGACGATCACTGTGGGCGAATAGGCCGAGTCCTCGTCGCGGCGGAGTGGCGGTGGAGCGGTGGCGGTCCCTCCCCGAAGCTCGGCGTGCGCGGCGCGGTGTCATACCCCGTCGCGCCGGGCTGAATGCTAGCGGCCGGCAAGCACCTGCCTCACTGCCGCAAGAGCCGCGTCCGCGGCTTCGATCGCCCGTTCGGCCTGGGCGCGCGTGAAGGCCAGGTGCGGCGTTCCTTCCACGAGCCCATTCGGATACCGACTCGGAATGTAGTAGAGATCGAGTTCCGCTGCCTGATCCCTCAGCCTTCGGATCGTGCATAGATCTCGACTCCTTCCCGGCACACACGCTCGATGAAAGGACTCCCTACGTGCTTCAGGTATTCGAATTCCTCAGGCGTGTAGACGAGCAGCAGATCGACATCGCTGGCCGCGTCGGCCCGACCCGTGGCATACGATCCAAACAGAATCGCTCGGATTACGACCGTGCCCTCGAGATAGGACCGGATCAGTTGCAGAACACGTTCGCGCGGAATCCGCGGGCGGACCCGCCTCAATGATGATCTCGCTCATGGGCCCCTCACGGCGCGATTGTAGCCCGGGTCAGGTGGACCTTCCAGCCCTCGTGAGGCTTGATGTGAGGCTTGAGTCGTTCACCCCAACCCGAGCACGCGCCCCCCCTGGTAGACGACGAGCGCCACCACCCAGGCGAGCACGAGCTGGTATCCGACCGCGAAGGCCATCCAGCGGGTTCCCAGTTCCCGGCGCAGGGCCACGACCGCCGCGATGCAGGGCGTGTAGAGAAGGACGAAGACCATGAAGGCAAATGCCTTCAGCGGTGTGAGCCCGTGCTCGGGCCGGCGCAAGATCTCCGCCAGACCGCCCGCGGCACTTTCGGTAGCGGCCTCCCCCGGCCGTTTGTCCACTCCCGCCTCGGTAGCCTCCACCACCCCCTGTTCCTCCGCCTGATACAGCACCGCCAACGAGGAAACGACCACCTCCTTGGCCACGAATCCCGCGAGCAGCGTCACCGTCATTCGCCAGTCGAAGCCGAGCGGCTCGAGCGCGGGCGAGATCGCGCGCCCCACCTGTCCCATGATTGTGTGCGCCCCGGGCGCCGCGGGGCCGGAATCCGGCGTAGCTCGATCGCGCGGAAACACGCTCAACGCCCAGAGGATCACCGAAGCGATCAGGATGACCCCACCCATCTTCTTCAGATAGTGGCGCGAGCGTTCCCACATGTGGATCGCGAGGCCTCGGCCCGTCGGCCAGCGATACGGCGGCAGCTCCATCACGAAGGGCGCCCCCTCCTGGCGGAAGAGGATCCGGCTGAAGAGCCTCCCGACAAGCACCGCCGTCAGAATCCCGAGGAGGTAAATCAGCAGAATCACCTTGCCCGCATGCCGGGCGAAGAACGCACCCGCCAGCAGCACGTAGACGGGAAGGCGCGCGCTGCAGGACATATGCGGCACCAGCAGCGCCGTGAGCACGCGGTCACGGCGGCTCTCGAGCATGCGCGTCGCCATGATCGCCGGGACGCTGCAGCCGAAGCCCATCAGCATCGGGATGAAGGACTTTCCGTGGAGGCCGAGCAGGTGCATGACGCGGTCCATGATGAAGGCCGCCCGCGCCATATAGCCGGAATCCTCGAGCAGCGCGATGCCGAGAAAGAGAAGCATGATGTTGGGCATGAAGACGGCCACCGCCCCCACGCCCGTGATCACGCCATCGACGAGCGCCTCCTTCAGCAAACCTGCCGGCAGCAGGGCGCCGGCGCCCTGGGCGATCTGTCCGATCAGCCACTCGATCGCCACCTGAGGGTAGGCCCCCAGGCGGAAGGTCCCGTTGAAAAGCAGCCACATGAAGGCGAGGAAGATCGGAAACCCCAGGTAGCGATGGGTCAAGACGCGGTCGAGATTGCGCGAGACCTCCATGCGATCGACGGCCGAACGGGTGAGCACCTCCCGCAGCAGTCCGCTCACGAAGCCGTGGCGGCCCTCCATGATCAGGCGCGCCGGTTCCATGCCCGCCGCCGCCGCCACACGCGCGCGCAGCGCGACGATGTCGGCCAGCACGGGGCGCGCTTCGGGCACGCGGTTGTGCAGGATCTCGACGATGTGCGAATCGCCTTCGATGAGCTTCACCGCGAGATAGCGTGCGGGCACGCCGAGGCGGTCCGCCCGGGCCGCCTCCAGTCGCGCGGTCAGGTCGCAAACAACCTGTTCGAGATGCGTGCCCAAGGCGACGGGCACGTGCCGGTGACGGGAGCTGCGGGCCTCGATCAGGCGGATCACAGCTTCCAGCAGCGCCGGCTTCCCCTCTCCGCGATGCGCGACCGTCGTGACGACCGGCGTGCCGAGCAGTTCTTCCAGGCGCCGGATCTCGAGCTGCGCGCCTCCGTGGATGAACTCGTCCCACATGTTGAGATCGACGACGACGTCCACTCCCATTTCGAGGAGCTGCGCGGTCAGGAGGAGATTGCGTTCGAGATTGGCGCTGTCGACCACATCGATGATGACATCGGGATGAGCATCCAGGATGTATTCGCGGGCAATGCGCTCCTCGATCGAATAGGCGGTCAGCGAGTAGGTCCCGGGAAGATCGACGATCTCGAAGCGATACCCGGCGTGCACGATCGTCCCGGCCTTGCGCTCGACGGTGACCCCCGGCCAGTTGCCCACATGCTGGTGGAGGCCGGTGAGGAGATTGAAGACGCTCGACTTGCCGGCATTGGGATTGCCGGCGATGGCGACGCGGATCGCCCGCCCACTGCCGTGCGGAACCCCGGGCCCTACAGGGGGGGTGGCTGGCGTCACGGCGTCCATCTAGTCGGGACGCCCGGCGTGGCGGCGCCAACGGTGCCAGAAGCAGCGTCCGGGGCGGCCCGCGGGCAGCCAACCGACGTCGGCGATCCGCACCCACCGCGCCTCCGCGCGGCGCAGGCTCAGGTGCATGCCCTGGACGCAGTACTCGACGGGATCCGCAAGGGGCGCTTGCTTGACCATGGTCACCATTTCGCCCTCGCGCATGCCGAGGTCGCGCAGGCGGGAGCGGAAAGCCTCTTCGCCGACCAGATCGCTGATGCGCGCACATTGGCACGGCTGGAGCTGATCCAGCGTCTGCGCCTGCAGAGGGGCCGCGATGCCATGGGGGCAGCCTCTATGTCGTCTCATCGTGCGGCTTTCCTTCAGACCGTTTGACCGTGGCAGGGCCCTCCTTCACCAGAACCAGAACGCGCGCCGCCTGTTTCGCCGGCAGAGCCAGTTCCCGCCCCTGCAGGCGGATCACGGTCGCTTGCCGGGCCTTTCCGGAGCGAACGACTTCGACGACGGCCCCCGGAACGAGGCCCTGCTTCAGAAACTCCGAGCGCATCGCGCGGCCCGCGAGAAGACGGCCGATCTCCGCGCAGCAGCCTTCCGGAACGCGGGCCAGCGGGGCGAGATTCGCATCGCCGGCGGTGTCGATCTCGCGTCCGCCATCCTCATGCGGTCGTGCCAGCGGGCAGGCGGCGGAGGCGGGACGCCTTCCGAAGTGCTGGTGGAAACGCTCCAGGAAAGCCGCCCCCACCCCGGGACAGGTCTGGACGTATTCGACGAAGGCCGAGAGCCGCTCGATCGTCACGCCCGAGAGGTGATGTTCCAGGCGGCAGGCATCCTGCGCGGAGGTCTCCGGCGGAACCTGAAGGATCTCCGCCAGGAACCGCTCGAGCAGGAGATGGCGGCCGGTCACGCGGTGAGCGATCGCCGCACCGGCAGAGGTGAGTTCCACGTATTCGCGCGCCCGATACGCGACGAGCTTGCGGGCCGCGAGGGTGCGAAGGGCCCAGGTCACGGTCGGCATCCTGACGGCCTTGGCATTGGCAATGTCGCGCACCCGCACCGCACGCGTGTGCGAGGAGAGCTCGAGGATGATCTCGAGGTAGTCCTCGAGAGCGGCGCTGATTCCCTCACCGATCGCCGCGGCAGCCGGCCGCGGCGCCTCCCCCTTCGCAGCGGTGTCTTTCATGGTCCGCCCCGGAAAGATGCCTGAACCTGTGTTAGATCTCTCTAACAAGTCTACTCGGCCGCGCCCGGTGCGGGCAAGAGCGGTTTTCACCGCACCCCTGCTCCTTCTTGCGCCCCTGGTGCACGCGCCCTCCAGGGCCCCCGCTTCTCCCTTTCGCCCCGCGCGCGGGCGGAATATCTTCCGCTGCAGAGATGACTTGCCTGCCGCGCCCGCGTCCCGGGCCGGGTGGATCGAGGAGAGCATGGTCCCCACCACAGCTCCAAACGCATGGTCCCGCTTTCCTTGGCGTTGGCCGGCCGTTGTTCTCTCGTTCCTCCTTCTCGCCGGGGCCGTCTGGCTGTTGCGCCCGCTTCTGGGCCAGCTTTTCGGCGACCAGCAGGCCTTGCGGCGCTTCATCGGACAGCATGGCGTTTGGGGACCGGTGATCTTCATGGCGCTCCAGGCGGCCCAAGTGATCGTGGCTCCCATCCCGGGCCACATCCTGGCGGTCGCGAGCGGATACCTTTTCGGTCCTTGGCGGGGAACGGCCTACACCGTCGTGGGCGTAGGTTTCGGCAGTGCCGTCGTGCTGTTGCTCTCCCGCACGCTCGGCCGGCCGGTGGTCGAACGACTCGTGCCCGGATCGGCGCTCGCGCGCGTCGATTTGTGGGCCGCGCGGCGGGGACCGCTGTTTTTCTTCGTTCTCTTCATGCTGCCGTTCATGCCCGACGACATCGCCTGCTTCGCGGTCGGCCTGAGCGCACTCCCCTTGCTCCCCATGCTCGCGCTCATCATCCTCGCGCGTTTCCCGGGGCACTTCGTGTCCGCCTGGCTCGGGGCGACCGCGGAACGACTGCCGCCCATCGGATGGGCGATTCTCGCCGTGGGCGGGCTGGTGCTGGCAGGGATCTACTGGCGTCATCGGCGACGGTTCGAGAGCTGGATGCTGGCGCACCTGCCGCAGGAACGTCGTTGGGAACATTCGTTCCGCCATCCCGGGGACACTTCCGAATGAGAATGGCCGGAATCGACCACTTGGGCAGGGAAGATCCGCACCCGGTCGCCTGATCCAGTCGGCAGAACCGGCCGGCGGGGCCGCCCTGCGAACCCGCCTCTCTCAACAAATGCCGTGTCCACATGCCGAAGATCCCGCGTCCACATGCCGAAGATCGTGCGTCCGCATGCGGAAGATCCCGTCTCCGCATGCCGATACCGTTGATGTCACTCGTCGCGTGACGACCGTCGCGGCCGCCGCGTCGCATGGCCGGGGACAGGCCTCGACGACCGGGCATGCTCCCAAAGCAGTCGCGCGAGTTCAGCACGGATAGCGGCAAGGAATCAGGCATGGGAATCAAGAAGATCCGGGCATGGACGCATCGATCCGGTCCGGCTGTGCGCTACTGGCCTGTCGCCGCCGTTCTGGGCCTTTCGTTGAGCGCGGCGTTCTGGGTCTCCCAGACCGTCCGGCAGCAGATCGCGGCGCGCGATCGCCTGCGGTTCGAGAACTTCGTCGACCAGGTGAGCGAGTCCCTCACCCTGACCCTGCGCAACCACGTCCGCATTCTGGAGAGCGCGCGCGGGCTCTTCGCCGCAAGTCGATCGGTCGAACCCCAGGAGTGGGACATCTTCGTGCGCGGGATCCTGGCCGATCGCGAGCAGGGCGACCTGGAGTGGATCGGTTACATGTCGCGGGAAGGGGACTTTCCTCCCACCCCGGGGAAGTCCGGCCTGCTCTCGGGCGCAGCACCTGACTGCGGCTCGGAATGTCGCGCTTTCGCTGACGACGCGGCCGAACTGGCCTGCGCCGAAGGGGTGGCGGTCATGACCCCCGTCCACATGGGCGGGGGATACGCGACGACGTTGCACACGCTGCTCGTGCTGCCCGTCTATGGGCAGCCGGAACTGCCCGGCAGCGTCGCGGAACGCCGCGCGGCGCTCACCGGCTGGGTCGTCGCCTGCGCGTCCATCGAGGAGTTGGTCGCCGCGGCGATCGGCCCGCTGGCTCCGTTGCTCGAGTTGGATCTTCGCGAGGGGGGCGGCTCCGGTTCTGCTCGCTTGCTCTACAGCGGAGGGTCGAGCCGGAGCGCTGCGTCTGCGGCAGCCACGGCCGGCTTGACGGCGTCCCGGCTCCTGCACGTGCCCGGCGCGACCTGGAGCCTCCAGGCGCGGCCGCAGCCGGCCTTCTTCCGCTCGGTGGAACAAACGTTGCCGCGTCTGACGCTGGCGATCGGCATCCTGGCGAGTGCGCTGCTGGCGGCGGGCGCCGCGGCCCTGATCGCCGGTCGCAGCCGGGCCCAGCACGCGGCCGCGCGCGCCACACTCAACCTGCACCGCAACCTCGCGCGCACGCAGGCGATCCTCGGCACCACCACCGACGGCCTGCTGACGCTCGACCCGCAGCTGCACATCACCTACGCCAATCCCGAGGCCGGCCACTTGCTGGGGGAACCGGCCGAGCGGCTGCAGCGGCGCCCGCTGGCGACGGTCCTGGGAGCGGCCGGTACGCGGATTGCCGCGGACGCCCGCGGCGTGCAGCGAGCGGGCCGGCGGGTCTACCGCGAGGTGCATCTGGGGGCGGACGTCTATCTGGAGCTGTGCATCGATCCCACCGACGACGGGGTGCTGGTGACTCTGCGAGACGTGAGCGACCGCAAGCAGGCGGAGCGGGCGATTCGGGAAAGCGAAGAGTTGTACCGTCAGATCTTCGCTCACTCCGCCGACGGCATGTTCCTGATGCGCGAGGTCTTTGAGGACTGCAACCCGCGCGTCTGCGAGATGTGGGGGGTGACGCGCGAGGAGGTCCTGGGCCGCAGCCCGGTCGTCTTCTCGCCGCCGCGACAGCCCGACGGACGTACCTCGGCCGAATCCGCGGCCGAACGCATTGCGGCCGCGCTGGCCGGAACGCCGCAGTTCTTCGAGTGGCAACATCTCCATCGCGGCGGCCGGCCGGTCGACACCGAGATTTCGCTCGTCGCGGTTCCCGTACGGGGCCGGCCGATGCTGCTGGCGACCATGCGGGATGTGAGCGCGCGCAAGCGCGCGGAGGTCGAGCTGCAGCGAGCGCGATCCGCGGCGGTCGCGGCCGATCACGCCAAGGGACAGTTCCTCGCCAATATGAGCCACGAGATCCGCACCCCGATGAACGGCATCTTGGGGGTGACCGAACTGCTCCTCGAGGGTGACCTGCCGGATCAGGAGCGCGAGCATCTGAAGGTCGTGCGTTCCTGCGCCGAATCACTGATGCGCGTGATCAACGATGTGCTCGACTTCTCCAAGATCGAAGCGGGCCGTCTGGATCTGGAATGTGAGCCGCTCGTGCCGGCCGAGGTGGCGCGCGAGGCGCTGGAGACGCTGGCGCTGAATGCGCGCCAGAAGGGACTCGAGATCGGGTTGGAGATCGCGCCCGGCGCTCCCCCGACGCTGTTCGGTGACGCCTTGCGGTTGCGCCAGGTGCTCCTCAATCTGATCGGCAACGGGATCAAGTTCACCGAACGCGGCAGCGTGCAGGTCTTGATCGAATCCGAAGCGCGGCGGCTTGACTGGCTGCACATCGTCGTTCGCGACACCGGCATGGGCATCCCGGCCGACAAGCAGATCCAGGTCTTCGAGGCCTTTGCCCAGGCGGATGGCTCGACCACCCGCCGCTTCGGAGGGACGGGGCTGGGGCTTTCGATCTCGAGCCAGCTCGTGCGCCTGATGGGAGGCGAGATCTCGCTCGAGAGCGAAGTCGGGCGAGGAAGCACCTTCCACATCCGGCTGCCGCTGCTACCGCCGGATGCCGCTTCGGCTCCGGGCGCGCGTCCGGGGACCGAGCGCGCCGCGGCCTGAGCCGCGCGGCGCAGCCCGAAGTCCCCGGTGTCGGTCAAGCGCACGGCTCGACCGACACCGAGGTTCGTCCCGCTTGATGCAAGAAGACCCGAGTGATCAACGCACCCAGGCGAGATTCGCGCGCAGGGCGCGCCTCTCTGCGGCCCCACTCACCGCCGCCCGCACAAGGTAGATGCCGCTGGGAAGCCGCTGCCCGTTGTCACTCGTGCCGTCCCACCGCCACGTGTGCGTCCCCGCGGTCTGAGGCCCATCGACCGGCACGACGACCCGCCGCCCGTTGACATCATAGACGTCAACCCGCACCCAGGACGCCTCGGGCAGCCCCAGCGCGAGAATAGCCTCGCCGCCCGGACCCGCTCTCACCGTGAGCTGCATCTGGGGCCCCATCGTCAAGAGCGCATCCGTCAGCGGACCTTCGTCGCCGATCTCCGGCTCCTCCACGCTGCTTCCAGCGGATATCACGATGGTCACCGCATCGATGTCGTAGAGGACCTGCCCGCTTCCTCCCGGAGCCAGCTCGAAGACCACTTCGTCGAACTCCCCGTAACGTTGGCTGCAAGAGAGAATTTCGAACGCTGAACCGTCCGGAGGAGCGAATCCCTCCCCCGCGCGCACGACCAGCGTTCCTCCCAGATGCGCCTCGCCGCCAACCGCGAGCCGGTCGAAGAGCTCCGTGCTGAGGCCCGCGAGTTCGATCACCAGTGTCCCCGCCGCGCTCTGTGTGTAGTCACCGTCCACCGTCAGCGTCCCCGGCGAGGAACCCGGCCGCACTTCGCCGCCGCTGAGCAGGTCCGCGGACACTTCGCCGTGACCTTCGAGCACTCCACCGTTGATCACCACCGGCTGCATCGAGGCGAGCACTCCCTCCACGCGGGTCAGGCCGTGCGTTGAATCTCCCGCCTGCACATAGGCGCCCGGCACCGACAGCATTCCGCCGGGACCGACGACGACCGTACCCTCGTTCTGCAGCCCGTCGGAAACCGCGAGCGCGCGGCCGTTACGGACTTCCAGACGCCCCGCCGCCGTCACCGACCCCAGCCCGGCCAGCGCGTCGGCAGTCCCGTCATCGGCGTAGAGGTTCGAGTTGGGCCCATCGAGCAGAACGCTTGCATCGAGCTGGGCGATGTAGGCGTTGTGCAGCCGCATCGTGCTGTTGGCGTACACATTCCAATTGCCGCCATGCAGCCCGCCGCCCCAATAGTTGGGTCCGATGGCAGTGAAGCGCGCGGTCCCGCCGCCGCTCGCCTCCAGCGTCCCGCCGTTGGTGAAATAGACGGTGTTCTGCAGCGTCCGCCCGGCAACGTCGGCGACAACCAAGCCGTTGTTGCGCAGATCGACGTTGAGCGCGCCTTCGCCGCGGATGGTGTGCTGCTCTCCGTTGAAGATGCACCCGCCCCAGGTCTCGAGAATGGCGTCGTTGAGATCGCCCGAAGTGCACATCACGATCTCACCGGTGCCCCCGAGTGTGACATTGCAGTAGCTCCAGCCGCAAAACACGGCCGTGCCGGGCTGACGGTCCGGATTGAGCGTGATCGTCCCGTCGTTGGTCAGCGTCCCGTAGCCCGCGTGAAGCCGCGCTCCCGGCAGGATCTCGACGGCTCCCTGATTGTGCACCTCGATCATTCCGGAGGTTCCCGGGGCACACTGGATGATCCCTTCGTTCGCCGTGTTCAAGACTCCGTAGGCGACCGTTCCGTTCGAGAGTCGAACGATCCCGCCGTCCCCGAAGACGGCCCCCGCTCCGCTCTGGTCCAGTTGCATCGCCAGCTCCAGGATGCCTCCGGAGCGTGCCGTGACCAGGCCTTCGTTGCTCTTCGGGGATCCGTTCAGCAGGAGGGTGCGGTCGGACGCGTCGGCCGCGATCACCCCTTGGTTGGTGAAGGCGCAGGAGATCAGCCCCTCGCCGCGGATCGTGTGCTGCGGCCCGTTGACCATCGTTTCCCCGGTCGTCTCAATCCGCGCACCATTGATGTCCCCGTCAGTGCACAGGAGGACTTCACCCATGCCGGCGATCGTGACGGTGTGGCACGGCCAGCCGGTGAGGATGGCATCCTCAGGCTGGCGGTGTGGGTTAAGCGTGATCGTGCCGTCGTTGACGACGGTGTCATAGCCCACGTACAAGCGCGCGCCCCCGAGAACGTCGAGTTCTCCCGTCAGGGTCGCCTCACAGAGCGCGGTGTTGCCGGGATGGGATTCGATGATCCCGCCGTTGCCGGTTCCGACCGCACCACCAACGACCCGGCAGCCGTCGAGCAGCCTGACCGGGCTCCCATCCGCGCGCAGGACGCCGGACGGCGTCTGGGTCAAGATCGCCTGGGCGAGCTCGAGAATGCCCCCGTTGCGGGCTTCGAGGATGCCGCCGTCGCCTTTGTCGGCTTGCAGCCGCAGGACATGGCCCGCGTCGTCGGCCTGGATCAGACCTTCGTTCGTGAAGGGACAGGTGATCGACCCCGCACCGCGGATCGTATGCAGCGGCCCGTTGATCATCGTTTCACCGGTCGTCTCGATGCGGGAATCGGTGATGTCACCGCTCGTGCACATGACGACCTCGCCCGTGCCGCCGATCGTCACGGTGTGGTACTGCCAGGCGCTCAGCGCGGCCCCGGTCGCGACACGGTCGGGGTTGAGCGTGATCGTCCCGTTGTTGGTGATCGCATCGTAGCCGGCGTACAGCTTGGAGCCGGCGAACACGACGAGCTCGCCCTCGAGAGTGGCATCCGCCAATCCGGGCGTGCCGGGGTGGGCTTCGATGATCCCATCGCCGGCGGTGAGGAGCGTCCCGCCGTTCACGCAAGTGCTGTTGAGCAGCTTCACCGTCCCATCGGTGGCGCGCAGGATTCCCGAAGACGACTGTGTGAGCTGCGTTCCACTCAACTCGAGTATTCCTCCGTCGATGGCTTCCAGCAGCCCGGAGTTGGTGTTCGAGTTCGCAGTCATCCGCAGCACTCGCCCGTCGACGTCGGCCGCCACCCGGCCGGCATTTCCGAAGTGCACGCTGATCAACCCATCCCCATGCACCGTGTGCTGCCCTTGCTGATTGAGATAGGTGCCATGGTAGTCGGTCATCGCGGCATTCTCGGGATTGCCTCCGGCCTGAAGTAGGAGACTGCCGCTGCCCCCCAGCTCGGAGCCGTCGGTATCGTCCAGGCGCAAGCAGGTCGGCGTGGCGGCACCGGTGGTGTTGACCAGGATCAGCCCGTCGTTGCGCAGCAACCCGTTTCCGAAAGCGAAGGTGGCGCCCGGCTCGACCAGGATCCGGCCGTCGCTCTCGTTGACGATCGCGCCGTAAAGCGCAGACAGCTCCGGCGTCAGGATCGTGCCATGGTTACGGAATCCCGCCTCACCCACCTGCATCCAGCCCGGACCGAACGAGAGGGTCGCGTCGGGATTCGCGACCGTGACCCCGCGCGGGGAGGCCAGACAGCCGAGAAAGACGGTGTAGGGGCCCATCCCCGGCAGCGTGGCGTTCTCATCATCCTCATCGGGAATGTCCTCGGGGTACCAGTTGCCTGGCTCGCACCAGTCTCCGCCCCCGGGACTGTTCCAGGTGATTTCCTCGGCCTGGACCATCCTCCCGCTCCCCCACGCGATCAGCAGGCCAAGCCCCAGCGAGACCCAACTTCGACAGAATGCGCACATGATCGTCCCTCCTCCTCAGTCGGCGATCGGCCCGGTCGATCCGGAATCTGCCGACGCGATTCCCGGTGCGGGCGCAGCGGCCGGCCCGGCCGGGGCGGCACTTTCGCCCGCCCCCGTCCAGACCCCTTCGCTGGCCGTCCACTCCTCCAGCAAGACCGTCAATTGCCCCGCGTTCGTGAAGGTCCGCCTCTCCCCGCTGGCCACGCGGACAATCGTTCCATGCAGGCCACCCTGCGGACCGCTGGCCACCCGGACGACGAATGTTGTCATTGGACACCCCCCGCCGGGGCTTCCGGGGCCACCGCCTCCCGTTCCCCGACTGTGAGAAGTGTTCGGGCCCGGCCTTACGCCGACCTTACGGATTCGAATCGCGGGTGATAAAATGCCCGCTGCAATGAAGCCGCTGACGATTCCCGAAAAGCTGCAGCCCCCCCCGCTGCCGTCGACGTATCTGCGCCGGCCGCGCCTCGAGCGCGTCTGGTCGGAGCGCGCGCAGCGCAGATTGCTGTTCGTCACGGCCGGCGCCGGCTACGGCAAGACCTCCTTTCTGGTGGAGCGTACCCGGGAAGATTCACGCAGCGCGCTCTGGTACAGGGTGGACGGCGCCGACGCGCACCTGCCGACCTTCGCCGCGCACCTGGGCGAGCTTCTGGGCGTCCCCGCCGTGCCGGTCGGCGATAGTGCGGCGCCGGACTGGACCTATCCGCAACGCGTCGCCGCCGCGGTCATGGCGGCGCTGCGCGGCCGGGGACCGACGGCGCTGATTGTCGACGACGCTCACCTCCTGCAAGCCTCATCGGACGCGCTGCAATTCATGGATACGCTCGCGCGCTATGTTCCGGACTCCATCACCCTCGTGCTCTCCTCGCGTGAACCGATCGCCTTGGGGGGAATGCGCGCAAGAACCGCCGGCCGAGCGGCGACGATCGACGCTCATGACTTGAGCTTCCGCATCGAGGAGATCACCGACCTCCTCGCCCTGCGGCTCCCGGGTGTGACCATCGCGGCCGGTCAATGCCGCCGCATCCTCGCCGCCACCGAGGGGTGGGCTGCCGGGCTCGAGATCTTCTTGCAAGCGCTCGACGCTCACTCGCCGGCCGCCATCGAGGGCGCGCTGGAGAGACTGGATGCAGCGGGAGCGGGGTGGTTTGACTACTTCGCCGAGGAAGTCGTGGCGCGCCTTCCCGAACCCACCCGGGATTTCCTGCTGCGAACCGCGGTGCTGCCCCGCCTGCAGCCGGCCCAGTGCGACCGTTTCCTGGGACGCCGCGACAGCCGCGTGATGTTGGAAGAGTTGGTCGACCGCAATCTTTTCACGCTGCGCGATGCGCCGCAGGGGCAGAGCTTTCGCTATCATCACCTCTTCCATCGATTCCTCCGCGCCTGGCTGGAACGGAGCATTCCCGACGTCGATCTGTCACGCCTGCGCCGCCGCGCGGCCCGGGAGCTGCATTCGACGGGAGATATCGCCGGCGCCCTCGCAATCCTGGCCGAAACCAACGACGCCGAGGCTTCCCTCCCCTTGCTGGCCCGGCACGGATTGGAGTTGCTCGCCGCGGGAGGCGGCGAGGTGGTCGAGCGCGTGCTCGGCGGGCTTCCCGCCGAGCGTGTGCGCCGCAACGCCCGCGCGCTCTTCGTCCAGGCCCGGCTCCACGACGACCGCGGTCGCTGGGATGCGGCCGAAAGGGCCTATCGCCAGCTGCTCGCGCTGCACCCGGGAAAGGTGCGACGTGTGGAAGTTCTCAGCGATCTGGCGCAACTCGTCAGCCGCCGCGGCCAGTACGCTCGCGCCCTCACGCTCTGTCGCCAGGGTCTGGGGGATAGAAGACACGGGAGCACCGCGGCGCAGGGACGCCTGCTCTGGACCCTGGGCGTGGCGGCTTGTGAACTGGGGCGCCTCGCCGAGGGCCAGCGCTATCTTGAACAGGCCCGCGCGCTCTTCGTCCGCCGCGGCGAGGAATCGGGCGAAGCGCAGGTCGACTACTTGCTCGCCGCCAATGTGCATCTCGCGCGCGGCGAGTTCGGTCTCGGCAGGGAGACTGCGCGCCGCGCCCTGGCGCGCCTGCGCGGCCTGGGAGATCCGCGCCGCGTCTGCCAGTGCCTCGGCGTCCTGGCCTGGCTGTCCGCATTGGCCGGAGATGTGGACGAAGCCCGCGAGCACGCGACCGAGGCGCGGCGGATGGCCGAGAGCCTGGGGCTCTCACAGGCCGCATCCTTGGCTCTGCATGTGCTGGGGCGGTGCGCGCTCCTGGATGGCGACCTGGTCCAGGCGCGCCAGCATCTGGAAGAGGCGCGAACCCTGGGCGATGTTCTGGGCGAATCCGATGCCCGGATCCTCCCACGCCTCTTGCTCGGCGAGTGCGCGCTCGCCGCGGGCGATCGCCGCGCGGCACGGCAGATGGCGGATGAAGCGCTCGCGATCGCGATGCAGGTCAAGGACACCCTCCAGGTGGCCCAGGCCCGCGCTCTCCTCGGGCTCGTCCTCGCCGCGAAGAACCGCCCCGCCGCACGCATCCAATGGTCGCGCGCCGAGCTGACGTTCCGGCGCCTCGAGGCCATGTTCGATCTGCATCGCCTGCTCCTGCACCGTCTTTCCGAAGACCCGCCGGCGATCCAGACGCGCCGGCGCCTGATGAGCGAACTGCTCGAGGGAACCGCCCGCGCCGGCCACGACAAACTCTATCTTGTGGCCGAACCGCTGCGTGCCGCACGCGTGTTGTCCGCCGCTCTGGCGGAGCGGATCGAACCCGTGCAGGCCGCTGCGCTGCTGGCCCGGTTGGGAGAGCGGGCGCTCTCCTCGCTCGTACCTTTGAGCAGCGACCCCCGCGAGGAAGTGCGCCTGCAGGTCGTGGGATTGCTGGCCCAGATCGGCGGGACCCAGGCCCGCGCCGCGCTGACCCGGATTTCCCGCGGCGAGACGGAGCGTCCCTCGGCCCGGCGGGCCGGGGCAGAACTGGCGCGTGTTCCCCGCCAGTCCCTGCACCTGGAAACGCTTGGTTCGCTGCGGGTGCGCGTCGGGGAGACACCCATCCCCGATGCACGGTGGCGATCTTCACGAGCACGGCGCCTCTTCCTCTTTCTGTTGCTCCAGCGTTTCCGCTGGACGACGGCCGAGGAGGTGATCGAGGCGCTGTGGCCCGAGACGGAGGTCGAGAAGGCGCGTGGCAATCTCTGGCAATCGGTGTACCAGCTGCGCCGCATCCTCGAGCCCGACCTGGCCGAGCCCCGCGCCTCGCGCTATGTGCGCGTGGAGGAGACCGGCTATCGGCTGGAACCGGGAGACCGGTGTACCTACGACGTGATCTCGTTCGAGGATGCCATCCGCAAGGCGGACCGGTTGGCCGCGGCGGGACGCGCCCGGGCGGCCGAACCGCTCTATCGTGAGGCGCTCGACATTTGCAGGGGTGACTTTCTTGCCGAATGCCCTTACGAGGACTTCCTCGTCTCGCAGCGCGAACATCTGCGCGAACGATTCATCCATGCCGCCATGCGCCTGATCGAGATCTGCGCGGCGGGGCGGCGCGCGGCAGATGTGATTCCGCTGTGCCGGCGCGCCCTGCAGGATGATCCCTACAATGAGACCCTCTACTGCCACCTAATCGAGGCGCAGCTCCGCCTCGGACATCGCCACGAAGCGCTCGAGTCCTACCGGCAGGTCGAGGCGGGGCTGACAGGAGAATTGGGGCTTCCGCCCTCCGCGCGGCTGCGGGAGTTGATGCAGACGCTCCGGCAGGGACCCCGCCGGGAGCCATGACGTTCGCCGCGCGGATGAGGACCTGTTCGGCACAACCACCCCGGGGCGACTCCGGCGGTCATGCCCGCGGTGATGTCCGGAATGTCATCTCGGAGGCGTCGCCAGCGGCCGCGCGACGACGGCGTCGTCCTGAAAGAGCGGGATCAGGATCAGATTCCGCCCTGCATCGAAACCGATGTCGGCCGGGGCCGGCACGCGGTTGACGATTTCCCGCACCGTGCTGTCCGGACCACAGCGATAGACGGCGCTCCCCTGCCAACTCGAGACGAGCACCGACCCATCGGTCAGAACGACCAGACCGTCGAGCCCCCCCAGCGGGGTCTGCCACAGCGCACGCGGTCTCCCATCCGCGTTCCAGCCAGAGACCGTCCGCCCGGCAGAAGTAGCGAAGAGCAGATCTCCGCCGCGCATGGCCAACCCGTTGGGGCCCTGAAGCTCCGCGCCCCGCGCAAGCTGCGTCAGGCCGTGGTCGGGCGCGATGCGCCACAGCGCCCCGGCCACATTGTCGCTCAGGTAGAGTCCGCCCGCGGGCGCGGGGGTCAGATCGTTGGGCAGCTTCGCGTTCGGAATCGGGATCGCGCCGAGCGGGCGGCCGCTCTCGCGCGCGAACATGCGCACGGCTTCGAGATCAGCGACGTACAGGGTTTCCGCGATGATCGCCATGCCCTTGGGCGCATGCAGAACGACGTCCTCGGCCGCGCCGTCGATCCACTTGAGCGCGAGCACTCTTCCGCCGGGCGCGATGCGCGAAATGAAGCCGTTGTCGTCGGCGGTGAGGAAGTTGCCGTTGATGTTGCTGACCAGGTAGACGTCGGCCGCCGGATCGTGGAGCACCGACTCGGGTGTGGCCAGGCCGACATCCTCCAGGCGGAAGCCCGCGGGCGGGGCGGCCGCAGTGACCTGCCCTGCCGCGTCCTGCGCCCCTGCGGCCGGACCCACCTGCCCGGCCGCGTCCCGCGCGCCCATGCCGCCCGTCGCGGCGATCAACAGGAGACTCGCGCGAAAGACGAGACGAAAGCACGCACGGTCCATTCCGGCATGGAGACTTCGAAGAGCTGCGCATCGCTCGCCAACGGAACGAACGACGGTGGATGAGCTACGCGATCCCGGCATGGCCGATCCTCCTTCCCGATTGCGACTTCCTTTCGAATGTCAGAACGCAGGCGGGTGACGATGCTCCGTACGGTGCGCCCCGGAAATCGCCATGGCGGCCCAGCTCTGCGAATCCCGTCGCCGCGTGCAGTTGCTCGTAGCGGGCGATGCGTACGGGATACAGATCGGCCTCGCCCGCGAAGCACACGCCGCTGCCGGCCTCGAGCCGGGTGATGAAGCGCACACGCTCTTCGGAGAGATCGCGATACTCGCGGTGGAAGGCGATGCCACCGGCGAACCGCAGCACGGG
>JAZDGX010000082.1:0-8749 GCA_043806645.1 Candidatus Eiseniibacteriota bacterium | reverse complement strand
GGTGGGCGGAAGGTAGCGATAGAAGTAGTAGAAGGGCACGACCGGCGGGGCTTCGTGAAGATAGTCCTGCGAGTCATAGATGCTGTAGCCGTGGTTGAGATTGCTGCCCGCCTGATAGATCCCGAAGAAGTCCGAGGCCTGGCCGTGGCCTTGACTGGCCTCGACGAAGAGCGGATTGAGGAGACCCGTCGGCAAAGAGACTACAAGAACGGCATGCAGCAGCAGGGCCGCGCCGAAAACGACCTTGCCGTCGATCGGAAAGCGGGCGGATGGCATGGGGTCAGCGTATCGAAGGGGTCGCTTGGTGCAAGCGTTTTCAAACGCGGCGCGGACGCGGCGCCCCTTCGCCGCCACCACAGGCTGCGGCCACGGCCTGCCACCACGGGCTGCAGCCACAGCCCGCCACCACGGGCTTGCCGTCACTGCGCCCCAGGCCCTATGCTGAGAGTCGCGCTGGCTGGGGCCGGTCAGTATCCATGTGCATGGGGGAGAGCATGAAGATCGAGACGGTCAATCCGGCGACCGGAGCGGCGCTGGGTTCCTACGAGACCATGCGCCGTGACGAAGTCGAAGAGATCGCCCGGCGGTCGCGAGCGGCGTTCCGCGTGTGGCGTGAGATGTCCGTTGCGCAACGAGCGCCCTATTTCACCCGCCTGGCCGCGGTCCTGCGGAGGGATCGGGAGGCCAACGCCCGCGCGATCACGATCGAAATGGGCAAACCGCTCAGCGAGGCGCGGGCTGAAGTCGAGAAGTGCGCCTGGCTGGCCGAGATCTACGCCGAACGGGCCGCCGAATGGCTGGCGGATGAAGCGGCGCAGGCCGACGGCCTCCGCCATGCGGTCACCTTCCAGCCTCTGGGCGTGGTCCTATCCATCATGCCGTGGAACTTTCCCTTCTGGCAGGCCCTGCGTTTCGCCGTGCCGGCGATGATCGCCGGGAACACGAGCCTGCTCAAGCATGCACGCAATGTGCCCCAGTGCGCGCTGGCGATTGAAGGCGCCTTCGGCAACGCGGGGTTTCCCGAGGGTGTCTTTCGTTCGATCTTCGCCGATCACGAAACCGTGGGCGCGTTGATCGGCGGCGAGATCGTGCAGGGCGTGTCGCTGACGGGCAGCACCGAGGCGGGCGCGCGCATCGCGGCGGCGGCGGGGCGGGCGCTGAAGAAGGTCGTCCTCGAATTGGGCGGCTCGGACCCCTTCATCATTCTTGACGACGCGGATGTCGAGGTGGCCGCGCGAAACGCGGTCACGGGCCGCATGGCGAATGCGGGGCAGAGTTGCATCGCCGCCAAGCGCTTCATCGTCGCCGCGTCGATCGCGGAGGCCTTCACGGCGCGTTTCGCGGCCGGGGTCGCGGCGCTGGTGATCGGCGATCCCCTCGACGAGCGCACTCAGGTCGGGCCGGTGGTGGACGGGGCGGCGCTGGAGGCGCTCGAGGATCAACTGCGACGGTCGGTGCAGATGGGTGCGGTGGTGGTGACCGGAGGCCGGCGACTGGACCGCCCCGGTTTTTTCCTGCAGCCGGCGGTCGTGACGCGAACGACACCCGCCATGCCGATCGTGCGCGAGGAGGTCTTCGGTCCGCTCGCGCCGGTGCTCGTCGCCCGCGACGATGACGAGGCGATCGCCTTGGCCAACGATACCCCCTTCGGGCTGGGCGCAAGCGTCTGGACACGGGACCTCGAGCGCGGCGCGGGGCTGGTGCGCCGCATCGAGGCGGGGACCACCTTCGTCAATTCGATCGTCAAGTCGGATCCGCGCATGCCCTTCGGCGGCGTCAAGCAAAGCGGCATCGGGCGCGAGCTGTCCAAGTATGGACTGCGCGAGTTCGTCAACGTGAAAGGGGTCAACATCTACGACCATGGCTAGGCGGGACGGCGCAGACGGGGCCGGCCCGGCGGCGGGGGATGAATAGTGGGCCGGTCCTGCGCAGAGCCGCAGGGGAGGAGATGGATGAAGGCTTCCGATCTCTTCGTTCGATGCCTCGAGCAGGAAGGAGTGGAGTACGTCTTCGCCGTGCCGGGCGAGGAGAACCTCGACCTGCTCGAAAGCCTGCGGACTTCCACGATCCGCGTAGTCGTCAATCGCCACGAACAGGCCTCGGCCTTCATGGCGGCGGGATATGCACGCGTGACCGGCAAAGTCGGCGTGTGCCTGGCGACCCTTGGCCCGGGGGCGACGAATCTCGTGACCGGCGTCGCGCATGCGCAACTGTCGGGAGTGCCGCTGCTGGCGATCACCGGGCAGAAGGCGATTCGCCAGAACGTGCAGGCGGATTTCCAGATGATCGACGTCGTCAACATGATGAAGCCGATCACCAAACGCACGGTGCAGATCCAAGATCCCAAGTGCATTCCCATGGAAGTGCGCGAGTCCTTCAAGACGGCGAGTGCCGAGCGACTGGGGGCCTGCCACCTGGAGCTGCCCGAAGACATCGCGACCGAAGCGGTCGCGCCCGAGTACCGCCCATTGGTTCCGGGGATGGCGCGACGGCCGATCCCGGAGCTGAAGGGGATCGGGCAGGCGGCCGCCATGATCCGCCAGGCGCGGCATCCGATCATCATCGTGTCCAGCCGCGGGCAACGACATCGCGTGCACGCCCGGCTGCGCGAGTTCTGCGATGCGACCAACATCTACGTCATTCATACGCAGTCGGGGAAGGGTGCGCTGGGCGACGACCATCCCAACTCACTCTTCGCCTTCGGCGCGCGCCGCCACGATCATCTGAATGCGATCGTCGATCAGGTCGATCTGATCATCACCGTCGGCTACTCGACCAACGAGTATCCGCCGCGCCTGTGGAACCCGGCGATGGACAAGGCGATCCTGCGGATCGACTTCAACCGGGCCGACACCCAGATCCACTACAATCCGCAGCTCGAGTTGATCGGCGACATCGCCACGACGCTCGACATGCTGCGCCGGGAGCTGGCCGGTTTCCGCTACGCGGGCGCGGTGATGGAGGGTCTGCGCGCGGAATTCTCCCAGCGGCTCTATGTCGAGGGCGCGACCGATCCCGCCTTTCCGCTGCGCCCGCGGCGGATCGTGGCCGAATGCCGGCGCGCGCTCGGGCGCGATGACATCATCTGCATGGATAACGGCATCTACAAACTGTGGTTCTCGCGGCACTTTCCGACCTACGGCATCAGCACGTTCCTGCTCGACAACAGCCTGGCCACGATGGGCGCGGGGATGCCGACGGCAATGGCGGCCAAGCTGGTGCGGCCGGACCGGCGGGTGCTTGCCGTGGTGGGCGACGGTGGGTTCATGATGAACTCGCAGGAACTCGAGACGGCCGTGCGACTCGGCATCGCCGTGGTCGTGCTGATCGTGAACGATAACGGCTATGGCTTCATCAAGTGGGAGCAGCAGAGTCACGGTTTCCCCGCCTTCGCCCTCGATGTCGGCAATCCGGTCTTCTGCGCCTATGCCGAGAGCTACGGGGCGGTCGGCTTCTGTATTACCGCCGCGGACCAACTGGGCCCGGTTCTCGAACAGGCGTTCGCGTGCGGCAAGCCGGTGTTGATCGACTGTCCGATCGACTACAGCGAGAGCCTGGCCACCTGGAGCCACGAGACGCCGAGGCAGGGGGGGCGGTTGGAGGCGCGCTGAGCGCGGCATCCAGGCCTGACGGGCGCAAGGGGGTTGCGGGCCGCGCCGGCCGCGGGAGGCCGCGCCGTGGATGGGGCGCGGTGTCGCGGCGTGTGGGGGATGGGCGATGCGGATTGAGGCCTGTATCTTCGATCTCTTCGGCACGATCGTGCCGGTGTCGCGGATGGCCGATTACTACGGCACGCTCGATGCCGTGCCGGCGCGTCTGGGTATCGATGCCGCGGTCTTCAGGCGGGAGTGGGACGCGACCTATCGCGAGCGCAACGACGGCCGGTTGCCCACGCTCGAGGCGAACGTGGTCGAGATCTGCGCGCGGCTGGGCGAGAAGGCCCGGCCCGCGGAGATGACGGCGAGCCTGGCGCCCTTTCGGAGTCTGATCCGTGAGACCCTGAATCCGAAGCCGGAGAGCGAGGCGCTGCTGCGCGAACTCGCCCGCCGCGGGTACCCTCTAGGACTGATCTCCAACTGCAATCCCGACGTGCCCGGGCTTTTCCGCTCCGGGCCGCTCGCGTCCTACTTCCGTGAGACGATCTTCTCCTCCGAGGTGGGGATGGCCAAGCCGGAGCCGGGAATCTATCTGGAGATGATCCGCCGCCTGGCGGTGCGGCCGGAGGCCTGCCTCTATGTGGGGGACGGGCACGGCCGGGAACTCGCCGGGGCGGGCGCGGTCGGCCTGATCACGGCGTTACTCGACAACGGACAACCCGACGGCTACGTCTTCGATCAAGACACGACCGCCGATTACGAATTGGCGGACCTGGGAGCGGCGCTGGGCTTGCTCGCGAAGCTGGAGCGGGAGAATCGCCCGTTCGAGGGGCCTGTGCAGCGGCCCGCGCCCGCGAGCCCGGAAACGGCCCCCGGCATCAGCTCCGCACGGCGCGCTTGACGACGGCGGGGACGCCGGCCACCAGGGCGCCGGCCGGGACATCGGAGATGATCACCGCGCCGGCCGCGCTTTGCGCCCCCGCGCCGATTGTAATGTCCTCGATGGCGATCGTTCCGACCCCCAGAAAGCAGCTCTCCCCGACGGCCGTCCGCCCGGCCAGCACGACCGCCGGACCACAGAAGGTGTGCGATGCGATCGTGACATCGTGCGAGATGAGGCATCTCGTCGAGAGCAGGACATTCTCCTCGAGTCGGGCGTGCATGTCGATTCTGCATTCGGCGAGCACGATCGAGCCGCTGCCGATGTGGGCGGTGGGATCGATCGTGGCGTGGGGATGGATGAAGGTGGCGCGAGGAATGCCCGCCGCCCGGAGGTCTTCATAGACCTTTCCGCGCATGGTCATGTGGCGGTATCCGATGGCGACGAGGACGGCGTCGAAGCGGCCCTCGCCGTAGATTTCGGGAATGGCGGCCAGGGAGCCCAGGACCGGCTTGCCGAGCTTGGTCGCGCCCCGCTGTTCGAAGTCGTCGAAGAGGCCCGCGATCGCGGCACAGCCGCTCATCTCGATGTAGTGGATCAGCCGGCCCGCCAAATCGCGTGAGCCGATAAGGGCGATCCGCTGCATCCCGCTTCCTCCCGTCCGGGCGCTACGAGGCTGCCGGCTGCGCGCCGCCCGCATGCGTGTCCCCGCGGATCGGGAGGCCGAGGACCGCCCGAGCCTCCCCCGTGGCATAGGGCCGGCGGCCCATCGCCCGCCCGATCACGAGCACGCGCTCGACCAGCTCGCTGTTCGTGGCCAGGCGCGTGCGCTCTTCGTCGTACCAGATGTTGTCCTCGAGACCGACGCGCACGCCGCCCCCGGCGACGATCGCCATGGCGTTCATCGAGAGCTGCGAATCGCCCACGCCGCCGACCGACCAGATCGCACCGGGAGGCAGTTCGTTGATCATCAGGCCGAGCGAGAGCATGCTCGCCTGCGCGCAGGCGATGTTGCCGAGAATCAGATTGAAATAGTACGGTGGATCGAGCAGCCCCTTCTTGGCCAGGTATTTCGCGTAGTTGATCATCCCGAGATCGAAGGCTTCAAGCTCGGGGCGGATGCCGCGCGCGCGCATCTTGGCGGCGAGATCCTGGATCATCTGCGGGCTGTTCACGCTCGCCTGTTTGTTGAAGTTCAGCGAGCTCAAGGTCAGGCTGCCGCAGTCGGGCCGCAGCTCGCCCTCGAGATCAAGGACCTCCGAGCGCTTCTCGAACTCCGCTACCTGCCGGCCGCTTGTGGAGACACTGATGATGAGCTCGGGATTGCCGGCGCGGATGCCCCGAATGATCTCGGCGTAGACCTCGCGGCGATGACTCGGCTGCCCTGTCTCCGGGTCGCGCGCATGCAGGTGCACCATGTTGACGCCGAGACGGGCGACCTCATCGACCTGGGCGACGATCTCGGCGGGGCTGATCGGCACGCGCGGCGTCATCGCCTTGGTGGGGATCATTCCGGTCGGGGTGAAGTTGATGATGAACCCGCTGCCCATCAGCGTGCCTCTCCCGTCACGCCGGCGGTCCGGAGGCGGCCGAGCCATGGAGGAGGGCCGCACGACCGGGGCGGACCCGTTCGGCCGGCCGGGACGCGCGGGGCGACGGAGCTTCACCGAAGAGTCGTGGCGCCACGCGCGAATGGAAGGCGCGCATGTAGGCCGTCGCTCCGGCCCGGCCGAGATTCATCAGCAGATCGATGATCGACACTTCATGCATGCAGGGCGGGGCGTGCAGCTGCGCATAGTCGGGATAGCCGCCGTAGTCCATCCAGCGCACGCGAATGCCGGCGCGCTCGAAGAGGGATTCGTCGAGATAGTCCCGCGCGGCCGGGCCGGTCAGGTATTCATCGGCCCCGAGCTGCCGGCAAAGATCGACCAGACGCTCGGTGCGCCCTTCGACGAGCGGATACTCCATCGACCAGCTGAGCGGTGTGTCGATTGCGAGGGCGCCGGCGACCGCTTCGACGAGGCGACGGTTGACCGTGCTTAGATGGGTGTCACCGGCGCAGGCGTCGTAGACTGCAGCCAGCAGCGGAGCGATCTCGCCGAAGCACGGGGCGTGCTGGTAGTTCTCCCGGATCGTCCGCCAGTGCCGCTGGGCCCATGCGGGATCGGACACCTCCGCATCGCGCACGCGCTGCAGGTACCGGCCCTTCACCACGATCGGGATCGAGAGCCACTGCGCGCCCGCCGGGGTGCGGATGCGGTTGCGGTTGCGCCAATCGCGCCGCGTGTACTGGACGTCATCGTAGAGGATGAAATGATCGACGAGCTGGATCAGGCTGAAGTAGCCCTTCCACGGGATGTAGGAAGACTGGACGATCGCCGCCCGCATCCGCGAATCCTCATTGCTTCGTCGAACTTGATCCATCCGGACCGGGTCCCGGTAACACCAGGTCCGGCCGTTCAGCATAATCGCCTTGGAGGATCTGCGCAGCAATTCTTCGCGGCCGCGGGTTGATTCCCGCCTGCTGCCCGGTCTCGCTCAGGAAGAGCCGGAGGCGATCGCCCCACTGGGGGGGAGCCTGTCCGACGAGGAGTCCCCGCGTCGATTGGCGCTGCGCCTCGCTCTGCCCCGCCTCGCGCCGCGCCTCGAGATACCACTCGATGACGGCCGTATTGTAGAGGGCTGCCAGGTCCTTGCCGTCAAGGGCCAGCGCCGCGGCGGCGCTGCGGTAGCCTTCCTGGTCCTCTCCGCGCTTCCAGGCGGTCGCGGTCAGCTGGTGGTAGGCACGCCCCAGAAGAAAGTCGTCGCGGATGATCCCGCTCGTCCGGCACGAGGTCAGGTGCCGCACCGCGGTTGGATAGTCCCTGTCGTAGAATGCACGCGCTCCGACATAGAGGTCCGCCATCGCCTGTTGCTGCTTGCGGTGGTCGGGACAGGGGAAGTGCTCGCGCATGCGGGTCAGCAGTTGCGAGGCCGTGTCCCAGTCGCTCAGGGCCATCGCGAAGCGGAAGACGTACAGCGCCTGGCTGGCGCTGGAGATCCGGGCGATGCTCTCCGCGGAACGGTCGTTCACCTGGGGGAAGGGGACTCCCTCGCGGACGAAGACCGCGGAGGAGGGCCCGTAGAACGCAACCGTCCAGCGTGGATCGTGCAGGAACCATGTCGTGGCGCTTTCATACTGAAGATTGATGCACCAAACGTCGCTGGCGAACTCCTCCACGAATTGAGGGACCGCGCGCCCGGTGGCGAAGCTCTGATACTTGTGCAGCCAGTTGCGGTAAGGAAAGGCGCGGGGATCGAGCATCACCTTCGTCTGCGGATGGAGCCGCCACAGCAGATAGCCGCCGCCGCCGTAGTCGTTGCCCAGCCGCAGGCCGGAAAAATGCTCGCGGATGTACTCGGCCTCCGCGACCGGATTCTGATAGCAGATGCCGAAGCCGAACCAGCGCGAGCCGCTGGGGCGGCAGACGCTGCGATAGACCACTTGTCCCGTGAGGAGCAGAGCGGCCAGGGCGATGACAGCGGCCACCGTCCTGGTCCCACGGGGTCGCTGAGGCCACAGCAGTCCCTCGCGATGCCGGAGTAGATAGACGCTGCTGAAGGCGAAGACGGGCACCCAGTAGTAGGTCGAGCGCAGGTAGCGCGTGTACACGAAGGCGAGCCCGACATTGGTGAGCAGCAGGGCCCAGTCGATGCGCCGTGGGCGCATCCTTCGCCACAGGAGCGCGAGAAGGACCAGCGCGGCGATCGCGAGATAGTTCGCGTAGTAGAGATGGCGCACGCGGGGATCGAAGATCGAGAGGTAGGCCCGTACCATGCGCCGGCCCTCGTCCGACCGCGTGGGCAGGGCGGTGGCGAGATGCAGCGGGTACTTCAAACCATGCGGATTGATGAGCAGGGCGAGGCCGCTCAAGGCCATGGCGTAGGCCAGGTGGCGCCAGACGCGCGGCGGAAGCGCCTGCGGCGAGGCGGATGCGCGGTTGAGCGTCTCGCCGGCGAACATGAGGCCGAGGAAGAGCAGACCGAAGATGAACCCGCCGTGGGTGTTGACCCACAGCAGCATGATCACCGGAAAGAGGTAGCAGGTGCGCCAGGCATTCTCACCGCCCGTCTTGATGCGAAACCAGACCATCGCCGCGGCGACCGTCAGGACGTAGGAGAAGATCTCAGGCTTGATGTAGGCCGCGCTTTCGGACATGAAGACGCCCAGCAGCGCCACCAGTCCGACCAGGGGATGCCGGGCGACCTTCATCCGGCGCGCCAGCCAGAAGAC
>JAZDGX010000081.1:0-17332 GCA_043806645.1 Candidatus Eiseniibacteriota bacterium | reverse complement strand
CAGATCGAGCGGGCCGTCGATGTCGAACGACCGCGCGGCGGGGATGATCACCGCGCGGATCTCGCCGCAAAGCACCTCGTGGGTCGGATTCCTCAGATTGTCGCGCCAAAACGCGTACACCGCCCCGCTCAGCTGATAGGCGGGGGGAAGCTGCTGGCGCGGAAGCCAGGGATTGGCGCCGGGAATGAAGGAGCGCGGCCGGTCCTCCTCGATCGCCCAGGTGCGCCAGGGATTGACCTTGGCCGGCGTGAATGTCGCGACCGCATCGCATCCCCCCGCGGCCAGCCGCGCGATGCACGCCGACACATCGGCGGCGCTGCGGAAGGGGCAGGTGGGCTCGAGCAGGACGACCATCGCATTGCCCGCGCCTGCCGGGTCGAGCATCGTGTCGCATAGATGGCGCAGGGCCTCGACGACCTTGCTCGTGTCCGTCGCCATCTCGGACGGGCGGACATGCACTTCAGCGCCCGCGGCCATCGCGACCCGGGCGATCTCGCCGTCGTCGGTCGATACGAGAATCCGATCGATGCATTCGACCGCGCGGGCGACGTCGATGGCGCGTTCGACAAGCGTCCGGCCCCCGAGGCGGGCCAGATTCTTGCGCGGGATGCCCTTGCTTCCTCCGCGCGCCGGCACGACGGCGACGACCTGGGCGGCGCGGATCATTCCTGCCCCCGAGCCGGCGCGAGCAGCTTCTCGAAATGGGTGAGCGTGCGCCGGTATTCCGCCCACTCTCCGGTGTCGAGCCAGGCCCCTTCGCCGATGGGGTAGACCCCCACGCGCCCGCCGGCCTCGGTCACCGCGGCGATCAGATCGGTCATGTGAAACACCTGCTCCGGCGGAATGTGCTTCAGGACCGCGGGCGACACGGCGTACATGCCGGTGTTGACGAGCAGATCGAATTCCGGCTTCTCCCGGATCGACTTCAGCCGCCCGCCCTTCTCGATCTCGCAGACCCCGTACGGGATGTCGTAGTTCTTCAACGACACCACCATCGTGATCAGATTTCCTTGTTGCGCGTGGTGCTGCAGGAGGTCGTAGTAGTCGAGGCTGATCACGATATCGCAGTTGGTGACGATGAACGGCACGGTCAGGCGCTCGTGGAGCAACGCCAGGCTTCCGGCGGTGCCCAGCGGACGGTCTTCCTCGAAGAAGCACACCTCGTAGTCCCGCGGCAGCTCTTGAAAAAACGCCTTCAGCAGCGCGGCCTTGTAGTTGGTCGTCAGGGTGAACGAGCGCACGCCGTGTTCCAGGAAACGGTCGATGATGACCTCGATGACCGTCTTTTCCCCGATCGGCAGCAGCGGCTTGGGCAACACCTGCGTGAAGGGCGCCATGCGCGTGCCGCGCCCGCCGGCCATGATCACGATGGGCGCGTCGATCTTGCGCCGCTCGAAGGTCCGGTCGTGTGCGAGAAGCACGTCTTCCCAGAAGACCAGCTCCGTGACGTGCCGCTCCTCGTCGATCAGCGGCACGCACATGGCCCCCGACTCCACCATGCGCTCGCGCAGCCGTTCGCGATCGAACCCCTCGCGCACATGGATGGGGTGGGGGTTGGCCACCCGGGCGAGCTTGGCCGAGGTGTCGCCGCCCGCGAGCAGCCAGCGGCGAATGTCGCCGTCGGTGACGGCTCCCTTGAGATGGCGCTCGCCGTCGACGGTGAAGATGGTTCTGCGCTCGGTCTCTTCGATGCGCTGCAGCGCGTCGCGCAACGACATCTCTTCGCCGACGAGATACCTATCGAGGGGGTATTTGCGCATCGTTTCGTCCCAACCTCACAAAGCGCTTCTTGATGACCTCCGGCGCCAGGGAAACGGCTTTGAGCGTGTCCCGGATGCGCCGGCCGATTGCTCCCACGCCGTGAGGCGCGTAGGGATTGACCACCGTCCGGCAGAGGCTGCGGAAATCCTCGCTGCGCGCCCGCCCGACGGCGCGGGCGATTTCTTCCCGCGCGCAGGCGGCCGGCAGGATGTTGCCGGCCATGACGCGGCCCTCCTGCCGGCTTCCCAGATTGACCACCGGCAGCCCGAAGGAAGGAGCTTCGATAATGCCGCTGGAGGAGTTGCCGATCATGAGATCGACATGGCGCAGGCAGCTGAAGTAGAGCTCGCCGCCCAGGCTGGCGAAGTAGCGATAGCGCGCCGGCCGCTCGCGCGCGGCGGCCTGCAAGCGGGTGTTGATCTGCGCCCCGTGCGCGTCCGCGTTGGCTCCGGTGAAGACGACCTGGAGGTCGAGACGCTCGAGGGCGGCGAGCAGCTCACCGACCTGGGCCATGATCGCCTCCGCCCCGCGCACGGTCTCGGGGTGGAAGGTCACGAGCGCCGTTGGGTGGGCGGGATCGAGATCCAGCCGCGCGAAGAGCGGTTCGCGCGCGAGCGGCCGCAGGTCCCGCAGTCCATCCAGACCGGGGGCGCCGACCGTGAAGACGCGGGCGGGATCCTCGCCCAGCTGAATCACATTGGCGGCGTATTCCGCGGTGGCCACGAAGTGATAGGTCGCCATCTTGGTCAGCGCATGGCGGATCGCCTCATCCACCGCGCCTGCCGTGATCTCGCCGCCATGCAGATGGGCGAGGGGAATGCGCATGAGGAGGGTCGTGAGTCCGCAGGCGATGGCCTCGGTGCGATCGCCCACGACGACCAGGATGTCGGGCCGCTCGCGGGCGAAGATGGGTGCCAGCGCCAGGAGCGCGGCGCCGATCGTCCTAACCGCGGCCTCTTCATCGCCGCCGGCGACCTGGATCGGCACCCTCTGCCAGATCGGGAACCCGTCGGCCTCGATGTCACGCACCGTATAGCCGTGGTCCTCGCTGAGATGGGTGCCGGTGACAAGCAGGCGCAGCTCGAGCTCGGGGTCGGCGGCGGTCTCGCGAATCAGCGAGCGCAACACGCCGTATTCCGCGCGGGTCGTCGTGACGATGCAGACGCTACGCCGGTTCATGCTTGAAATCTTCCCACCGCAGAACCTGGTCCCGCTTCACGCCGCGCGCCAGGCGCATGCCGATCACGTGCGGCGCGTGCAGCGGGGCGATTCCATCCCCGGGACGCTTGACGGCGAGATCTCCCGCGGCCAGGACACTCCCGGCCGCGAGGTCCCGGCCCGCCACCAGGCTCTTGCGCGCCACGCGGATGTTCGGAACTTCGCAGGGCGCGGGATGCTTGACGCCGTCGCCCAGAGAGGACTCCACCTGTCGAATCGCCGTGACGAGCGCGGCCAGCTCCGCCGGATCGCTCGAGGCCGCGTGATCGGGTCCGCTCGCGGTCCGATCCAGCGTCAGATGCTTCTCGATCACCGTCGCGCCGAGGGCGACCGCCGCCGCGGCTACCGCGATGCCGGGCGTGTGATCGCTGTAGCCGATGGGCAGGCCGAAGGCGCGCGCGAGGGTCACCATCGCGCGCAGGTTCACCTGGGCGATGGGAGCGGGATACTCGGTCACGCAGTGCAGCAGGACCAGGTCGCGACAGCCGGCCTCGCGCAGCGTCGCCACGGCCAGCTCCACCTCGCCCAAGGTCGCCATGCCCGTCGAAAGGATCACGCGCCTGTGCGCCGCGCCCAGCTTCTCGAGCAGCGGCAGATTGGTCAGTTCCCCGCTGCCGACCTTGATCGTCTCCAGCCCGAGGTCGATGAGAAACGCGAGGCTTTCCAGATCGAAGGGCGAGGAGAGAAAACGGATGCCCGTTTCTCGGCAATAGGCGAAGAGCTCGCGGAACTGTTCCGCGCTCAGTTCATAGCGCGCCAGCATGCTGCGCTGCCCGCCCGCGTGATGGGCCTGCTGATAGACCGCCGTAGGAGCATCCTCGGCCGCCAGCAGATCGGCCTTGAAGGTTTGGAACTTCGCGTAATCGGCCCCGCAGTCCTTGGCCACGCGAACCATGCGGCGCGCCTTCTCCATCGAGCCGTCGTGATTCACCCCGATTTCGGCGATGATCTCGATCATGTCCGCATGCCTTCCCCCCGGCGCACGGCCGGCGCTCCCAGGTAGGTTCCCGATTCCGGGATGTCGGCCGTGACCACGGCGCCGGCGCCGATGATCGATCCGCCGGCGATGCGCACGCCAGGGACGACCGTGGCCCCCGCTCCGATCAGGCAGTGGTCGCCTACCGTCACCTCGCCGCAGAGCGTAGCGTTGACGGAGATGTGGACATTGTCGCCCAGACGGCAATCGTGCTCGACGATCGCGCCGGTGTTGACGATGCAGGCCTCGCCCAGGATCGCGCCCGGATTGACGGCCGCCAGGTCGAAGACGACCGCGCCGGCGCCGAGGTGGACGTCGCGGGCCACACTGGAACGGGTCGAGACGAGGCCGGCGAAGGCGCGTCCGGCGTCCGCGTGGCGCCGGTAAAGCCGCCAGCGCGCATGCGCGTTTTGCGTGAGCCCCACGCCCAGCAGGAGCTCGCAGGGTCCGGCGCGTCGATCGAGGATCTCGTCGTTTCCCAAGTAGGGCAGCCCCTGAAGTGACCCCCGGTCGCGCAGGTCGGTGTAGCCGATCAGTGGGCGGTCCTCGTCGCGGGCGGGCGCATCGGTCCGGCCGATCAGGGCGCGGCCCCCGTCGCGCAACGCGATCGCGACCATGACGCGGGCGTGCCCGCCTCCGCCGACGACGATCACATCAGACACGCGCGAGAACCTCACAGATACGGTCGATCTGCGGCACCTGCAGATTCGTGCTGCAGGGCAGGTTGATCGTGTTCGCGACCAGCTCCGGCAGGTGCGCGACCCCGAAGCTCCGGCACTCGCGATAGGGTTTCTGCAGATGGCTGGGGTGCCAGAGGGGGCGGGTTTCGACGCCCTGCGCGGCCAGCGCATCGACCAGCGCGCGCGCCCGGTCGCGCCAGCGCCCCTCGCGGATGCGAAGCGCGTACATCCAGAGATTGTTGCGCGCGTACTCGGGAGCCGGCTGCAGTTCGCACCACGCGAGCGCGGCCAACCGTTCGCGATAGGCCGCATAGTTCGCCTGCTTAATCGCGACGAACTCCTCGATCCGCTCGAGTTGCGCCACGCCGATCGCCGCCGCGATGTTCGTCAGACGGTAGTTGTAGCCGATCTCATCGTGCACGTAGGCGATTGGATCGTCTTTGGCCTGTTGGGTGAGGTAACGCGCGCGCCGGGCCAACTCATCGCTGTCGGTGGCGATCATGCCGCCGCCGCCCGTGGTGATGATCTTGTTGCCGTTGAAGGAGAAACAGACCATGTCCGCGGCCGCGCCGGCGTGTCGTCCCGACCAGGCTCCCGCCGTGTAGCGCGTGCCCATCGCCTCGGTGGCGTCTTCGAGAATGGCGATGCCCCGGCGGCGGCAATCCGCATAGAGCTCGCTCCAGTCCCCGGCGTTACCGAAGACGGCGACGCTCAGGAGCGCGCGGATGGGGCGGCCCGTTCGGGTTTCGAAAGCTTGCCCGTCGCGCTGCTCGGTTTCCGCGGCCAGGTACTCGCGCGCCCCGGCGGGATCGAGGTTGAAGAAGCGATCGGCCCCGAAGAAGACCGGCTCGGCCCCGCAGTAGCGCACGGCGTTGATGGGGGCGATGAAGGTCAGGCTGGGTGCGAGAACGACATCTCCGCCCCGGGCCCCGAGCAGCAGCAGCGCCGTATGGAGCGCGGCCGTTCCGCTGGCGCAGGCGACCGCATGCTGCGCGCCGACATAGCGGGCCAGGTCCTGCTCGAAGCGCATGACATAGCGTCCGGCCGACGATACCCAGCCCGTGGAGAGGCACTCACGGACGTAGTCCCATTCGTTGCCGCTGATGTTGGGAATCGACAGTGGAATGAACTCGGACACGCTGACTCCCTGTTGCCCGGCATGTGTGCGGGCGCGGTCACAATGCCGCGGCAGCCCCCGTTCGGCGGCGGGAGGCTCTTCCCTCCCGCCTCTGCGGCTCTCGCGCGCTGCCGCTCACCGGGTCCGCAGGATATACCCCACCGCATTCCCGTTCCAGCGTTTCCGATGGCCCGTGCGCCCGGCCGAATCATCCCGGGGGGCGGCACGACAGACTCCTTGCCTGCGGCGGCGAGTGGTATCATGAAGGTGTCCGTTCGAGTTCGGCGTCATACCGTTCTCCCATGCGTGGCGTCGGGTATCTTGCGGGGGCGTCAGGCCGGTGTCCTTGGAGCCGATGAGAGAATCGTCATGTCCCGGGGTGTGAACAACCTCATCGTGGTGGAAACACCCTTTCAGTTGCTCAATGCAACCGAGTACCGGCAGCGCGCCGGCTGGGACGCGCCGTCCTTGCTGGTGCTGCTCGTCCCCCCCTTCACCCGGCGTAATTTCGCGGGTCTGCTGCGTTCCGCCGAGTGGCGCTCCGTGACCTACCTGCCGGTCTATTCGCCGCGAGATATTGCGATCGGCAGTCGCCCCCCCGAGGAGTGCGGCTTTCTCCACGAGCAGTACAAGAATCTGAGACGACTGCGGCTGCGCGGGGGGCTCGACCGCTTCGCCCGGCGCAACGGGCCCGTCGAGACGCTGGTCATCGGCAACTACCTCCGGGGGCACAAGGATTACATCCGCCATCTGACCAACGTCGTGGCGCACCGGCAATTGGTGCTGGTCGACGACGGGACCGATACGCTCACCGTCAGCGATCAGCGCCGTGCCGCGCTCGAACAAAAGGCGACGGCCTGCGATACCGGAGGCTCGCGCTCGTGGAAGGAGCGCGGCAGGGACAGGTGGTTGGATTTTCAGACGCGGGAAGCACCGGCCCTGACCTACTTCTCGGTCTATGATCTGGAACTGCCCGCGGCAGACACCTTCGTAAAGAACGACTACCGCGCTCTGCGCGCGCTGGCCCGGGAAGCCCGGCGCACCGAGGAGATCTACTTTCTCGGCCAGTGCCTGGTGGCCGACGGTTACATGCCGGCCGCCACCTACCGCCGAGCCATGACGGAGGTCCTGGCGCATTTCTCTACGCAGCGCATCACCTACGTGGCCCATCCCCGCGAGTCGCAGGGCGACCTGGAAGCGCTGCAAGGCCTGGGAATGGAGATGACGCGTTTCGAGCGCCCGATCGAATACGAACTGATCGTCTCAGGTCTGCGTCCTCAGCGCCTGGCGGGATTCTTCTGCTCGGCCCTGGAGAACAGCCGGCTGATCTTCGGGGATGATCTTCCCGTCACCTGCTTCCAACTGCCGAGTGGACTGCTCGACAAGAACCGCCCGGAAGTCGCGAGGATCTACGAAGCCCTGACCCGCCATTCCGGACCCCATTTCACCGTGGTGCCGCTCACCGGACGGGTTCCGCCGGGTGCGGAGCAGGTTCTGCTGCGCGCTCCCAAGTAGCGCGGGCCGACGGCCCACCGTTCGAGCCACAGCGCGGTGGCTCAAGCAGGGTCTCCCGTGCCGGGGAGGTCCACTGCGGGGTCTTCCTTCAGCCCGACGATGAGGCGCAGCTTGCCCGACGCCTCCCGCTCGATGCCGCTCACGTACTCGAAGATCATCTCCGCCTGTGCGTGCACGTGCTCGCGGAAGCGGCGCTCGATCAAAGCTTCGGTGTGCGGCCCGTACCCTTCCTCGCGGACGATGCGTATACGGAAGCGGTCGGGCGTCTCCTGGCGCACCTGGAACTGACGGATCCCCGGTCCCGCGCGCCGGATTTCCTCGAAGACATACATCACGAATTCGGGATGGAACAGTTTGCCGCCGCTGCCGCGCACAAAGTCATAGGCGCGGCCGTGGATGTTCACGAGGGCCCGCAGGGTGCGTCCGCAGGGACAATCCTCCGCCAGTGAGGTGCCGAAGTCCCCGGTTCGATAGCGCAGCAAGGGCATGGCGGTGTTGTTGAGCTCGGTCACGACGATCTCCCCGGGCTCGCCGTCGGCGCAGGGGCGGTCCCCGTCGAGGATCTCGACGATCATGTTCTCTTCGCTCAGGTGCATGCGGTGGTCCGGACATTCGTGCGCGATCGTGCCCAGCTCTCCGCAGCCGTATTCGTCGTAGACGGGAGCGGCGAAGACCTGCTCGAGAAGCTGCCGCACCGGACGCGTAAGGACCTCCGATGTCGTGATCACGCAGAGTGGCGGGTGGGAGAGGCTCCGCCCTGCGCGCCGCATGAATTCGGCGAATTCCTGGAGCATCGACGCATAGCCGTAGAAATAGCGCGGCCGGCGCCGCTCGATGATCTCCAGGTAGTCGCGCATGTCTGCTTCGGAGAAACGGAAGGCCGAAAAGCGGACGCGGTTGCAGACCGCGTCGATGAGGCGTGCGCGCCGGCGGGCGCCGGTCTGGTAGGGGATGCCCCAGAAGCGCGCCTGGCGGTCGCCCACCCGCACGCCGGCCCAGCCGTAGCCGCGCCAGGTGGCGGCGAGTTCCTTGGCCCATGCGTCACGGGTCTTCCAGACCGTGACCGGCTGTCCGGTGGAGCCGCCCGTGGTCTTGGCGATGAGCCGGCCTACCGGACCGCGCGAGCGCAGCTCGCCCGCTCGCTCCTGCAGGTCCTGTTTCGTCAGGAAGGGGAGCCGGCGGACATCGTCCAGCGAGCGGGGCTCCTCCGGGCCGAGGGCTGCAAGCGAACGGGCATAGTGGGGGACATGCGCGCGCGCGTGTAGGATCAGGCGGCGCAACGCCTCGATCTGGCGCGCCCGCCGGTCCTCGGGCGACTCGAACTGGCGGCGTTCCAACTCGGCCAGATGCGCGCGCACCGGGCCCGCCTGGATCGCGGCGGCCGGATGGTAGAGCAGGTTCCGGGCGGCCCAGGACTGAATGTCCATCGGTTCCTCCGCTTGGGCGGCGCCCTCGTCGCGCGGCGCCCACCCTGTCGAATGTACACGGAGAAGATCCAAGCGGAAACCCCCCACAATATCCCCCCACGGCATCCCATCCGAAACGCCGTTGCGGCCGCACGCCCCGCGTTCGCGAGCGAGGAATCCGTGCGCCGGGCTTGATCACCGGTGGGCCCTCCTCTAGACTGCGGCGTTCGGTGGTTGGACCCGAACCATGGAGGGCCGAGACGTGCCGCTACTCTTCATCATCCTGCCGGCCTCCTTGCTGCTCCTCATCGCGTACTTCACCTACGGGCGGCTGCTCAGTCGCGTCTTCGACCTGGATCGCTTTCGGCCGACGCCGGCGCAGCAGGTGAACGACGGGGTCGACTTCGTGCCGGCCAACCGCTTCTACTTGCTCGGACAGCACTTCTCGGCGATCGCCGCAGCCGGTCCGATCGTCGGGCCGGTCCTGGCCGGGCTATACTTCGGCTGGCTCCCGGCCATGATCTGGATCGTCATCGGCTCGATCTTCATAGGTGGCGTCCACGACTTCACTGCGCTGGTCGCCTCGATCCGCCACCATGCTCGTTCGATCGCCGAGGTGGTGCGCCTACACATGTCGCCGCGCGCCTACTACCTCTTCCTCGTCTTCATCTGGCTCTGCCTCGTGTACGTCATCATCGCCTTCGCCGACATCACCGCGAGCACCTTCGTCACGGGCGAGGAGGGTGGAGGGGTCGCCTCTGCCAGCATGCTGTACCTGCTGCTGGCGGTTCTCATGGGGCTTCTCATCCGCTTCTCGCGGATCACCGAGAACCGCGCGACGCTGCTTTTCCTGCCGCTTGTCTTTCTCGCGGTCTGGCTCGGCGGCCGCATGCCGATCCGGATGCCGGAGCTGGGGGGTCTCGCGCCCAACGTAGTCTGGGACTGGCTGCTCCTCGCCTATTGCTTCGTGGCCGCGCTCATCCCGGTCTCGCTGCTGCTCCAACCGCGCGGTTCGCTGGGGGGCTACTTTCTCTACGTGAGTCTCCTCGTGGGGGTGATCGGGCTGCTTTTCGGCGGCTTCCAGGTCCAGCACCCCGCCTTCCTCGGCTGGGGCGCGATGCCGCGTCCGCTCTTTCCGATTCTCTTCGTCACCGTCGCCTGCGGAGCCTGTTCAGGCTTCCACGCGGTCGTCTCGACCGGGACGACGAGCAAGCAGTTGCGCCACGAAACGGATGCACGCCTGGTCGGCTACGGTGGCATGCTGCTCGAGGGGTTCGTCGCGCTGCTGGCGCTGGCGACGGTCATGATGCTGGCGCCGGGGAGCGCCGAACTCAAGGGTTCGCCGAATCAGATCTACGCCTCGGGGATCGCGAACTTCCTGAGCATTTTCCACATCCCCCGCGATCAGGCGCTGACCTTCGGATTGCTCGCCTTCGCCACCTTCGTCTACGACACCTTGGATGTTTGCACGCGGCTCGGACGGTACGTCTTCCAGGAGCTGACCGGATTGAAGGGCCAGGGGGGGCGCGTGATCGCCACGCTTGCCACGCTGGCGCTGCCCGTGCTGTGCGTGACGCTCAGGGTGCATGACGCGGCCGGCAACCTCGTCCCGGTCTGGCGCGTCTTCTGGACGCTCTTCGGTGCCAGCAATCAACTCCTCGCCGCGCTGACGCTGCTCGCCGTCTCGGTCTGGATGAAGCGCCTGGGTAAGCCCTGGCTGATGAGCGCGCTGCCGATGGCGTTCATGATGGTCATGACGCTCTGGGCGCTCGTGCTCATCTTGCGGCCCTGGGTGCTGAAGCTCCTCGGCCAAGCGGTCACCGTCACCGCGGCCGAGGGCCTGACAGCGCTTGTGCTGCTCGGGCTGGCGGTCGTGCTGCTGGTCGAGGCGCTGACGATTCTGCTGCGACGCACGCGCGAGCAGGTTTCCACGCCTATGGCAGGGGATCGGCCGCAGGCTCGGGATGGACTGTGACATCGGCCTGGGGCAGGATCCGGCAGATTTCCATCTCGATTTCCTCGGTCAGTCGATGCGCCTCGGCCAGAGTCTGACGCCCGTCAACCGAGACATGCGCGTCGACAAAGACGTGCGCCCCCGAGTAACGCACCCGCACGTTGTGGCAGTCGACGACTCCCGGCACCGCCGCGACCGCGGCGGTCACCTGTTCGGCCAAGCCCTCGGGGGCCGTGTCCAGAAGAGGCCTGATCGAGCGGATCCCGAGCTTGACGCTGATATAGACCACGATCCCGGCGACGAAGAGCGCCGCCACCGAGTCGGCCTTGTGCAGAAACGCGAGCTGCGGCGCGCGGTCGGCGATCACGACGCAGACGAGTCCGAGAATGACCACCGCCGAACTCCAGATGTCGGTGCTGAAGTGCAGGGCATCCGCTTCGAGAGCCTGGCTGTGATACTTGCGGGCCACCCGGTAGAGCAGCCGGGACCGGCTGATGTCCACGATGATCGAGACGGCCATGATGATGAAGGCCCAGATCGTCGCATCGACGTGGACCGGTCTGAAAAAAAGCCGCTCGACGGCCTCGTAGACGATCCAGACGCACGTGGCGAGCAGCAAGAGGGTCTCGAAGAGGGCCGAAAGGTTCTCCACCTTTCCGTGACCGTAGGGGTGGCCCTTGTCCGCCGGCTGACCCGAGATGCGCACCGCCAACAGGGTGATGATCGCCGCGACCAGATCGAGCCCGGAGTGAACCGCCTCGGCCAGGATCCCGAGGCTTCCGGTCACGATGCCCACGGAGAGCTTGAGCGCCGTCAGGCCGACGGCGGCGACAACGGAGCTGAGGGCTGCGCGGCTCTTCTCACGACCGGCGAGGTGGATGTCCGGATCGTGGCTCACTCATCGGACCCCGTCGCGTCCCCGCGGGCGGGACGCGTCTGGACACAGAAACCCGTGGGACTTCCGGTCCCACGGGTCTCGAAGACTCCGCTGCCCCGCTGGGGCCCGGCCGCGTCCGACGATAGGCGGACCGCCTGATCCGGGTATTTCTTATCCGATCCGACCGCCGTTGTCACACCCGCAGGCGCTGCTTGGCGGCTATCGAACCTGCGGCCAGGCTCCGCGGATGCGTCCCTCGTGGAATCGCAGGGTTCCATCTACCCGCGCGGCCGCCGCCGCTGTCGCATTCCCGCTGAAGAGTGTCGCGTGCTCGTCCAGCACGCACTTGCCGGCTTGTTCGGGCGGCAGCACCGCCACCACTGCGCGCGCCTGGTCGAGCATTGCGTGCCAGCGGCGCGCAAGATCTCCCGCATCTGGAGGGAGGCCTTCGAATGACAGCGCATCGACTTCCCTTGCCGAGTAGCGCGTTGCACGGCCGGCCTGTTCGATGATCGTCTGAGGACTGAAGCCGGGGTCTTTTCCACAGGCGGCCCAGGCCAGATACCCCAGCGGCTGGATCCGTTCGTGGCACGTGAGCACATCCACCCAATCGCGCACTTCGAGCCGTCCCACCAGGGCCAGTACCTTGTTGGTGGCGAGGTCGAAGGGATGCAACGCAAGGCCGAAGTCCTCGTGCTCCACAAGCGGGAAAAAACGGAAGGCGCTGTCCCGTGTCCACTGAAGAAGCAGTGATGCGGAGTCGCGGCGGACGAGCGCCTCGACGTAGCCCTCGCGCTCTCGGAGCGGGGTCACCTCGCAACCATGCTCCTCGAGCAGGGCGCGATCGACCGTCCAGCTTTCCGCCACGGCTTCCGCAGTATCATGAAAGAGATCGACGTCGTGGGAGAGGCGGGCTGCCCCGACCATGGCGTTGAGCGCAGCGGCGCCGGCTACGTAGCTCTCGCCGCGTGCCACGCGCGCCTTCGCCATCAGCCGGCAGATTTCTCGCTGGAATGGAGTAAGAACCATTGCCTCAGGGCGGCGGCTCGCCGAAACGCCGCCGCGTCTCCATGAGTTTCGATTGCTCGCAGCACGCGCAGTGCCTCGTCGATCGTCTCCGGATAGTAGTCGGGGCGGAGAAACCAGAGGCACCGCTCGCGGTACTCATCCACCAAGAGCCGCACCTCCGACATGGCTGAGCGCTCGTCCAAGATCATGGCAATCAGTCTAGCCCGCGCCGAGTGGGCGAGCAAGTCATCCCGCAGGCGGCGCCTCCGCGCCGACCACCGGCCGGTCAGCGATCCAGCCGATTCGCCGGACCGGAAACCCGCGCCCTGAGCAGCGTCCAGAACCCCGGCCGCTGCCGGTCGATCCTCCGCACCGCCGCCGCCGTCGTCGCGCTCCAGGGCCGGCGTGTCCGGCGGACCCTGCCCACGCGCGCGAGCCCATCCCGCACGCCGCGCCACCACCAGCCGAGGTAGCCGTCGCGAATCGCGTACACCAACATGGCGGCGAGCCCCGTGAACAGGTAGCGCGCGGCATAGCCGGCGGGCATGTTGCGCGCGGCAAGCCAGATCTGGTTGCGCGTGTCGTAGTAGTAGAAACGCCACGGTTCGCGCGAGCGCTCCTCGTGCTTGTGGCGGACGGTCACGCTCCCGTCATAGGCCACGCGATAGCCGGCGTTCATCAGGCGGAAGGCGAGGTCGGGCCCCTCGTGGCTGATGAAGAACTCCTCGTAGTAGCCGCCCGTCGCGCGCAGGGCCGCCGCGCGGAAGGCCACGGCGCCCTCGGTGATTTCGTAGGTCTCGAAACGGGCAGGCGCCTGATCGATCGGGCGATGATGGACCCAGCAGGCCGTGGCCCCGCTGAAGTGGTCGACGACACGGAAGTTCAGCGCGCCCAGCGCCTCGTCCTCGCGAAAGGTCCGGACGATGTGCGCGACCGCCGCTCGGTCGAGCCCGAGGATGTCATCGTCGAGCGTGATCACGATCTCTCCGCGCGCTCGCTCCAGGCCGTCGTTGCGCGCACAGACGCCGCGGTTGCGCTCGGTGCGGTGATGGCGCACTCCCGGATGGTCACGGCGGAGCATCTCAGCGGTGCCGTCGCTGCTGCAGTTGTCGACGACGATGATCTCCAAGATGTCGCCCCTGACGCTCGCCATCTCGTCCAGCAGCTCTTTCAGGCTGTCCCGTCGATTGTAGGTCAAGACTACGATGGAAACGCGATGGGGCCCGGCCAGGGCTGTCGTGGGCGAGGGCGTGAGGACGGGCAGAGGCGGCGCCGTCATGGCTGCGCGCCTCCCCGCGCGTCCAGCGTGCGGTCGACGAAGATGCGCAGCCAGACTTCGAGATTGACGAGCGGCCAGAGAATTTCGGCGTGATCGGCGCGGCCGGTCCGGTGATCGTCGACCATGCGCGCGACCGCGCGGGCGTCGACCAGGCCCCGCTCGGCGAAGGTCCGTTCGGTGAGGAGTCCCGCGTATCTCCCGAGCGCGCGGTCGTCGCGCAGCCAGCGTCCGACGGGGACATCGAAGCCCATCTTGCGGCGGTACATCGATGCGCCAGGAAAGAGCGCGGCGGCGTGGCGCTTCAGAAGCACCTTGTTCTGCCTGCCGATCGTGAGCTTGGCTCCCATCGGCACCGTCTTGCTCCAGGCCAGCACATGATGGTCGAGGAACGGAACGCGGCCTTCGAGGCCGTGCGCCATGGTGGTGCGGTCGAGCCGCTGGAGCAAGGAGGGGAGGTAGGTCCGCCGATCGTAGGCCAGCACGCGCTCCAGTTCGTTGAGCGTGAGCCCGGCGACCTCATCCGCGATCGTGGCGCGCGCGCCGTATGCCTGCGGCCCGGCCATCCGCGCCCCGTCGCCGCGCGCTCCCGCCGCTACCGCCGCCAGCTGCGCCCGCGTCGCAAAGCGCGAGTTCTCGATGAGCGCCAGACGGGGATCGTGGGCGACCGCGAGCAGCTTCTCCAACCGCCGGCGTCCCGTCGCGGCCGCAAGTGCACGCCCGCCTCCCAGCAGGACGCGCGGCAGCCATTTCAAACGGCGCGCCAGAAGCGGGATCTGATAGCGCGGGTAGCCCGCGAACAACTCGTCGGCTCCCTCGCCGGTCAACACGACGGTTACGTGCCGTTTGGCAAGCTCGCTGAGGCCGAGGAGCTGAACGGTGTGGGCGTGGTGAAGGGGCTCGTCCACATGCCAGATCGTGCGCGGGAAGTCCGCGGCATATTCGGCCGCGCCGATCACGATCGAGTGGTGCGTCGAGCCGATCGCGCGCGCGACCAGCTCGGCATGGCGGCTCTCGTCGTGGGTCGCCTCGGCGAAACCGACCGAGAAGGTGTGCAGCTCGCCTGTCGTCACCCCGCGCACGATGTGGCTGACGACGGAAGAGTCGACGCCCCCGCTGTTGTAGGTGCCGACCGGAACATCGGCCACCATGTGGCGTGACACTGAATCCCGCAGCACCTCCTCCAGCCCCGCAGCGCCGCGGGCCCCCGGCGGAAGCTCCTGCTCGAAGGCGTTTCCGTCACGCCAATACTGGATGATCTCGGGCGCCCGGGCGCCCGGGCGGACCACCGCGCAGGCGCCGGGCGGAAGCTCGAGGATGCCCTCGAAGAGCGTTTCGGGACCGGCCACGTTGCGGAAGGCCAGGTATTCGGGAATCGCCGCCGCATTCACGCGGGCATCCACGGCGGGATGTTGCAGGAGGGCCTTGATCTCGGAGCCGAAGACGAGTGCCCGGGTCGACACATGGTAGTAGAGCGGCTTGATGCCGACGCGATCACGCGCCAGGAGCAGCGTCCGCGAGGCTTCGTCCCACACCGCGAAGGCGAACATGCCGGTCAGCGCATCGAGCCAGGCGAGATTCCGCGGGTCCGCCATCGCGAGTACGACTTCCGTGTCGCTGCGCGTGCGGAAAGTCGCGCCCGCGGCCTGCAGATCGCGTTTCAACTCCAGGAAATTGTACATCTCGCCGTTGTAGGCGATCACGCGGCCGGGATTGTCCCGGCGCATGGGTTGGGCTCCTCCTGCGATGTCGATCACCGAGAGGCGCCGGTGGGCGAACCCCACCTGCCCCTGCGTCCAGATGTCACCCGCATCGGGACCGCGATGGCGCAGGATCTCGCCCATCGCCGCCAGCACGTCGCGGGGGACGGGATCGTCGCGGTCGAAGTTGTAGATGCCGGCGAAGCCGCACATCGATCGGTCCCTCGCTCAGTCGGTCAAGGTCGAGGCGCGCCCTCCGCGCTCTCCGGAGCCCATACCACCCGCAGTGCCATGCCGCCGGCGAACCCCCGCCCCTGGCCGTCTCAAGGGCCGGCGGCCAGACTGTCCAGAACGTGCTTGGCAGTTTCGCAGCGGGGATTCAATTCCAGTGCGCGGCGGTAGTGGATCACCGCCGCCTCGCGGTCGCCCCGCTTGAGCAATACCTCGCCCAGGCTGTCGTGCGTATTGAACGACTCCGAGTATGCCTCCACGTTCAGGCGGGCCACCTGTTGCGCCGCCGGAAGATTTCCCTGTCCGACCAGCCGGAAGACGAGGTCGTTGAACTCGGATTCCCGAAAGTAATACTCCCCGGGCTCCGCGGACTTCATCCGCCAGTAACAGCGCTCCGCCGCGACCAGTCCGGAGTCGGCAATGGCCCGTTCCATGGTGAGCGCCGCCGATTCACCCTGGGACACGGCGCAGCGAAAGCCGGTATTGAAGTCGACCCAGTTGGAGCGCAGGCCGGTGCGGTAGTAGACCGCCAGGCACCCCGGACCGGTGTGCCACCCCCCGCCGCGCACGACGCGAAAATACCCCGTGTACGGTCCGGTCGGGTTATCCACCGGGCCTTGGCTGTAATAATCCTCGCCGAGGATGTCCGCGACCCACTCGGAGACATTGCCGGTCATGTCGTGGAGGCCGAAACCGTTGGGCGGATAGCTCCCGACCGGTGAGCACGCGGCGGTGCCGGTGTATCCGCTGGGGGCATAGAGCTCGGGATCCAACTCATCGCCATGCGAGTATCGCTTGCCCGCGAGCCCGCCGCGCGCCGCGTACTCCCATTCCGCCTCCGTCGGCAGGCGGACGCCCTTCCAGGCGGCGTAGTCCGCCGCGTCGCGCCAACTGATGCCGATCACGGGGTAATTCGGGAATTGCGGTCCGCTGCGGTAGACCTCCATGTTCCAGAACTCGGGCAGGCGGCGCTGCGTCGCGGTGCAGAAGGCCTCGTACGCGGCATTCGTCACCTCGGTCCGGTCAAGATAGAAGGGCGCGATGACGACGCGATGCGACGGCGAGCTGAGCCCGGATTCGTCGCTGCCCATCCAAAACTCGCCACCCGGGATGAGGACCATCCCGGCGAGGCTGTCTCCGGGAACAGCCGGCGACTGAGCCGCGGCTCCCAGGTTCAGCAAAGGGATCAGGCATACCAACAAGACTCCCCACGCGCGGCCGCGCGGTGAAACTCTCCCCCGGCCTGTCATGTCACGCCCCCTCACGACGGCGAAGCACCCGGTATGAACGTGCGGATCGATAGTGAATTCCATACCACCGGCTCACGCCTTCCGCGAGCGCTTTCTACCGGCAGGCAATGACCGGCCGGCGCCATGCCTGAGGCGGCGTTCCAGCGAGGCCTGCCTCGGAGCGGCAATGCGCCGAGGCCCGGCCGCGATCGCGTCCCGGGCCTGGGGCGGGCCATTCCCTTCGGCACTCCGTCTATTTCGAGTGCATCGACTTGATCTGATCGGGCGTGAACCGGTTCACCTGCACAACGCGGGCCTTGGTGCGCAGGAACCCCGGGATGTGATCGCGAGCGACGTTGTCGCTCGGCGCCTCGACGAAGGCGT
>JAZDGX010000080.1:0-10426 GCA_043806645.1 Candidatus Eiseniibacteriota bacterium | reverse complement strand
CTTGCGTACGAAATAGCCTACGAAGTCCCGCCGGGTGCGCTGCTCCTCATAGCGGGGTTCGATCTGGACATGATCGGTCTGCACCCGCTGGGCGGGCACGCCCACCTCGACCGCCGCCGCGATGACGGCCGACACGAGGCGGTCATTCTCCTGCTTGGCCGCGGCGAGTTCGAGGTTCATCGTCTCGACGCCCAGTGTGAGGACGACCTCGTCGGGGACCACACGCACTTCGGCCTCGCCGAGGACCGTGATCGAACGAGGGGTCCCGTCGGCCGCCCGCTGGGCGTGGACGATGTCGGGCGGAACGGACAGGGCCGTCGCGACCAGGAGACAGACCATGGAGACATGCGATCGATTCATGAGGCCCCCTTTGCGGGGTGCGCGCGGCCCGTACGGCCGCAGCCCGCGCCCCGTGCCTTCGTGTCCGTCGTCCCACGTCCATCAACGCACGACGGTGACCCAGCGGCTCACGAATGAGTCTCCCACCGCCATCCGCAGAAGCGACTCCTACCGGGCGAGGTCGAAGCTGTCGAATAGCTCTCCTGCCAGAGTGTACGCCTCGTAGCGCAGGTGATCCGCTTCCACACGGATGATCTGGTAGAGCTGGATGTTCTCGCCCGCGCGCTCCATCCAGGGTTGCTCCTCAAGCGCGTACATCTTCGATCCGCTGACCGAGATCACGTAGACGGGGCGCTCCGTCCGCCTCTCGGAGCCGGGCGCAGGCGTCTGTTCCTCGGTTCCGGGATCTGCTCCGGACACGAATGCGCGTCCCCGCGCATATACGTGGTCGTGTCCCTGAAGGACGAGGTCCACGGCGTACTCGTCGAACAGCGGCTTCCAGAGCGCGCGCAGCTCGGGATTATCACGGCGCGCGGTCGCGGAGAAGATCGGATGATGGAAGCAGGCAATCGTCCAGCGGTTCGGATTGTCGGCCAGCACCCGCGCGAGCCAGAGTGCCTGCTCCTCCAACCGGCGGTTGGAATCGAGCACGATGACCCGCACCCCTTGATGATCCACGTAGTAGTTCGTCTCTTCCAGGCCGGCCGCGCCGTTTTCGGGCAGGGTGAAGTGCGGCTGCCAGTAGGGGGGCAGCGCGGGCGCCTCGCGTCGCCTCGCGTATTCGTGATTGCCGATGGCGGGCAGGGTCGGAATCGTCGCATGGATCGCCGCGCCGGCCGCGAACCACTCCGCCCACAGCGCATCATCCCGTCCGTCGTCCACCAGGTCCCCGGCATGGAGAATGAAGCGCGCATCCGGGGCGGCGGCGACCGCGGCCTGCAGCAAGGGCCCCCAGGAAACGAGGATGTCGGTCTGCGCATCGCCGAGGTAGATGAAGCGATAGGAACTGTCGCTTTCCGCCGGCGTGCGCAACGAGAGCCACGCGCTCGAGCCCTGATCGCTGCCGACACGGTAGCGATAGCGCCCTCCCGGCTCGAGACCGCCGAAGACGACGGAATGGTAGTGCGCCGCTCCCTGCTCGGTGCGCAAGAACTCCGTGCGCGCCGGCAGGCGGCGCAAGCCGGCGGAGTCTCGTGCCGCCGGCTCGGTGGGCGGGGTGGTCGATCCGGTGGAGCCGAGGGGGATCTCGTCGTCGCGGCCGGTGACCGGCGCGATCTCCGCCCAGGCGTGCATGACGCTTCCATCCGTGCGCCAGGTCACCGCCGGGATCGCTTCGGGATCGGCCTGCCAGGTCAGGATGATCCGGTCGGGGATCGGCCGGGGATGCGGGTCGAGCGCGACAGACGCTGCCAGCGTCGACGAGGCGGCCGGCTGCGCTCCACGCGCCCCCAGGACGCCCACGATCAGGATCAGCCATGCGGAAACGACGGCGGGGCCCCTGAGGATGTGCGGCCTGCAGGCCGCGAAGGTCGGGCGCGAGCCGCATCCGGTCTTTCCTGCACGCATGTAGGTGTTCCTCTCGTACGGGTCCCGATGCCACGGCCGGTGCGCACCCCGCGCGGATCGACCGCGTCGGGCCATGGGCCTCAATCTCCGCTCAGCCGCTCGAGCGCGCGAGTGGCCCGTTCGCGGATGGCGGCATCGCGAGTGCCGAGCGCGAGCACGTCGCGGAAGGCAGCTTCCGCTTCCGCCCGCCGGCCTTCCAGCAGCAACGTTTCCGCCAACGCATAGCGGATCCGCGGATCGCCGGGCGAGAGGCGGGCAGCCTCTTCGAACTGCTCGATCGCTTGCGCGAGCATGCCCTTCTTCCCATAGGCCAAGCCCAGGTTCCAGTGGATTGTGTCGCGGGCTTCGCCACGCTCGCGGGCCAGCTCCAGCGCCCGCCGGTAATGGGCGATTGCCTCTTCCTGGCGGCCGAGATCCGACAGCACGTTGGCGAAGTTCTCATGCGCGCGCGGCTGGTCGGGGTCGACGCGCAGGGAATGCTCGAGAAGCGGATAGGCGGCCTGCAGATCGCCGCGGCGCGTGTGCCAGACGCCGAGGTTGTTGAGCGCGAGCACCGCGTCCGGGTTCTTCTTGAGCGTATCGGTCCAGAGGGTCTGGACATCGTGGTAGATGCGGGTCTGTCCGCGGGTGAGACCCATCCACAGCAGGAGCAGCGCGATCGCGGGCAGCAGGAGATAACGTGTCCGCCGGCCTGGGAGTCGCAGGCCCAGGCGGTGGACCGCCGCTATCGCCATCGCGAGCGGGGCGATGCTGGCCAGATACTGAAAGTGATCGGCGACGAAGGAAAACCGCATCGGATAGACGTCGATGAACCCGAGGGCGGGGAAGAGACAGGCCAGCCATACAAGTGTTCCCGCGAGCGGTCCACGACCGATGCGGCGGCGCCAAATCCAGAGCCCGGCGAGCCCCGCCGCCAGCGCCGCAGGATAGAGATACTGCGGCCAAGCGCTCGCGTCGATCTGCCAGCGCCGGTAGACGAAGGTGAGATCGACCGGTGCGACGAGCTTTCCGAGATAGAACCAGGCTGCGCGCCCCGCGATCAGGCCGCGGTCGATGGGGGAGAGATCGAAGGCCGCCCCCCGGGCGCCGACTTGATGGTGCTCCAGGTACGCGGTGAAGAGCCCGGCCGCCGCGCCGGCGGCGAACATCGGGAGGGTGGGCGCGATATCGCGGAAGGTGAGCCGCCCGCGCTTCCACCAGACGAGCAGGAGTAAGACGGCGGGCAGGACGGCCGTGACCGTCTTGCTCAGGAGGGCCAATGCGAACAGCACGAGCGCTGCCGCGTAGGTGCGGCGCTCCCCGCGGAGATCATTCGCCGAAGTCGCCGCGGCCGGCCCGGAGCGCCCGCGCGGCAGATGCGCATAGCGCAGGTAGAGCAGTGCGGCCCCGAGGGCGAACGCACCCGAGAGCACGTTCTTTCTTTCCGTGATCCAGGCCACGCTTTCGACATGGACCGGATGCAGGGCGAACACCGCGGCTCCCATCCAGGGCCACGGCACCTGCAGCGCTTTCAATACGGCCCACACGAGAACGGCGACGAGAGCGTGGAGCAACACGTTGACCAGGTGCAGCGGCCGGGGGGCGGGATCTTCCCCCACCCCCGGAGAGTCGAGCTGGACCTGGACCCAGAAGCTCGTGTGCACGAGGGGGTAGTACTGGACGTTGGCCCCGGGATCGAACCATATGCGCCGCAGGCCCTCGGCGCTGCGCAGCGTGGCGTTGCCGGTCACATAGCGATCGTCGTCCCAGATGTAGCCCGCGTCCAGGGCGGGCCAATAGGCGGCGAACGTCGCGGCGGCGAGCGCCAGAACGCCGATCCACGGAAGGGCCTTGGCCGGCCAATCGGTGGCAGAGGGCGAGCGTCGTTCCATGCGGGGCGAGCTCCCGCGTTCAGCGCCCGGCTTCAGTTCAGATCCCGCTCTCGAGCTGCCAGAGGAGGAACGAGAAGACGACTGCCTGTTCCTCGATCTGTTTCGTGACCGGATCTCCGCCCGAATGTCCTGCCTTCGTGTCGTAGTGCAGCAGCACCGGCCGGGCCGAGCCGGCCGCCTGCATGAGCGCGGTCATCTTGCGCGCGTGCATCGGATCGACGCGGGTGTCTGCGTCGCCGGTCATGAAGAGCGTGGCGGGATACGCCGTCCCCGCGCGGACGTTGTGATAGGGCGAGTAGCGGCGGATGTACTCGAACTGGACGGGGTCGTCCGCGCTGCCGTACTCACTCACCCAATAGGGGCCCTTCAGCGTCTTGTGGAAGCGCAGCATGTCGAGCAAGGGATACGTGCAGACGACCGCCCCGCACAGATCGGGCCGCTGCATCGCGAAGGCGCCCACCAGCAGGCCCCCGTTGCTGCCGCCCCAAATCGCCAGGCGCGCCGGGCGGGTGTACCCGTTGGCGCACAGCCACTCGGCGGCGGCGATGAAATCGTCGAAGGTGTTCTGCTTCTTCTCGAACATGGCGGCGCGGTGCCAGGCGTCTCCAAACTCGCCCCCGCCCCGCAGGCTCGGGACCGCGTAGATCCCGCCCCGCTCGACCCAGAAGGCCGCGGCCGAGGAGAAATAGGGCGTCCAGGAGACATTGAAGCCGCCGTAGCCGCTCAGGATCGTGGGGCGCGCTCCATCCAGAACGATGTCCCGGCGGTGGACGAGGAACATGGGCACGCGCGTGCCGTCCTTGGATTCGTACCAGACCTGTTCGACCGCGATGTTCTCGACGTCGACCGGGGTCTCGAGCCGCGCCCAGATCGCCTGTTCGCCCGTGGCGATGTCATAGGCGTAGATCGTCGGCGGGAGGTGGAAGGACTGGAAGCTGAAGAACGCCTGCCCGCCCGCCCAGCGCCCGCTGATCCCGCTGATCGAGCCGATCGTCGGAAAGTTGATCTCGCCCGCGGGGCGGCCGTCGGCCTCGAAGATGCGGACGCGGGATTTCACGGCGTCCAGATAGCTGGCGAAGACGCGCCCGCCCGCGAGGCTGAACTCCTCGAGAACCATCTCGCCGTGGGGCACGATCTCGATCCAGTCCGCCACCGCGGGATGCTCGAGATCGGCGGCCATGATGCGCCAGTTGGGGGCGTTCCAGTTGGTCCGCATGTAGACGCGCTTTCCCGCGACCGCGCCGTAGAAGTTCGCGTCGATGTCGGTGACGAGCGCGACGATGGGACCGATCGGCTGTCCCGCTCCGCCGGCGGCGACCTCGGCGAAGTGGAGGGCGTTGCGCGTGCCCGACGAACCCTCGTACACCGTGATCAGCAGGTAGCGGCCTTCCTCGGACAGCGTCGCATCGACGATCTTGTCGGGCGGCAGGCCTTGTCCGAAGAGGATCGTGTCGGTCGCGGGATCTGTGCCGAAGCTGTGGTGCAGGACCAGCGAGCCGCGTTCATCCTGCATCGAGTAGAAGCAGCCTTGCTTGTCGGCGGTCAGCGCCAGCGAGAAGTAGTAGTTGCGCGGAAGGACCTCGCCGAACTCCCGGCCCGCATCGACATCCAAGAAGTGCATCTCGAGCTCGTCCTGGCCGCCCCGGCGCACGCCGTAGGCCAGCAGGCCGCCGTCGCGGGAAACGTCCATCAGTTGAACGGAGACCGTCAGGTCTTCGCTCATCGTATGGGGGTCGAGCAGCACGCGATCGGAGCCGTGCAGCGCGTCGCGCACGTAAAGCACGTACTGCTCCTGGTCGGCCTTGCGCCGCTGGAAGAAGTAGCGCCCGTTGCGTTCGGTGGGCGAGGTGTAGCGGTCGACCTTGAGCAGTTGCTCGAGGCGCGCGGATATCTCGGCCCGGTGCGGATAGGCGTTCAGGCGGGCCTCGGTGTACGCGTTCTGCGCGTCGATCCAGGCGCGGGTTTCGGGACTGGTTTGCTCCTCAAGCCAGCGATACGGGTCTTCCATGACCACCCCGTGCAGGGTGTCGGCGACGACGTGAACGGCGGTCGCGGGAGGGGCCGCCTGCTCCGCCCACGCGCGGTCGGAGGCGCAGGCGGAGGCGAGCGCGACGAGCAGCAGCACCGCGGCGGCGACCGGCGCATGGACCAGCGCTGGCCGCCAGGGCGACCTCTCGGCCCTTGGGGCAGGATGCGTACGGACGGCGGTCGGGCAGTGGCAACCCATGGCGGATCTCTCCTTTGGTTGAGGACGGAGCGGCGACATGCGGTTCATGATCCTCTCCGGGGCGCGGCCGATGAGCGGTCGGGCCGCCGTCAAGCCCCCGTATAGTTCACCCTGAAGATCGTGTCGATGACGGTTCCATCGACCCACTTCACCACCGCGACCGGCTGCTCCCGGTCGATGGCGGGGGCCTGCGGCTTGCCGCAGAGCTTCTGGGCCGTTTCATAGAGCTCTTCGATCGTGATCAGCGGCAGGCCCTTGCCCTTCACGCGCTCCAGGATGTCCGCGCGTCGGGGGTTGATGGCGATCCCCCGCTCGGTGATCACCGCCCCGATCAACTCGCCGGGCGCGCAGACGGTCGTGACATTCTCAACCACGATCGGGATCCGCCCGCGGTAGAGCGGGAAGGCGAGGATCGAGCAGTCGGCGGACAGCGTGTTCTGCCAGCCGCCGATGCCATGCAGCAGGTAGCCGTCCGAATGGGTGACGACATTGGCCTGGAACTTCAGATCGACTTCGGTTGCGCCCAGCACCGCCGTGGCGACGTACGAGGCCCAATTGCCCTTGCCGTGGTAGTTGTAACTCGTGAAGGGCGTGGTCGGCAGATGTCTGGGGTTCGTCGCGATCGAGCGGACCGCATCGAGGTCGAAGGTCTGGCCGTCGAGGATCGCGCCGATCAGCCCCTCGTTGAGCATGTCGACGAGCACCTTGGTCGAGCCGCCGCGCGCGAAGGAGGCCTTGAGACCCTTCGCGCGCATGCGATCCGCGATGAAGGCGATCGCGGCGAGCGAGATCCCGCCCGCGCCCGCCTGGAACGGCTTGCCGAGATAGCCGGCCGCCTCGATGAAGTCGGCTACGTATTCGGAGATCAGCAGCCGGGTCGGGCTCTTGGTGAGTTGGGTGGTCCCCGAGACGATCTGCGACGGGTCGCCGATCTTCTCCACCTCGACGACGACGTCCACGTTCATGCCCTGGATCTCCCAGGGAATGCAGGGCACCTCCACCAGGTTGTCGGTCACCACGATCACCTGATCGGCATAGATCGAATCGGCCAGCGCGAAGCCGAGCGAACCGCATGCCGAAGGGCCATGGGCGCCGGTCGCATTGCCCATCACGTCGGCCGAGGGGGCGGGAATGATGCCGATATCGATGTGCAATTCCCCGTCCTGGACGGCCTGATAGCGCCCGCCGTGCGAACGCAGGATGCCCGCTCCGCGCATCCGGCCTTCGCTGCAGAAGCGGCCGATCGGGCCGTTCATCGAGCCTTCGATGTGATGGATGACGCCGCTTTCGAGATGCTTGATCAGCGGCTCGTGACAAGGGAAGAGCGCGGAGGGAGCGAAGACGATGTCGCGGACGCCCATCTCGGCAATGGTGTCGAACAACGGCACGACGATGCGGTCGCCGTTGCGCATGTGATGATGCATGCCGATCGCCATGCCGTTGCGCAGGCCGACTTTCTCCAACGCGTCGCGCATGGTCGGCACCCGCTTGTCGAGCGGGTAGTGATGCAGCGGGCGGATCGGGGGCCCGATCTTGCGCCCGGTCGGCTCGAACTTGCCCACGCCCAGGAAGGGGGTCTGCGGCTTGCCGTTGACTTCGGTCGGCACGAGCCGCCCGACAGCGTTGCGGACCATTTCGGCCACGGGTGGATCCTCCCGATCCCTACTGGATCTGCGCCGCGAGGGCGGCGACATCGATGCCCATCTCTTCGGCCACGCGCAGCACACGCCGCGCGCGCGCCACGACCGGCGGGTCGATCATCTTCGTGCCCAGGCTGATCACGCCCGCGCCGGTGCGCTCGGCTTCCTCCATGGCGGCCTTGACCTTCAGCGCGTAAAGGATGTCCTCGCTCTTCGGCCGGAAGGCGTCATGAATCAGGCGGATTTGGCGCGGGTGGATGCACCCCTTGCCCTCGAAGCCGAGCGCGATCGCCTCGCGCGTGCTGGAGAGCAGGCCCGCCTCGTCGCTGACATCGGAGAAGACCGTGTCGATCGGCTGCACGCCCGCCGCGCGCGCGCCCAGCACGATCAGCGAGCGGGCGACGAAGCTTTCCCGTCCCTCGACCGTGCGTTCGGCCTGGATGTCGCGGGTGAAGTCCTCCGCCCCGAAGGCGAGGGCGGCCACCTGTTCGGAGGCGCTGGCGATATCGTAGGCGTGCCACGCTCCGGCGGCCGATTCCAGAATGGGCATCACCCAGATGGGGTCGTGGATCTTCAGACGCGCGGCGATCTGGTTGGTCGCGTTGACCACCTGGGTCACTTCGTCGGCGCTTTCCACCTTGGGGATCAGGATCAGGTTGACCTGCTGGGCGACGATCGCGGGCAGGTCCTCCAATCCCGCGGGAAGCTGATTGATGCGCACCATGCGCTCGCAACCCATGAAATCGATCGCGCGCAGCGCGTTGCGCACGAGGATGCGGGCCGTGTCCTTCTCGGCGGGAGCGACGGAATCCTCGAGGTCGAGAATGACCCCGTCGGGCTTGAAGAGCCCGGCGTTCGACATCAGATCGGGATTGCTTCCGGGCAGATAGAGGCGCGAGCGGCGCAGGCGGCTGCGGACGGTCGGGTGCGGGCTGCAGGCCCAGGGGGGCAGCGCCTCGGCCGAGAGCTGCGGGTAGAGCCGCTTGGCGGCCGCCTCGACGCGGGCCATGATGACCCAATCGAGCGCGCCGCGGTCGTCCGCTTCCACACGGGTGTCGCGGACCCCGAGCTGCGCCAGTGTCGACGCGATGACCTCGCGAATTCTGTCCCCGTAGAGCAACCGCACCGAGCTGCGCACGATGATCTCGTTTTCGGGCGGTCCGCCCGGCGTCATCGTGATCTTGATGTCGCTCTTGTCGTCCCGTCCGACCAGGGCGCGATCGGCCATAAACCCTCCTCGCGGTAGCAGCGTCGGGAAGCCGGCGGGCGACCCGGCCCGCGGGAGCCCGGTTCGCCCGTGCGCTTCATCCAAAGGACGGAAAGGGTAGAGGATCGGGACGCCCCTGTCCACTGCGCCGTGGCGCATGCGGCGAGGATCCCCCCGGGGGAGCGGCCGTCGGGCGCGGCGGCTCGCTGCGCGCGGGCCGGGGGGAGCCTGGGGAGCCCCGGGGCGCCCCAGGAGATCCCGGGGGAGCCGGCCGCGGGGATACAGACTGCAACGGCCGGGGGTTTCCCTCTAGAATCCATCTCCCCGTCGGCGAAACGAAGAGGGACGGCGTGGGCATACACAACGGCTACAAACGGGATGACGTCTTCATCTGCCGGGACCAGTCGCACGGCCGGTTCGGCTACCGTGTCTCCGCCTATCACGTGCTGGAAGAGAAGTGCTGCTACCCGGACGGATGCGTTCGCTTCATCTGGAAGTGCAAGCTCCTCGGCAAGGGCGGGCGATGCCCGAAGGGGTACGGCCATGTGGGGAGCAACTGCACGCAATGCCGGCACTATGACGAGGAAAAAATCCACCGTCGCCCCGAGGTTCTCATTTCCGACGAGCAATACGCCCGCTTCCGGGAGGATTGCCGGGAGTTCGACGAATGGATGGCCGCGATCGCAGACCGTCCCATGGAGATCGGGGGGGAGATCTCCGCTGTGTGCCCGCATCTGATCAAGCGGGTGGATGGGCCGCGCTCCTCGCTGCGCCTGCAGGGATTTCTGCTGCGGTTGTGCCCCGCCTTCGTCGGCCTCCAGGGGCTCGAGGACCCGATCTACCTGTCGATCGGACGCCACGTGCAGCAGAGACTGCGGCTCTGTCCCGGCGACCGCCTGGAGGCTGAGGGGTGGGTGAGGCTCGACCGCGGCCGCCTGATCGGTCATCATCCGCGGCGCTTCCATGTGGACGAAAGGGCGGGGGGCGTCCCGCTCGGGTGGGACCAGGCGCTCCTCGATCGAGTCGGAGCCGTCCCGCTGCCCGACCAGCCCGAACGCTGCCTTCGCTGCGACCGGGGGGTGCTCGTCGATATCGAAGGGGTGAATGCGGCCGGCCCCCGGCCGACCCGGCCGCATGGAAGGCGGCGGGAGCTGGTTTGTCTGGAGGGGATCGCCCGGCCGCTCGATTGCCCATTCGAGGCCTTGAAGGCGTTGATGGACAGTGAGCAGGCCGGAGGGCCCGCGAGATGACGGTTCAGGGACGGCCGGCGACGAGCCGTCCCCGGGGCCGCAACCCCGCGGGGTCCGATTGCGTAAGACAATATTGATGCGTGGGATGCGGGGACTGAGCGATCCGTAACGGTGGGAAGGAGAAGCGCCATGAATGGACAGCCGAAACCCCCAGCCGGCAGGCGGCGCAACGCTCGGGGAATCGCGCCGGCCTTGCTCTTTCCGGCCTCTCTGGCGCTCGTCCTCCTTTCCTCTTCTCAGGCTTTCGCGCAGGGCACTCTGGCGGAGATCGAGGATATCTGGCAGAAGGGCCTCTACGAGGAGAGCTTCTCGCTGCGGCGGGACGC
>JAZDGX010000079.1:0-22267 GCA_043806645.1 Candidatus Eiseniibacteriota bacterium | reverse complement strand
GCGTCGCCGGCCGGCGCTCCCTGACGAGCGGGGATGTTTCGATCCCCTCGTGCAGCTCTTCTAGGACGGCGCTCTCCCGAATGGGGGGCGCCGTTCTTCATTCTCCCCCCCACATCTTGCCGGGCGGAGGCGCTCCTTAATGGTTTCTTCACGTCTACCTGGACTGGTCTTACGCCGTCTTCATGCTCGACGGGATACCATTGCATCTGGGACGACGCGACCCTGTCCGGATGCTGCAGGAGTGTGAGCGATGGAAGCTGCGACGCGTGGGGACCGGAAAACGGCGACGTGGAGGATCTGGCCCGTCATCTCGAACACCGGTGTCTCGCCGGATGGGAAACCTGTCCACACTGGTCGGGCCAAGCGCTGATCGAGAACGGAGGCGCACGGTGACAACGGACCTCGCCTTCCTCTTGATCTTGGCGGCTTTCTTCGTCTTGTCCCGTGGTTTCCTCCACTTGATCGAACGCGTCTGAAGGGAGCGGATCCATGACGCTACTGCTGTGGATCGGAGCCGTCCTGGCCGGCGGCCTGCTGGTCTACCTTTTCGCCTCGCTTCTCAAACCGGAGTGGTTTGAATGAACGCCTATGCGGCCATCCAGATCGCGCTCTACTTCGTCGGGCTGGCGGCTCTCGCCGCCCCGCTCGGACGATACATGGCGCGGGTGTACGGCGGCCAAGCCCATCTCGCCCGGCGTGTCCTGGGCCCCCTGGAGGATCTCCTCTATCGCTGGGCCGGCGTGCGCCCCGCCGAGGAGATGACCTGGCAGCGCTACGCCCTGTGCCTGCTCGTCTTCAACCTGATCGGGACGATCGCCCTCTACGCCTTGCAGCGCTTCCAATCGGTGCTCCCGCCGAATCCCGCGGGACATGGCCCCGTGCCCCCGGCGATCGCCTTCAACACCGCCGTGAGTTTCGTCACCAACACCAACTGGCAGGCCTACGGCGGCGAGACGACGATGAGCCATCTCACCCAAGCGCTCGGCCTGACGGCCCAGAATTTCGTCTCGGCCGCGACCGGAATGGCGGTGGCCGCGGCCCTGACCCGCGCCTTTGTCAGGGAAAAGACCGCGGGAATCGGCAATTTCTGGGCCGATCTGGTGAGAAGCTCGCTCTACATCCTCCTGCCCCTGTCGCTGGTGCTGGCGCTCGTACTGGTCTCGCTGGGCGTGACACAGACGCTGGCCGGCACGGCGCGGGTGACGTTGCTCGAAGCGCTCGCGGGCCCAGCCGGAGAGCCGATTCTGGAACAGACGCTCGCGCTGGGGCCGGTCGCATCGCAGGTGGCGATCAAGCAACTCGGCACGAATGGGGGCGGGTTCTTCAACGTCAACTCGGCGCACCCATTCGAGAATCCGGTCCCGTTCTCCAACTTCCTCGAGTCGCTCGCCATCCTGCTCATCCCCGCCGCCTTCTGCTTCGCTTTTGGGGCCATGGTCAAGTCCCGGACCCAGGGAGGAGTGCTGTTCGCGGTCATGATCGCGATCCTCGTTCCCGTAGTGATCCTCGGTGTCCAGGCCGAGCAGGGGGGCAATCCCATTCTTGCGGAGCTCGGGGTCGATCAGGCGGCCGGCCCCCTTCAGGGCGGAGGCAACCTGGAGGGCAAGGAGGTGCGCTGCGGAGCGGCGCAGTCCGCCTTCTGGGGCGCGCTGACCACCGCGGCTTCCAATGGCTCGGTAAACGCAATGCACGACAGCTTCATGCCGTTGGGCGGACTGGGACCGCTCTGGTTGATGCAGCTCGGCGAGGTCGTCTTCGGCGGGGTCGGATCGGGGCTCTACGGAATGCTCATGTTCGCGGTCATCGCCGTCTTCGTCACCGGCCTGATGGTCGGCCGAACTCCGGAATTCCTCGGCAAGAAGATGGAGTCCTTCGAGATGAAGATGGCCTCGCTGGTCGTGCTGCTTCCGGCCGCCGCCGTGCTTCTGGGAACCGCCGTCGCTTGTCTGACCCCGGTGGGACGATCTGCAGTTTCGAATCCGGGGGCCCATGGCTTCAGCCAGATCCTCTACGCGTTCTCATCCGGCGCGAACAACAACGGCTCGGCCTTCGCGGGACTGGCTGCCGGCTCGTCATTCTACGCGACTGCGATCGGCATCTGCATGCTGGTCGGACGGTACTGGGTCATCCTGCCGGTGCTGGCCGTGGCCGGCTCGCTCGCCGGCAAGAAGATCGTGCCGCCCTCGGCCGGAACGCTGTCCACGACGACTCCCATCTTCGCCTTCGTGCTCGCGGTCACCGTGCTTCTCGTCGGCGCTCTGACGTTCATTCCTGCGCTGGCGCTCGGTCCGGTGGTCGAACATCTACAACTCTATCCGTGAGGCAAGGCATGTACGTGAGCAGTCCAGTGCGATCTCGTCCGCTGCTCGACCCCCCTGTTCTTCGGCGGGCCGCCGTCGAGGCCTTCCGCAAGCTCGACCCGCGCTGGATGGTCAGGAATCCGGTCATGTTCGTCGTCGAGGTCGGCAGCGCCTTCACCCTGCTCTTGTTCCTCCATGCCCTGTCCAGTCCGCGCGTGCAGGAACCGCCCGGATTCGTGCTGGCCGTGTCCATCTGGCTGTGGTTCACCGCGCTGTTCGCGAATTTCGCCGAGGCGCTGGCCGAGGGACGGGGCAAGGCACAGGCGGATGCGCTGCGGCGTGCGCGCACGGAGATCACGGCCAAGCGGCTGGCGGAGGCGCGAAAGGAAGCGGCGGTTGAAGAAGTCCCTTCGACACGCTTGCGTCGCGGCGACCTCGTGCTGATCGAGGCGGGGAATTCCATTCCGGGGGACGGGGAGGTCATCGAGGGCGTCGCGTCGGTCGACGAAAGTGCGATCACCGGAGAGAGCGCGCCGGTCGTCCGGGAAAGCGGCGGCGACCGCAGCGCGGTCACCGGCGGCACGCGGGTCCTTTCGGACTGGCTCATCGTGCGTATCACCGCCGACCCGGGCGAGACGTTCCTGGACCGCATGATCTCACTGGTGGAAGGCGCCCGGCGACAAAAGACACCGAACGAGACGGCGCTGGGCATTCTGCTATCGGGACTCACCATCATCCTGCTGCTGGCCACCGTGACGCTGCTCGCCTACTCGACCTATGCCGTCGAGGCGACCGGCCAGGGTGCGGTGGTCAGCATGACGGTGCTGGTGGCCCTCCTGGTCTGCTTGATTCCGACGACCATCGGCGGGCTTCTCTCGGCCATCGGCATTGCGGGCATGGATCGGCTGGTCCAAGCCAACGTCCTGGCACTGTCCGGCCGCGCGGTCGAAGCCGCCGGCGACGTCGACGTGCTCCTGCTCGACAAGACCGGCACGATCACCTTGGGCAACCGCCAGGCAGTGGCCTTTCTCCCGGCGCCCGGAGTCACCGAGCGCGAGTTGGCCGAGGCGGCCCAGCTGGCATCGCTGACCGATGAAACACCGGAGGGGCGCAGCATCGTCGTGCTCGCCAAGAAGAAATTCGAGATCCGCGCTCGCGACCTTCGCAATCTGGGAGCGGTCTTCATACCGTTTTCGGCGCAGACACGCATGAGCGGAGTGGACTATGACGGCCGGGCCGTCCGCAAGGGAGCGACCGATGCGATCGAGCGCCACCTGAAGGAGCGGGGTGGCCGCATCCCGCAGGAAGTCCGGGAGACGGCTGAGGAACTCGCGCGGCAGGGGGCGACGCCGCTGCTGGTGGCGGATGGCCCGCGGGCCCTGGGCGTGGTGCACCTGAAGGACATCGTGAAGGGGGGCATTCGAGAGCGCTTTGCAGAAATGCGCCGCATGGGCATTCGCACCGTGATGATCACGGGCGACAATGCCCTGACCGCCTCCGCGATCGCCGTCGAAGCGGGTGTGGACGACTTCGTCGCCGAAGCGACCCCCGAGCGCAAGCTGGCGCTGATCCGGGAATACCAACGCGACGGCCACCTGGTGGCCATGACCGGCGACGGAACCAACGACGCTCCCGCCCTCGCCCAGGCCGATGTCGCCGTGGCGATGAACTCCGGCACGCAGGCCGCCAAGGAAGCGGGCAACATGGTGGATCTCGATTCGAACCCCACGAAGCTCATCCACATTGTGGCGATCGGCAAGCAGTTGTTGATGACCCGGGGCGCGCTGACCACCTTCAGCATCGCCAATGACGTGTCAAAATACTTCGCCATCATTCCCGCAGCCTTCGCCTCGACCTATCCGGCGCTGGGTCGCCTCGACGTCATGCAGCTCCACTCGCCGCAGAGCGCAGTCCTCTCGGCGGTCATTTTCAACGCGCTCATCATCGTGGCCCTCATCCCCCTGGCCCTGCGCGGAATCTCCCGGCGGGCCGCGCCTGCAGCGGTGTTGCTGCGCCGCAACCTCCTGATCTACGGAGTCGGCGGGCTGCTGCTGCCCTTTCCATGCATCAAGCTCATCGACGTCGGACTCGAAATCCTGGGGGTCCTGACATGATGAACATCGTCAAGCCCGCGCTGGTGCTTCTGGCCCTGCTCTCCGGACTGCTCGGGTTGCTGTATCCCGCGCTGGTCACGGGGCTTGGGCAGACATTGTTCCCGTATCAGGCCAATGGGAGTATCATCCGGTCGCACGGAGGGGTATGGGGCTCCGCCCTGATCGGACAGAGTTTCTCGTCTCCCGGGTTTTTCTGGGGAAGGCCGTCGGTGACCACTCCTGTTCCGTACAATGGCGCCGCCTCCGCCGGGTCGAACCTCGGCCCCACGAACCCGGTTCTGCGTGAAGCAGTCCTGAGCCGTCTGGCCAGGCTGCGCGCCGCCGATCCGGGCGACACGACGCCGGTTCCCGTGGATCTGGTTACGGCCTCGGGCAGCGGACTCGACCCGCACATCTCGCCCGCCGCGGCCTACTACCAGGTGTCCCGGATCGCCCGAATTCGTGGATTGTCCGTCACGGCGGTGTCCGCGCTTGTCGAACGTAACGTCGAGGGCCGCAGCCTCGGCCTCTTCGGTGAGCCGCGGGTCAATGTGCTGCGTCTCAACCTCGCCCTGGAGGATCTGGTGGGAGCGGGGCTGCCACCGGAACGGTGACGACTGCCGCCGTATGGCACGGCGCTCGGGCGGATTGCAGAACATGATCGACTCCGAGGGAAGACCGGATCCGGACGTACTGCTCAGGCGGGTGCACGCGGAGGAGCAACGTCAGGCCCGCGCGCGGCTGAAGATCTTCTTCGGATACGCTCCCGGTGTCGGCAAGACCTTCACGATGCTCGAGTCGGCGCGCCGGCTGCGTGCCGAAGGGGTCGATCTGGTGGTGGGCTGGGTGGAAACCCACGGGCGCCCCGAAACGGCCGCCCTGCTCGCCGGACTTGAAATCCTCCCCCGTCGCGAATTTCTTCACCGGCAGACGCGGTTGGCGGAATTCGACATCGACCGGGCCTTGACCCGCAAGCCCCGCATTATTCTTCTCGATGAGCTGGCACACACGAACGCCCCGCAGAGCCGCCACCCCAAGCGCTGGCAGGACGCGCTCGAGCTGCTGGAGGCGGGAATCGAGGTGCATTCGACACTTAACGTGCAGCACATCGAAAGCCTGAACGACGTGGTGGCCCAAATCACCCACGTGCGCGTGAGAGAAACCGTACCCGACGCCATCCTGGAACGCGCCGACGAGATCGAGCTGGTCGACCTGCCCCCGGACGAACTGCTCACACGCCTGCACGAAGGCAAGGTGTACATCCCGGCGCAGGCGCAGCGGGCCGCGGATCACTTCTTCCGCAGGGGAAACCTTCTCGCGCTGCGCGAACTCACGCTGCGCCGGGCGGCCGAGAGGGTGGATGCGGACGTCCACGCCTATCGCCAGGACCACCAGATCCTGACGACCTGGCCGGCCGCCGAGAAGATCCTCGTCTGCGTGGGCCCCAGCCCATCATCGGCACAGATCGTCCGTGGCGCGCGGCGCATGGCGGCGGGCCTGCGGGCACCGTGGGTGGCTGTCTACGCGGACGCGCCGGATGCCTTTCCGATGGACCAGTCCGACCGGGATCGCCTGCAGACCCATCTGCGGCTGGCGGAGTCCATGGGTGGCGAGGTCGTCCGCTTGTCCGGCAGTCAAGTGAGCGAGGAGATCCTCCGCTATGCCCGCGAGCACAACGTCACGCGCATCATCGTGGGCAAACCCACGCACCGGCGTTGGCGGGACATCATCAAGGGCTCCCTGGTCGATGATCTGGTACGCGGCAGCGGCGAGATCGAGATCCACTTCATCGGAGTCACTCCCGGCGAGCCCCCCGTCACGCCCGCAAAATCCGCGCGCAGCATGGCGGGCCTGCGCTGGCAGGACTACGGGTACACGGCCCTGCTCGTCGCCGCGGCCACTGCGATCTCCGCCCTCGGCCGCCACTATCTGGCCGGCTCCGATTTCGTCATGGTCTTTCTGCTGGTCATCATGATCGCGGCGTTTCGCTTTGGTCGCGGGCCCTCTCTCGCCGCCGCCGCTCTCTCGGTGGCCGCCTATGATTACTTCCTCGTCCCGCCTTTCTTCACCTTCAGCGTCGAGCATGCCCGGCACTTCCTGACCTTCGCCATGATGTTCGGAGTGGGTCTCACGATCAGCAGTCTGGTGAGCCGCATCCGCCGGCAGGAACGGGAAGCGCGGCTGCGCGAACAGCGGACCGCCGCGCTCTATTCCCTGACGCGCGCGCTCGTCGCCGCCCCCGACGAGGAGCACGCGGCCCGGGCGACGGCAGGCCACGCCGCGGAAGTTTTCGGCGGTCAAGCGGCGGTTCTGCTCCCCGCCGCGGACGGCAAGCTGGCAATCCGCGGGGCTGAACAAGCGGACCTCCAACTCGACGATGCAGAACTGGCGGTGGCCCAGTGGGCCGCCGACCACGGCCGCCCCACCGGACTGGGCACGGACACGCTGCCGGGGAGCCGCGTGACCTGCGTGCCGCTGCAATCCGGACCGCGCACGATGGGTGTGCTCACGCTTCGCCCGGCGTCTGCCGAGCGGCTCGAGATCGAGCAGCGCGCCTTCCTCGACGCCTTCGTCCGCCAGGCTACCCTGGCCCTCGAACGTGCCAAGCTCGGCGAAGAAGCCCGGACCGCCGCGATGCGGGTGAAGACCGAGGAAATGCGTAGCGCGCTGCTCAGCGCCGTGTCCCACGATCTGCGAACCCCGCTGGCCGCCATCACGGGGGCGGGAACCGCGCTGCGGGATGACGCGGGTCGCATTGCCGAGGAACAGCGAGCGGAACTGCTCGATACGATCTGCGGTGAGTCCGAACGCATGGAGCGATTGATCGGGAACCTGCTGGACATGATGCGCCTGGAGTCGGGGCAGCTTCAATTGAAGCGCGAGTGGATTCCCCTCGAGGAGATCGTGGGATCGGCGTTGGCGCGACTGGATGCAAGGCTGGGCGGACGGGAGGTCGTCCTCGATCTCCCCGCCGACCTGCCGCTTGTATCGGTCGACCCGGTGCTCTTCGAACAGGTCTTCGTCAACCTCATCGAGAACGCCGCGAAGTACACACCGCCGGCCGGCCCGATCGAAGTGCACGCGCGCGCCTGGCCGGATGCGCTGGAGATCGCGGTCGCGGATCGCGGCCCCGGTCTTCCCGCCGGCCGCGAAACGTCCGCCTTCGAGAAATTCTGGCGCGGTGCGCATCCGGGCATCGGCGGTGTCGGTCTAGGGCTGCCCATCTGTCAGGGAATCGTGGAAGCCCATGGCGGAACGATCAACGCCGAAAACCGGACGGACGGCGGGGCGCTGTTCCGTTTGCGCCTGCCCCGCCTCGAAGCCCCGGCCGACGCACCGATCGCCGACCCGACCGAACCGGGGCCGGGCCGGCCGGAGGTACCGTGAGCGACAGCGGGCCGTTGATTCTGATCGTGGAAGACGAGCCGCAAGTGAGACGGTTCCTGCGAACCGCCCTGGCCGCCCATGAATTCCGTACCGCGGAGGCAGAAACCGCCAAAGAGGCGCTCGTCGCCGTCACGACGCGCAATCCCGAGATCATCCTCCTCGATCTCGGGCTTCCCGATGGGGACGGCATCGACCTCGCGCGACGCATTCGCGAATGGAGCCGCGTCCCCATCATTGTCATCTCGGCCCGCGGCCGCGAAGACGACAAGGTGGCCGCACTGGACGCGGGCGCAGACGACTACCTGACCAAGCCTTTTGGAGTGAATGAACTGCTCGCGCGAATCCGGGTCGCGTTGCGTCACGCGCTGGAAACCTCCTCGCCCCAGGGATCCACGGTCCTGGAGATCGGCGCTCTCCAGTTGGACCTTTCCCGGCGCGAGGTACGCGTCGCGGGCAAGGAAGTCCACCTGACGCCGATCGAATACCGCTTGCTCGCGCATCTGGCCCGCAATGCCGGGAAGGTCCTGACCCACCGCCAGATCCTGAAAGAAGTCTGGGGCCCTCCCTATGCCGACCAGACGCAGTACCTGAGGGTCTTCATGGTGCAGCTACGCCGGAAGATCGAGGAGAATCCGGCACGCCCCAAGCTCCTGGTCACCGAGCCGGGGGTCGGCTACCGCATGCGCGAGTCTTGAGCGTCTCATTCCGCGGTCACGACGACGTTCGCGCGCCGGTCACCTTTCGCATGCATGAATTGGACGCCCCAGCCCTCCTTTTGCGCGCTGACCATCCCGCCCTGGTCGCCCATTTCGACCAGCGCGGTTTCCCAGCCCGCCTGTTTGAGGTCGGCATCGTACTTCGTCAATGCCTGTGGATCGACGTCCCGGAGCCAGATGTTGTAGCTACGCCTCCCGCCCTCCGTCTCCACTCCGCGCGCGATCCGCTCCACCTGACCGTACGTGAACGCGGGTATGTCCGCGGGCAGGTCCTTCGGCCATTCGGTCGCCGCGGCGGATTCCATCTGGTAATCTCCGGTCTTCACCGAGAACTTTTCGCCGGTGTGGTCGAGGTCGACCTTCCCCCCACCGGACTTCTCGATCATCTGCTCGGCCATCTCCTCCGCAGCCTTCTCGCGCGCTTCCTTCCCCCCGCATCCGCCGGCCATCAGGGCCCCGGCCAAGCCCACGCCTCCGAGAATCGCCATGCCGATCCACCGTCTGTCGAACATCGGTCGCCCCTCCCCTTTGGTCCAATGGACACTGCAGGCCGCAGTCGATCCGGCGTCCATTCCCTTCGCCGCCGCGTGCGATGGGAGCTACTTCACGCGCTGTCCGGTCATCTCCATGTTCTTGAATTCGCTTCCCCCGGGCATGGTCAAGAAGAACTCCGAGACGTAGCGGTCGGGATTGTCATAGGTGGTCACCGTGCGCATGGCCATTTCCACTTTCGACAACGGATCGAGGAACGACGCGGTCATCGTCATTACCTTGCCCGCCGGATCCATCTGGCCGCGCATGACCATCTGCCCGGAGCCCATGTTGTCCACCCAGATCCTGCGCGACTTTCTCATCGCGTTCCCCCTTGTCAAGTGAGCCAGCCGGCCTCCCCGATTCCCGGGGCAGAGTAGCCGTTCCCTGTCAGACCGGCAATGCCCAAGCCGGGTACGCGCAAGCCGGATGCGCTCAAGCCGCACATGCCTGAGTCCGGGTCGCCCGGCAGGCCTGCGATGTGAACCGATCACACCACCACGAATCCAAAGGTGTCATGGCGGGTCGCATGGAAAAGGGAATCCCGGAAGAAGACGTGCCCGCCCGGGCGCCGATGGCGGCATCGGCCGGCGGACATCATCCGGGGATGGCATAGACCACCGGATGGGTCTCACCTCGGCTATCGACGAAATCCAGGATGATCCGTCCCGGCGCCCCATAGGCCTCGATGTAGGCTTCGCGAATCGGGCGCAGATCGTACATGAGCGTCACCGTAAAGTAGGCGTCGCAGAGTTCGCCCAGGTCGTCATGGGACAGGATCAGGCGGGCCTGAACCGGAAGCGACTCCATGAAGCCGCCGACCATAAAGAGCTGGAACGGGTGGTCGGGCCCACAGCCGCTGAAGCCCACCTCCAGAATGAGCCGGTTCCCGTCCACGGCGATCCGTCCGAGGTGGTAGGAATCCAGCGGCAGCGAATCGGCAGGCGCATCGATCAGCCGGACAGGAGGAATCACGGGCCCATCCCAAGCGACTCCGAAATCAGCGTCCAAGAAGCTCTGTGGCGCGCCGTCGGAACCGGGCGCCAAGACAACCTGCAGCGGATTCGGTGTGGTGAAATGCACCGCCTGGAAAGTCGGTGGAGGCGTGGCCGTCAGCGTGTATAAGCCCGCGTGTCGCACGGGGATCATGTAACGCCCATCGGGTCCCACCCGGACCCGGCGGCCCTCAATGCCCGGTCCCTCGACCCGGACCCATCCACCCGCCAGGGGCGCTTCATCCGTGTCCGGCCTGCCGCTTCCATTCCGATCGTGGAAGAAGAGTCCGCCGATCCGGGCGGCTTCAGGATCCAGCGACAGGCGCGCCGCAGCCCCGAAGGAGAAGACCGCCAACCCGGGAACACGAAACTGCCAAGTCCTGAATTCCGAGGTCTCGCCCGGCAAGAGGGTGCGATCGTCGCCCAGCAGGGGGGTGTATTCGTACCCGTACAGACAGTCTTCGCTCAGCACCGCGATCGAATCCGGACACTGGGTCCAGTCGGCATTGACCGGTGCGACCGAATGGGGAACGAAATCCGAAACGACGATCTCGACCGGCGCGAACAGAGATCTGCGATCCATGTTGCGGATCGCGACATCCAGGAAGATCTGCCCGGTTTCCGGATCCGTCCGCAGATCGCGGCCAATGAGATCGATCCGTACGTGCGCTTCCCCGGGCACGGGACTGTCCAGGGACTCGAAGACGAAGGTGGCCGCATGGGGGTCGATCGTGGCATCCACACGCCCCGCGGCGTCGCCGGCGGATGGTTGCGAAGGCGGAGAATCGGAGCAGCCGATCAGAACGCTACAGAGCCCGAGAACGAATCCCGCCTGGGAAGCGACCCGGGTGAAAACACGGCGGAGCATGGCAATCCTCCCTGCATCCGGTCGGCTCTGGCTCTGGATATGCGGCCAACCACTGTGCCTAGTGTAGCACAAGACAGGGGAAGATCGGAGTCCGCGCCGCCCGCGGCAACGGGTCGTGGACGGCATGCCCCATTACAGACCATGCCGTCCACTACCGGCCCCGTTTTCAGGGCATGGACACCGGGGCGGGGCAGGCCCCCGCCCGACTGGCCCACGCTTCGTGCCTACCAGCGATTGGGTCGGCCGCCGCCACCACCACCGGCCCGATTCTCGCGAGGCTGGGCCAAGTTGACCTTCAGGTCGCGGCCCTTGAAGTTGTAGCCGTTGAGGTTCTTGATGGCCGTTTGGGCGTCATCTTCCTGGGCCATCTCGACGAAGCCGAAGCCGCGGGCGCGGCCGGTCTCGCGATCCATGATCACCTTGGCCGAGATGACTTCGCCATGGGCCGCGAAGAGCTCCTGAAGCTCCTGCTCGCCCGTGTCGAACGGTAGATTGCCGACGTACAAATTCTTCGACATGCTGAAACACCTCTCAGTTCGGTAACGCGCCGCCGCAACGACCGCATTCCATCATTCCAATTCCGACCCGAGTACATCCTCACTGGGGAGCGGCAGATCGCTGGATTCTCGTTCTCTCGTCGACCTTGGTGAGCACACGCGTGTGATCCGGCAAGGGGAAGAAAGTCACTCGAATCTGCAGCACTTCATCCCGGCACACCCAGAGTGCGGATTGGAGTAGGCTGGTAGAAGATCTCCTTCCGAGCCCTCAACTCAGGCTTCAACCTATCCCGTCGAGGAACCGCGACATGCGTCCTGACGGCGATAGCTAATGGGATTATCGGAAATTGGCCCGCGCTTGTCCAGTCAAATCCTGCACGCGGGGGCCCGCCCGGGACGGCCCCAGGGCCACCGGATCAGGGTCATCCGGCGGACGGCGCGGAAATCCCCCGACCTCAGCGGACGCCCAGGATGAGGGCCTCCGCTCCCACCGTGGCCAGTGCGTTGCGGCCGCCGAAACCATCCTCTTCATAGGCGGACGCGAACGGGTCCGAAACCCATTCGTCCCCATCCACCACGAACTGATAGGCGTAGGCTCCGGGAGCGAGACGCACGGACGTCTCCCAGACGCCGTCGCCGTCCTCGTCCTTCATGGGGTGGGCGGCCGCATTCCATTCGTTGAACGTCCCCGCCACCGACACGGCGCTGGCGGATCCGGTGGGACCGAAGCGGAATACCACCTCCGTGCCGGAGTCCACTCCCGCGCCATCCGGCTCCCCGGCGATCTGCGGCTCCGGGCCGACCTCGAGCACCGAGTTCTTCCCCCCGTACCCGTCGTCGGTGAACTTCGACGCGTGCTCATCCGCATGCCATTGGGTTCCGCCAATCACGAATTTGTACTGGTACGTCCCCGGCGACAGCCGCAGCGTCGTTTCCCAAATACTGTCCCCGTCTGCATCGCTCAGCCGGGTCGCGGCCGGGTTCCACTCGTTGAAGGTCCCGGCCACGGTGACCTCGTTGCAATCTGCCGCGCAGCGGAAGCGGAAGCGCACGGGCGTCTCTCTGCCGGCCCCCGCCACCCCGGCTTTCCCCGCGGCCGGTCCCACGACCATCGCTGCGGTGCCCACCTGCAGCACCGAGTTCTTGCCTCCAAACCCGTCGTCGGCGAATTCGAAAGCCGTCTCGTCGGTGACCCATTGCGTCGCGTTCACCACGAACTTGTACTGGTGCGCACCGCTCGCAAGGTCCAGTACGACCTCCCATACCCCATCGCCGTCTGCATCCGCCAGCGGATCGGCACCGGTGTTCCAGCCATTGAAGCTGCCCGCGACACTCACGCTGGTTGCGCCGCCGGGAATGGAGAAGAGAAAGGTGACCTCGGTGGCCGAAGCCGCAGCGCCAAGCCATAGGCTGCACCCGAAAGCGACCAGGGCGATCACGTTCCCACCGACAGGCCCAGCCCGCACCGCGAGGCCCAAGGCGCGACCTGTACCGGGACGAATCGACATGCGGTCTCCTGGAATGTCCGAACGACACCGATGGGCGTCTCGCAACGACTCCACGCTGGAGTCGGCACGCGCCCCATTCGCGGCCCCCGGGAGAAAGTCCTCAGGAGTCAAGAATCTGCACTATCATAGCACGCGCCCGCGGGTCCTGTTGCCGACGTTCCCGCGTCTTGGTAGGGTGGGCGCAGGGTTGCCTGAGGAGGGTCGTTCCCGTGTGTGCTCGTCTGATGCTCATGCTCGGCATTCTCGTGGCCGCAGCGGGGCCGGCCTTTCCGGCCGTGGCGCCCACGCGCGTTCTCTCTCCCGGGGGCAGGATCGCCTTCGAATTCAGCCTCGACGACGATGGGCGCCCCTCCTACCGCGTGCTCCACGATGAGCGGCCGGTCGTCGAGCATTCCCGTCTGGGGTTCGTCCTCCAGGATGGGCCTCCCTTGAATCGGGGCTTCCGCTTGGACCGCACCCATCTGCGCCAAGGGCGCGAGGAATGGGAACAGCCCTGGGGCGAGTGTCGCCGGATCCGTGCCGCGTACACCGAACTCACGGTCGAACTCGTGGAACGTGATCCGCCTGGCCGCCGCATGATCCTGACCGCCCGCCTCTTCGACGACGGCCTCGGCTTCCGCTTCACCTGGCCGGAGCAGAAGACGCTGGGTGAATTCGTGATTCTCGACGAGCAAACCGAGTTCGCCCTGGCCGGGGATCCCGTCGCCTGGTGGATTCCCGCCTATGCGGGCAACCGCTATGAGTACCTCTACCAACGGACGCGCTTGAGCGCGCTCGCCGCCGACGCGGGCCTGCGCGCCGTGCATACGCCGGTCACGCTGGAAACCGAGAACGGGCTCTATGTGAGCATCCATGAGGCCGCGCTCACCGATTACGCGTCAATGACGTTGGATCCGCGGCCGGGCTCGGTGCTGGCGTGCGATCTGGTGCCCTGGTCGGACGGCGCGCGGGTGAGGGGATCGACGCCGTTTCAGAGCCCGTGGCGTACGATCCAGATCGCCACCCACCCCGGGGATCTCATTGAATCGACTCTGATCCTGAACCTGAACGAACCCTCACGCATCCACGACACCTCTTGGATCCGACCGGGCAAGTACGTCGGGATATGGTGGTCGCTGCACATCGGGCTGGAGACCTGGCAAACGGGCCCCCACCACGGCGCGACGAGCGCGAATGCGAAACGCTACATCGATTTCGCTGCCGCCAACGGCATCCTCGGCGTGCTGGTGGAGGGATGGAACGTGGGGTGGGATCAGGGGTGGCTGGACGCTGGGGTCTTCGATTTCACCACCCCGACTCCGGACTATGACCTCGCCGAAGTGGCCCGCTATGCGCGGGAGAAAGGTGTCACCCTGATCGGGCATCTGGAGACCGGTGGTGACGTCCGCGGATTCGAGCACCACCTGGACGCGGCCTTCGCGCAGTTTCAGCGCCTGGGGATCCGGGCGGTGAAGACCGGCTACGTCAGCCAGGGGCAGGGCATCCAGCGCTACGACGAGGCGGGAAACCCGATCGCCAAGGAATGGCAGCACGGGCAGTACATGGTGCGCCACTTCCGCACGGTGGTCGAGCGCGCGGCCGAGTACGGGATCATGGTCGACGTGCACGAACCGATCAAGGACACCGGCATCCGCCGCACCTGGCCCAACATGATGACCCGCGAGGGCGCCCGCGGGCAGGAGTACAACGCCTGGAGCGAGGGCAATCCGCCCGAGCACACGGTGATCCTCCCCTTCACGCGGCTGCTGTCGGGCCCGCTGGATTACACACCCGGAATCCTGAACGTGCTGATCAAGCCCTACCGCCCCGACAACCGCGTGCAGGGGACCGTGGCCAAGGAACTTGCCCTCTATGTGACGATCTTCAGCCCCCTGCAGATGGCGGCCGATCTGCCCGCAGAGTACGCCGGCAATCCCGCCTTCGGATTCATCAAGGACGTGGCGGTCGATTGGGAAGAGACGCGCGTCCTGAATGCCGCCATCGGCGACTACGTGACGATCGCGCGGCGGGAGCGCGGAGGCGACGAATGGTACTTGGGAAGCATCACCGATGAGCACCCGCGGGTTTTTCTGGTGCCGCTCGATTTCCTTTCCCCGGAGATCGACTACGAGGCCTCGATCTATGCTGACGGCCCCGGCGCCGATTACCTCGACAACCCTACGTCGATGCGGATCACGCGGGAGCGCGTGAACGCACGAACCGTACTGCGCATCGGCCTCGCCCCGGGAGGAGGTCAGGCGATTCGATTCCGCCCGCTGGCACGCTGACGGGGCCGGTCATCGCCGGCGACGGATCGGGCGCTCCGCGCCCGGCGACGGCGGGACTCAGGCGGCCGGCCCGCGAAGACAAGGAAGGTCGAACGTGCTGAACGCTCTTGACTGGGGGATCGTGGCCGCATATTTCGCGGCCGTCTTCGTCGTCGCCTTCGTCGTCACCCGCACCCGACGCACGCGGGCCTCGTCGCAGGAGTACTTCCTTGCCGGACGCCACACGGGCTGGTTCGTCATCGGCGCGTCGCTCTTCGCCTCGAACATCGGCTCCGAGCATCTGGTGGGACTCGCGGGAACCGGTGCTGCGAGCGGGGTCGCGGTCGGCCAGTTCGAGGTGCTGGCCTCGCTCATTCTGCTGCTCCTGGGGTGGGTGTTCGTGCCCTTCTATCTGCGCAGCGGCGTCTTCACCATGCCCGAGTTCCTGGAACGCCGCTACTCCGGCGGGGCGCGCTCCTACCTGGCCGGGATTTCCATCCTCGGCTACGTGCTCACCAAGATCAGCGTCACGATCTACGCGGGCGGAATCGTCTTCCAGGCGCTCATGGGCATCGACTTCTGGACGGGGGCGCTGGTGGTGGTCGTGGCCACAGGCATCTATACGGTCTTCGGGGGACTGCGGGCCGTACTCTACACCGACCTGCTCCAGATGTTCGTGCTCGTGGGCGGAGCGGTCGTGGTGACCGTGATCGGCCTCGGCCAGGTGGGCGGCTGGAACGAGCTGCGCGCCGCCGCCGGCCCCGGATTCTTCACACTGTGGAAACCGCTGACCGATCCCGACTTCCCCTGGACGGGGATCGTCTTCGGGGCGCCGATCCTCGGCGTGTGGTACTGGTGCACCGACCAGTTCATCGTGCAGCGGGTGCTGGCCGCGCCGAACGTGGAAGAGGCACGCCGGGGCGCCGTGTTCGCGGGATTTCTCAAGCTGCTCCCCTTGTTCATTTTCGTGATCCCGGGCGTGGTCGCGTACGTCCTCGCGCAATCCGGACGAATCAGCCTCAGCGAGCCCGACCAGGCGCTGCCGACCCTCGTCGGGGCCCTGCTCCCCGCCGGCCTGCGCGGCCTGGTCGTGGCGGGATTGCTGGCCGCGCTCATGAGCTCGCTGAGCAGCGTATTCAACTCCTGCTCCACGCTGGTCACGTGGGACATCTATCGCAAGCTGCGTCCGGCCGCCTCGGAGCGCCGGCTGGTGCTCGTGGGACAGGTCGTGACGGCCGGACTGGTGGTGCTGGGGCTGCTGTGGATTCCGTTCATGAAGAACATCTCCGGCAGACTCTACCAATACATGCAGAGCGTACAGGCCTACATCAGTCCTCCCATCGCCGCGGTGTTTCTGTTGGGCGTCGCATGGAAACGGCTGAATGCCGCCGGGGCCATGGCCAGCCTGCTCAGCGGGTTCGTCCTGGGCATGGCACGGCTGGGCCTGGAACTCGGCAAGGGCGCGCTTCCCGAGGGGATTCTACTCGCGTACGCCGAGATGAATTTCCTCCACTTCGCCATCCTGCTCTTCGTCATCTGCAGCGTGGTGCTCGCCGGCGTGTCGCTGCTGACGCCTCCGCAGTCACGGTCGCAGGTCGAAGGGTTGACCTTCCAGACCTTGACCGCGGAGGCCCGGCCCGCCGCGCCGCTGGCCCGCCGCCCCAGCTTCTGGCTGAGCCTGCTCTTGGCGCTGTGCGTGGGAGCAGTCTGGATCTACTTTCGCTGAGATGTTTCCGCGAGGCTCCGCAGTGCGCCGCGGCGCGCCCAGTCCCGCGGCATAGGGGCTTCGCGGCATGCGACCGCGCAGCAACCGACCCACGGCGCCGCACGACCCGCAGCGCACACGACCCGCAGCGCCCCTTCCGCAATGCCCTGCCCTGTGGTATGATCCCGGCCGGGTTCCTATCTCCGTGCGGCTTCGGCAGCCATGCGGCCGTCGATCCAAGGGGCTCGCACCAAGCAGGTAGACATCTTGTCATGTTCCTGACGCGGCATTCCACAACCGTCCAGGCGCGTTCATCGCGAGCCCGGGCATGGACCGCATCCGGTTCGTCCGGAATGACGGGCCCGCCCGGCCATCGCGATCTGCGCGTCCCGGCCCTGCCGCTATTCCCGCTGACCGTCATTCACCGTCGAACCCGCGCATGCCCCCCTCGCTCAGGCACCGTCTTGCCGACCTAGAAGACGCGCTTGGGCCGCACCTCAACGTCGTGAGGCGGCGTCGACGCGAGTCGATCGCCAAACGGGAGGTTGCTGCCATGAAACGTTTCATCCGGATCATGATTCTGGCTGGAGTCTGCCTGGTTCCATCGCTTGTCCCCGGCAACGGGTTCCCGGAACCAGCCGGGGCGGCGACACTCGAAGTGTCCGCGCCCTTGCAGATCACGCGCAATGGCCACTACGAGCGGGGACAATCCGTGATCGCCGATGACGGGGGCTACTGGATCTTCTTCGGACGGTCGGCCAACGAAACGGGCACCTACGCGACCGGCAATCCGGACGTTCACGACTACCAGATCTACTACAAGCGGGCGATGACTGTCCCGCAACTGACGGAAGGTTCGGCCTTCCCCGTCCCCAACGCGCTGAACAGCTATCTCGGGGAGACCGGGGCCGCGTACTTCGGCGGGCAGGTGTGGGTCTTCGCCACGCTCGATCGCGACGGGGTCTACACGCCGGCGGCCGACTGCGACCTGTATGGCTGGTACACGACCAACGCGGGAACGAACTGGACCCAGGTCGGCCCGATCATCGCAGACATCGGGGATGGCCAGGCCCATCATGATGAGATCGTCTTCGATGGGGAGCTCTGGGTGCTCGAGGGACATGGCGACTTCACGACGATCCGTTCCGCGACGCCGGCGGCTGGAGGATGGACCAGTCCGATTTCCATCGGGGCACTCAGCGGAGGAATCGGCCGATTCTTCATCGCCCCGCAGTCCTTCTATCCCGCTCCGGGGGGGCCGGGGCCGGCCCTCTGTGTGGCCATCTTCTCTGAGCACTGGAGCTACATCTATCAGTGGGACAACACCGGCGATGCCTGGGTCCAGCTTGACGCGGTGAGCGATCCTCGCGCCTACGATCCGGCGCTCTTCCAGGTCGCCGGTCGCTTCGTCTTCGCGGATGCACCGATGCCTGCCGATTGGTCGAAGCAGTGGATCGCCGCGCGCAACGACACGACCCTGGTGGGCCTGCTCAGCGCCAGCGCCACCCCCACCACCATCACCGCCGGGGGCTATGGCAGCGCGGTCTGGATCGACATGTGGCCGATCGGTTTCACGGACATGACCGGTACCAGCTATCTGTTCTACACCTCCGAGCGCGATACGCCGACGCAAGCAGGCGACGGCAACATCTGGTGCCTGCAGGTGGACTGGCCGATCGAACGCGACCACTACACGTTCATCCAGGTGGGAGTCGATAACGCCGCCGCCGGCGATATCGTCCATGTCAGTGCCGGCACCTATAACGAGAATCTGCTGATCGACCGGTCACTGACACTGGACGGCGCGGGCCGGGATCTGGTGACGGTCTATCCGGCGGTCTCCGATATCGGCGGGACCGGAGGCCCCAGTTTCGGCTATTCACAGCTCGCGGTGATCGAGGCCACCGGCGTCACCCTGCGCGGCCTGACCTTCGACGGGGACAGCCCGGATCTTACTCCGCTCGGGCAACTCGACGCCCGCAACGGGGTCATCACCAACTACAACACCGGTGACTGGAATGACCTCGTCGTCGAGGATTGTACCGTGCGCAACCTCTATCTGCGCGGCATCTATGCCAGCGCCCAGAGCGCGCTGACGGGAGTCCGCTTCATCGGCAATATCGTCGAGCACATTCGGGGAGTGTCCTATCAATCCGCCGGAGTCATGTTCTATCGCACCCACGGGCAGATTGAGGAGAACGTGGTTTCCGACTGCTCGATCGGAATCATGCACCACACGCTTTCATCGGGGTACATCGAGCGCAACACGGTCAGCGATTGCGACAACTGCATCGCCGTCAACAGCAATGCCGCTCCCACTCAGGTGATGAGCAATGACGTGATCGACTACGTGGATTCCGGAATCCAGACGGTCGAGCCGCACGGATACATCGAGATCTTCAACAACGACATCTACAGCGCGGTGACCCCGGGCCTCTACGATCAATTCGCGATCTACATCTTCGGCCAGTACTCCGGCTACACAGGGGATCAGCGGATCACCGGCAATCGGCTGGGCACCAGCGCCGCGCTGCCGGGCATCCCGGAGCGGGCGACCGCCTCGGCCGTGCGACGCCCCCCGTTGGCCTTGCAGGCCGCCTCCCCGCAGGAACCCGGCTCACGCGAGCTCCTGCGCTATGGCATCGGCATCGACACCTATGGCTGGTCGTCTTCGATGGATGTGCATGCCCGCATTCGCGGCAACGAGATCCGCGGCATGGACTACGGGATCCTCCTGTGCGACGCCGCCGGCAATCCGGCCCCCTGGATGGACGTGACCATCGGCGGCTCCTTCATGTACTCGAATCTCTTCGCCGCCAACACCTATGAAGAACTTGCGTTGTTGACGATCGACGACGACATCGCGGCCCAGTACAACGATTGGGGCACCGCCGACGAGCTGTTGATCGAGAACGAGATCTGGCACCAGGTGGACGATCCGGCGCTGGGCCTCGTGGACTTCTCCAACTTCATCAGCGCCCAGGACGTGGATCCCATTGTGGACGGGGCTCGATCGCCGTGGATGATCGGCCCGCTCCCCAATCCGTTTGGCGAGAGCACACGGATGATCCTCGGCCTCGCGGCGGGCGCGACCGCCGAGATCAGCATCTACGCGATCGACGGGCGCCGCGTGGCCCACCAATCCTGGGCGGGCGCGGCGGAGCGGCAGGTGGTGTTCGCCTGGGAGGGCACGGATCCCGGCGGCGTGCGCCTGCCGGCAGGCATCTACTTTCTGCGCGCGCGCGTGGGCGAGGAACAGCGAGAGACGCGCGTGATGCGGGTCGAATAGCGCTGCGCGGCGCATCACCCTTCGCGGCTTGCATCCGCGGGCAGTGGGCCTCCTCCGGCGGGCCTCGGATCGGAAGGCGGGTCTACTGCGCGCGCTTGCGGAAGCGCCACACCGCGGCCGAGAAGATCAGCCCGCCCATGGCGAGCAGGATGGCGAACGAAGGCGCCAGATCCGCCAGGGTCGCCCCGCGCAGGAAGATCCCGCGCACGATTGTCATCATGTAGCGCAGGGGATTGGCGTACGCAAGCCAACGGATGCTCGGGGGCATGTTGTCGATCGGGTAGAAGAACCCGCTCATCAGAATGGCGAAGACGAGAAAGAACCAGAGCGTGAACATCGCTTGTTGCTGAGTCGTCGAAATGGTGGAGGCGAGCAACCCCAGTCCCAAGGTGACCAGCAGGTACGCGCCGGCCCCGCCTGCCAGGAGTAGGATCGAACCCTCGAACGGCAGTCGGAACCAGAGCACCGCGACCAGCGTCGCGAACGCGAGATCCAGGAAGGCAAGGATCGCAAAGGGAATCGTCTTTCCCGCGATCAGTTGCCCCGGCGTCAGCGGGCTCACCATGAGTTGCTCAAGCGTGCCGATCTCCCGCTCCCGCACGACCGCCATGCCGGTCAGAAGCGCCGAGATGATCGTGACCACCAGCACCACGATCCCGGGCACCATATAGAAGCGGCTGCGCAGCTCCGGATTGTAGAGAAAACGTCCGCGGGGGCCGGGCGCCGATCTGGACGCGGACGCCGATTGCGAAACGATCACGCCGGCATAGGCGGCCGCCCGGCCGGCCAGGCTGCTGTTCGATCCATCGACCTGCACTCCCACCTGCATCGCCTCGCCCGCTGCCCAGGCCTCGGCGTATCCCCGCGGTATCCACAGCGAGAGCTCCGCTTCGCCCTGCACCAGGAATCGCTGCAGATCGCGCGGTGATTCCGCCACCGGGCCGGGCACATAGACATCCGCGGCGAAGAAGGCATCGGCAAGGGCCCGGCTCTCCCGGCTGCGGTCCTGATCCAGAAGCGCGACCCGGACGTTCTCGAGGTCGGTGTTGGCGGCGTAGCCGAAGATGAAGAGTTGGATCAACGGGACGAATACGACGATGCGCAGCAGCGCCGGGTCTCGGAAGAGCTGGAGGAACTCCTTGCGCACGATGAAGGGGATCGGTTGCAGCGCCCTCATACCGGGACCTCCGGCGAGCGCGGCGCTCTCACACCCCCGCCGTTGTGGATGGCGGCGCGACTACGAGCGCCTCCCCTCCCGTCTGATGGGCCTTTCGCACCCATTCTGTCCGCCGGGCTTCTCATGCCTACGCCTCGATACGCGTCCCGAACCTTCGCACGGCCAGCGCCAGCACCAGGACCGCCATCCCCGTCATGACCCCCCCCTCGATGGGATACCAGGCGCGGCCGGTCAGCATGATGCCGCGGATGACCGGCAGGTAGTAGGTCGCCGGGATCAGGTGTCCGATCGCCTGCAGGGCACTCGGCATGCTCGCAAGCGGAAAAACAAACCCGGAGAGAATGATCGTCGGCAACATCGTCGCCACCAGGGCCATGGTCATGGCGACCCGCTGCGTCCGCGCCAGCGTCGAGATGAGCAGCCCCAACCCCAGCGCGATCGACAGGTAGACGAAGCTGTACCCCGCCAGCGCCCACCAGGACCCTCGCATGGGCACATGGAAGACGATGCGCCCCACCGCCAGCACCAGCACCGCATCGGCCGCGGCGATGAAGAGGTAGGGCACGACCTTGCCCAGCACGAGTTGCACCGGCCGCACCGGGGTGGCCAGGACCTGCTCCAGAGTGCCCGTTTCCTTCTCGCGCGTGATTGCGATCGACGTGAGCAGGGCGCAGATCATGATCAGGATGATCGCCACCAACCCGGGCACGATGAAGTGCGAGCTCTCCAACTCGGGATTGAAAAGGATTCGCGTGCGCGCCTGGGCGAACGCGCCACGGTGCGGGCCGGCGGAAGCCCCCCCGGGGGGCCATGCCTCCCCGTCGACACGGGCCAGGATCGCCGTAAGGTAGTTTTCCACGGTCGCGGCCGTGGCGGCATCGGCGCCATCGATAAGGAGTTGGACTTCGGCGGCCACCGTCTTCATCCGCGCCTCGGCGTACCCATTCGGAACGAC
>JAZDGX010000078.1:0-14242 GCA_043806645.1 Candidatus Eiseniibacteriota bacterium | reverse complement strand
CCCGTCGTCTTGAAGTGGATCTCCGGATTGGCGGGATTCTTGAACTGCTGCGGCATGAAGTGCCGCGCCGGATCGGAGGCCTGGATCTCCTCCGCCTTGGCGATCGCGCCCTTCATCCCCTTGGCGCCCTCGGTCAGAACGAGCTGCGCCCCGAAGGCGGCAAGCATCCGGCGGCGCTCGATCGACATCGTATCGGGCATGGTCAGAGTTAAAGGATAGCCGCGCGACGCGCATACGAAGGCGAGCGCGATGCCCGTGTTGCCGCTCGTCGGCTCGATCACCGTCACTTCACGCGAGCCGGGTTTCAGGATGCCGTCGCGCTCGGCCGCCCAGATCATCGCGGCGCCGATGCGGCACTTGACGGAGTAGCCCGGATTGCGCCCCTCGATCTTGGCCACGATCGTCGCCCCGAGGCCCTTGGGGATGTTGTTCAATCGCACGAGCGGCGTGTTTCCGATGCTGAGGCTGTTGTCGGAGTAGATGCGCGCCATATCGTTTCTCCTTCGATCAGATGTGGTAGCCAGCAGGCTCCCAGGGCTTGGGTCAGATCGTGTAGCTCAGGGGCTCCTCTTCCTTCGGGTCAGATCTCGTAGCTTGCCGGCTCCTCTTGTTTGCTGCGCTGCCTCGAAGCGAGTTGCTCGAGCGTGAGGCCGGCCAGCACGCCGTCGACCGCCGCGGCGACCTCGCACCAGACTTCGCGCGCGACGCAGCCATTCGCGCGGGGGCAGGCCGAGGCGTCTGTCACGCACTCGACCACGACGCCGGGGCCCTCGACGGCCGTGATGACATCCAATGCAGTGATCGCTCCCGGCCTTCGCGCCAGCTCATACCCGCCGCTCGGACCGCGCACGGAGCGGACGAGACCGGCGGAGCGAAGACCGGTCACGAGGACGTGAATGTAGTTGGCCGAGATGCCTTGATTCTTCGCGATCGTGCCGACGAGCAGCGGACCGCGGCCGTGATGGGAAGCGAGCTCCATCATCACGCGCAGTGCGTAGCGGCCTTTCGTGGACATCTTCATCGGGCGACCTCCGGATCCTGGGCTGGGAGAAGAACGGTCCAGCGGAATGCCACGGGATCCTGTTGTGTTATTAGTTTAGCATATCGAGCAGATTACTTCACTACTTGATCCGCAACGGGTGACCGTGGATGGAGAATGCCCCTTTTGGCGAGACGCAGAGGGACGACTTCCCCTGGGACGAGAAAGAGGTAGAGAGTATCCCTTTGAACAAGAACCGGTTAGGCAAGATCCGCCGGCGGTGTACGCCGGACGCGCGGCAAGCACCGGACCCGCACGGGGCAAGACATTGGCTGCGGCCAGCCATTCTCGAACGTGCGGCCAGCCATTCTCGAACCTGCGGCAGGCAGGGATGGGCGGGAGCTTGCGCTATCGATCCCCTCGACCTACCTCACCACCATCACCTTGCCCGCGTGCGTCTCGCCCTCCACGAGCAACCGGTAGTAGTAGCTTCCCGCGCCGACCGGCTGCCCCGCGGCATCGCGGCCATCCCACGGGATCTCGTGCAGACCGGGGGCATACGTCCCCTGCGCGAGCGTGCGCACGCGCCGTCCCGCTAGATCGAAGAGATCCAGTCGCACCTCTTGCGCGCTCGGGAGCTGGAAGCGCAGGTGCGCGAGCGCAGCAGAGGCCGCCGCAAGCCCGCCGGCGCCGTCCATCACGGCCGGATTCGGAAGCGCGGGCAGCAGCCGCACGCGCGCGATCGACGGAGTGATTTCGCCGGCCACGAGCCCCATCGGCGACGAGTAGGTGACCAGGACATCGTCGACATACCACCCTTCCAGAACCACTCCCTGATCGGAGCCGAAGACCCAGCGCAGTTTCGCCGCCCCGGAGAAGCTCGCTAGATCGAAGGTCGCCTCGCTCCAGTCGAACGCTCCCGACCACACCAACGTCCCCGCCGCAAACGGACCCGTCTGCGTGCCGCCGGTGCGGATGATGTAGGGATAGCCTCCCACCGGAGTGAGCGTCTGCCATGCACCGCCGTCGATCGAGATCTGCAGCAGGCCACCGTCATAGCAGTATCCGGGGAAGGACGGACTCGTCTCCGCGTTCATTCGATGCCAGAAGGTGAGCGACGACCCTGGGGGCAGGTCGAACGCCTCGGTTTCCAGCAGCCCATAGGCATAGTTCGCGTAGTTCGCCGCACCCGCGCCGCCGCACTTCCAGCTTGTGCCGCCTCCGGGGGTGTGATTGCGATAGGTTTCGGCGTGCCACTCGTCGACCCAGCCCGATCCCGGTCCGACGTAGTGGGTCCAGTGCTCGGTTCCCGACTCCAGATCATCCGCGAAGATCCGGCCCACCGGGAGCGGAAGATAGCTCATGCGATGATACTGATCGGGCCCGTAGTAGTGCAGGAAGAGTCCTCCGGCATACACCGGGGGGCAGGCGGGATCGATCGTGACGGTAAAGCCCCCCTCGATCGCTTCTCCCGAAACCAGGATCACACCGATCGGATGCTCCGTCTCGTCGGGGCTGAAATAGGAATCCGCGCTTCCAAGAACGGCATCGAGCGCCGGGGTGGGACATCCGCCCACGTTGCGGATGCGGAAAGAAAGCGTCACCGTCTCGCCCGGATCGGCGATGCCGTTGCCGTTGCCGGCAGAATCGTCCACCTCGAGCAATGCGGCGTCGTAGGCCGGCGCGGTCGCGAGCAGATCGAGCGTGAAGGCGCCCGGCTCCTCGCTCAGGGTCAGCGTCAGGCCCAGATCGGCGCCGTCGGGCACGTCGTGGGCGACATGAAAGACGAGCGGCGCGGGATTGGTCACCGAGGAACCCGCGGGAATGTCGCCGAAGCCCACTTCGCCCACCATCATGCCCACATACGACGACGTCGACTCCAGCAGCCCGGTCACCTGCACGGCATTCTCCGTGCCCATGTTGTGCAGCGTGACGTACAGCTCGATCGTCTCCTGGAAATCGACGACCGCATCGCCGTCGCCGCGAGAAACACCCACCATATCGTCGTCGACGAGCATGTCCTCGCACGCCAGGTAGACGCCTTCGAGGTTGCCGAAGAGATTCAGCATGTCGCCCAGCTCGGCCGGGTTGCTGCTGTACTGGGGAGTTTCATCATCGAAGTCGTGCGCCTCGGCATACAGGAAGGCCTCGTGCATCGAGACGATGCCGTCGTCGTTGGTGTCGGCATCGACCGGATTGCCGTTGGGATCGGCCCAGCCGACCGCGCAGGTCCAGTGATAAACGAATGTATCGTAGACATAGTCGGGTCCCATCGCCCACGAGTACTCGTCGTAGTTCGCCCCGGTGGCGATCACGCGGCCGTCGCCCTGGAGGTCGTCGATCATCCCGCCGCTGAAGCATTGCTCGAAGGTGCAGATGATCGCCTCGCACGGCAGCGCGTCGACATAGGCCGCGAGCTGGTCGTCGCGCAGTTCCTCCCAGTTCCAGAGGTTCAGATAGCAGTCCCAACCGCTCTCCTGGCCACCGTGATCGGTGGTGAAGATGAAGAGCTGGTCGCTCGCGGTGAGCTGCGTGGCCAACGCGTCGAAGACCTGATCGATGTAGGTGAGGGTCGCGGGATACTGGATGTCGGCGTCCCCGTCCCCGTCGAGATCCGACGGGGAGTTGGTGCCGTTGGACCGATCGACGGCCGGATTGAGCCCATCGGAGATGCAGACATAGATGTTCTCGTCCGCATAGCCGTAGTAGTTGACCAGGGCGCGATAGATGAATGCGCTGTCGTTCCAGTAGCGGATGTGGTTGTTCGACGGGTCCGCCCCGCCGCTGATGATCAAGGCATAGGCGAGGCCGCGCGTGGGAGCGGCGGGCTTTTCCAGCTGCGCGACAAGCTCATCGAAGCGCTCGAGCAGGCGCTCGGAGAGGCCCGCGGGCGGATTGTCCCGGCCGTTGGTGACCTCGCGCAGCCGCGTCTGGTCGCGCGGCGGCACCATCGCCTCAAAGGTATCGAGCGCACCGGTTTGGGAGTTCACGAACAGATAGAGACAGGGATGCTCCCAGTTCGCGGCGGGCTTGAGATCGACGAAAACGAACCAGCCCGCATCGGCCGCGACGAAGACTTCCTTCTTCCAGGTGGCAACCCGCGTCCCCGCCGCCAGAGGGTCCGGATCGACGAAGAGGCGCACACCCGCGAGCGATCCGCCCGGAAGGGAAGCTGTGGCGATCGCGACCGCATCGTCGCGCGTGACCGGTTGATCCGCCGCGGAAGCACGGCAGAGGATCGGTCCGGCCAGGAGCAGGGCGATCACGGCAAGACAGCGGACCGCGGAAACAAGACAGCGGGCCGCGGGAAGACGCGGGGAGATTCTCGAAGCCATGCCGAGCCTCCATGTCGTGGATCGGCGCTCCTGTCCCGACCGGAAGCTGCGGATGCCAGGAATGCCGCGCAATCGATGCTAGCCCCAAACCCGGTCGGGAGTATACCATGGCGCGATCGAACAGGCACTTGCGGAACGAACGATTCGGAGGTGGTCGATGGCGGATGCACGGTTCTTGCGGTTGCCCATGCACGCCCTCAAAAACGGCACCTGGCTGGAGCAGCTGCGCGCGACCTGGCTGCGCGGCGAGGTCGGATTAGTCCTGGTCGAGCCCGAGGCGAGCGACGACAGCGAGCTGCGCGACGCGATCGCGACCATGCTGGCGTCGAATGGAAGCTATGCGCGGGGCGACCGGGCCGTCATCCACGCCCGGCCCGCGGCGCTCGAGATGGGCTGCGAGACGGCCGTGCAACTGCGCGCCATGGGCATCGAAGCGACGGTCGTCTTCGGGATGGGCGCGCTCGGCCGCGAAGTGTCGGTGCTGATCGAAGCCGCCCTGGCCGCGGCGCGGCGCGCCGGCAAGGGAGTGGAAAAACCCGCCCCGGCCCGCGGCGACGAGTCCATCCGCTGGGACGAAATCGATCCCGCCGTCATCGAAGGCGTGGCTGCGTGCTACCAGGAATTGCTCCAGCCCTTCGAGAAGACGGGTCGCGGCCATTGGATCGTCCCCATCGGCACCGCGCCCGATCCCGATCCCGTGCATGTGCCCGCCATCGATCTCTTGATGAAGGTCGCGGGGCGCGGCCTCGCCCCCATCGGACCGATGCGCAACGACGGCCGCATCGTCTCGCACGACATCTGGCTGTGCCCGAGCCCGCTCGATGTCGAGCGCTTGAACGAGGGACTGCCCGCGGAGCGGCACTGGACCCTGGATGAGTGGCGCTCGATCATGTTCCGTTCGATGGCCGTCGGGGCCGATGCGCTGCGCCGGCTCGCCATGGAGATCGAGGGTGTGCAGCTCACGATCCACGCTTCGCGCAAGGGCGGCGTGCTGCACTACGCGCGCGAGGACGGCACCGACTTCACCTATCGCGTGGAGGGACGCCCGGTGATCCTCGATTGCGGCGCGGTGGGGACGAATTCCCTGGGCGAGACGACCCCCTACCGTTCCGCGATCACCAATCAGCCGACCACCGAGGTCTTCGTCGCACCGATCGAGGATTCGATGAACGGAGTGATCGTCTACACCCAGCCCCAGCGCACCGTGCACGGCGTGATTCACGCGCCCTATCGCATCGAAACGCGGGCGGGGCGGGTCGTTGAGGTTTCAGCGCCCGACGCGGACAGCTTGAGGATCCTGCGCAACTACACCGGCCTCGAGCCCTACGACCGCAAGGCGCTCGCGGGAATCGAGGCTGAGGCCTTCACTCTGCGCCAGGTGATCGCCGAGGCAGCCATCGCCGGGTTCAATCCCGCCATGCTGCCCGAAATCCGCAACAGCCGGCTGCGTCCGGTGACCGGTTTGGTCCTGACCGATGAGAAACTGGGGGATCATCAGGCGTTCGGATCGAACGATCAGTTCATGGGCGCCACGCCCTCGTCGACCGGCGGCGAACATGTGGAACACACGGACTTCGTCGGCAGCATCGAGAGGGCGATGAAGTTGCGTTAGTCTGCCGGCCGTGACGCGCGGGCAGATCTCCGTCTCAGGCCACGAAATCACCGGAAGCCGCAGCGGCTTGGCGCGCGCTCACTGGAGAGGGCGCCCTCACTGCGGAGGGTCCGCTCGCTGCGGAGGGTCCGCTCGCTGCAGAGGGTCTGCTCCCCTCTCGGTGATGGCCCTGCCGAAGGCCTGGCGATCGATCGGGTAGGCCCGGCCGCAGCGCGGACAGAGGATCTCGGCACGCTCATCTTCGCCGAAAAGCTCTGCGGGCTGATCGGCGAAGATACTCACGGCCAGGTTCATCAAGCGCTCTTCTCCGCAGGCGCAGCCGAAGACCACGGGACGGTTCTCGATCAGGTTGGTCGCGGGGGCGGTAAGCAGTTCGCGCGCCTCATGCTCCTTCAGCTTTCGCAGCCAGGATTCATCGATCCCCGGCAGCGCCATCAACATGAGGAACTCGTCGCCTTCGTATTCGTAGAAGCGCGCGGAGCTCTGCTCCGACTGCGCGCAGAATCGCTCCAGCATCTCCAGCACATCGAAGCCGGTGACCTCGATGACGCTTTGGTAGGGCTCGGCGAAACAGCGCACAGCCTGCACGAATAGACGGCTGTGCGCCTCGGAACGGACATGCCGGTCGAAGTAGCGTCCCACGACGCGCCCGCGCGAGGCGTCGGCCGCAAAGAACAGGTTGAGGGGCGGCTCGGGGAGATTGAGCGTCCAGGCAGTCTCCTCGTCCCGGGGGCGGCAGGTCAGATAGAGACCCGCGGCCGCCAGACCCTGGCGCATCATCACGGCGATCAGGCCATCCGGGTCGCCCACCCAGCGGCGCGAGTGCGCGAAGTAGTCGTCGAACAGGGGCGTGAAGATGCCCCGCGCGAGGATGACGTGATGCTCGCGCGAGTGGTAGCGCGCAATGTTGACCTCGTTCGACACGCATCTCCCCTTTCCCCGCCCGCAGCTCGAACGGACCGCGAGCCTGCCAGATGAGGGAGGGCCGGGTCAATTGAAGGCGTCGGATGGCTCGGGTGCGCGGGGGTTCTTGACGCTGCCGCTCGGCAGGAGTAGGAAAAGAGCCATGCGGAGGATCGCCCGAATGACCCAGCCACGGAATCGTGCGCGGCAGACAGCCTCCGCGACCGGGGCTCGCTCCTCAGGCCTGTTCCCAGCGTGGGGATCGGCACTGTTCCCGGCACTGCTCCCGGCGCTGGTCCCGGCGCTGATCCTCGCCCTGCTCGTCACCCCCGCCTGCTCGCGGGACGCCGGAGCACCGCACCTGGCCAAGTACGTCGCCAGCCGCGACGTGATGAGCACGATCGCCACGATCACGGCCATCGCGCCCGATCCGGCGACCGCCTCTGCCGCGATGGACGCTGCCTTCGCCGCCCTCGACAGCGTGGAGGCGCACATGAGCGCCTTTCGTGAGGAGAGCGACCTGGGCAGGGTGAACCGGGACGCCGCGCGCGGACCCGTCCAGGTTTCTCCCGAGACCTTCGCGGTGCTTTCCGAGGCGCTCCGCTTCAGCCGGCTGACGGGAGGCGCCTTCGACGTCACGGTCGGCCCGCTGCTCGAGCTCTGGCGCACGTGCGCGCGCGAGGATCGCTGGCCCACGGCCGAGCAGCTTGATGCGGTCCGCTCCCGCGTGGGCAGTGAGCGTGTGATTCTCGACGCGGACCGGCGCACCGTCGCCTTCCCCGTCGCCGGCATGCGCATCGACTTGGGCGCGATCGCCAAGGGCTATGCCGTGGATCGCGCGGTGGCGGCGCTGCGGGCGCAGAAGATCGCAGCCGGGATCGTCGAAGTCGGTGGAGATCTCGTCTGCTTCGGAGCGATCCCCGGGAATCTGATCGGCGAGGAGGCGGAGCGGGAAATCGAATCCATGCGGACTTCGCGGGCGGTGGTCGCCGGCGATCCGGAGCCTTGGCCCTTGGGTATCCAAAGCCCGTTCGGTGAAGAACTGCTGGCCAAGGTGCGTGTGCGCGAGGGGGGGGTGGCGACCTCGGGACACTATCGACGCTTCACGACCATCGCGGGACAGCGCATCTCCCACATCGTCGATCCGCGCACCGGATGGCCGGTCGGGAATCCCGCCAGCGTGACCGTCATTGCTACCGATGGCTTGACTTCCGATGCGCTGGCGACGGGGATCACGGTTCTCGGCCTCGAGGCGGGACTCGCCCTGGCCGATTCTCTTCCGGGAGTGGAGGCGTTCATCATCGCCGGACAAGCAGATGCCCCGGTCATGAAGGCCACGGCCGGCTTCCCCGAGCGCGAGCCTTTGGCGGGCCGCAAGGCAGAGGGCTCCGCGCCGTAGGGAACCGCCCGGAGCAGAGCCCGCGCCGCGGGGGTATTTCACGCGGAAGGCGGAATCCCCGGCGTCCGCTTCGGGGCCGGTGCTACAACTTCCACCCGCAATGAGGAGTTCGGACGGCATGGCCAATGCGCACGCGCGGCCGGACGGGTCGCCGCCGGCCCGCGAGCCGGCGCACGAGGCAGCGCCGGCGCAAGATCTGCACGCGCGCGCCGAAAAGCCCGCCCGTTCGAGTGCCCTGGGCCTCGTCTTGCTTCTCGTCGCGGCCGCCGTGGTCCGCCTGCTCGGACTGGGCCGGCAGTCGTTCTGGGTCGATGAAGCCTTGAGCTTCCATTACGCGCGACCCGACGACGCCCTCACGTGGGAACATCTGCTCGACAATCTCCACGGGCCGCTGCACGCTTTCGTCCTCCACTTCTGGATGCGCATCGCCGGCACTTCCGAAGCGATGGTGCGGCTGCCGTCGGTCGTCGCCTCCCTGCTGGCGGTGCTTGCGTTCTGGTTCCTCATCCGCCGCGTCTGGGGTGCGCGCCTGGCCTGGATCGCGAGCGCCCTGCTGGCCGTTTCGCCCTTTCATGTCTGGTATGCACAGGAGGCGCGCAACTACTCCTTTCTCATTCTCTTTGCGATTCTCGCGCAATGGGCCCTGCACCGCGTGCTCAGCGAAGGGCCGCGCCCGCGCGCGCTGGCCCTCTACGGACTCGCGTTGCTCGGCGGATTCCTGTCGAATCTGAGCATGGCCTTCCTGCTCCTGCCGCACGGCGCGCGTCTGTTGTGGCTCGAGCGCGCAGGGCCGCGAAGAGAGCGGGTCCCGGAAGCGGGGCCCCTCCCGGAAGCGCAACGACAAGCAGTTGCGCAACGGCGGCACGTGGTGGGGAGCGTCGTGCTCGTCTGGGCGCTGGTGGCCGTCTGCCTCAGCCCGTGGGCCGTGCGCTTCTATCGCTATCAGGTCATGCCTTCGGCGCTCTTGACAACTGATGAGGTCCCGACCGAAGAGAAGCTGCGCAGCGAAACGACCGACACCCTGCTGGGCCTCCCCTATACGGCCTTTGTGTTCGCCGGCGGCCACGCGCTGGGGCCCTCACGCCGGGAGCTCTGGACCGCGGGCCCCCTGGATGCGACGAGGGGTCATGTAGGGATGATCGCCTTGACCGCCGTCGTCTTCGGCTCTCTCTGGATCGCCGGATTCATTCGCTGCCTGCGGCGCGGGCGACGGGAGGCGCTCGGACTGCTGCTGTGGCAGGTTCTGCCCTTGCTGGCCCTGCTCCTCATCGCTTCGCGCAACGTCAAGGTCATCAATCCGCGCTATGCGGCGGTCGCGTTTCCCGCTTTCGTCGCCACGGTCGCCTGGGGCGTCTCCCGCGCACGCCTGTCGCAGCTGGCATTTTCCGCCGCGGTGCTGATCTCGCTCGTCTCGCTCGGCCGCGGATTGACGATGGAGGAATACGACAAGGAGGACTACCGCGCCGCCTCCGCCTGGCTGCTCGAGGAAATGCAGGCGGGCGACGCTTTCCTGAGGCTCGCCGTCGACCATCCGCTGCGGCTCGTCTATATGCGCGCTCCGCTGCGGGGGGATCCGCCGCCGGTCTGGCGCGATCTCGGAGCGCTCGTCTCCTGGAAGGGAAATCCGCGCATCCGCGGGCAGGGCCCGGACAGCTACGAACACATGTTGCAGTCCTGGCAACCGGGGCAGAAGCTCTTCCTCTTCCTGGCGCGGGAATTCGTCCCCGACCCGGCCGGGGCGCTGGAGGCGGACCTGCGGCGGCGCGGCCGTCTGCTCGGGGAGCGGAGATGGACGGGCGTGCGCGTGTTGGTGCTGGAGCGGTTGCCGGGGGAGCGCGAGACCGCTGACGGGCACCGCGGGCCAGGACTCGAGGAGCACGAGGCCGGTAACGCGCAGCACGGGCCGGGACAAGAGGAGCGCGGGTGAGGATTCTGCAGGCCAACAAGTTCCACTACGTGAAGGGCGGCGCCGAACGCTACTACCTCGACCTGAGCCACCGGCTGGCCGGGCGCGGGCACGAGGTGATCCCCTTCGCGATGGCCGATGCGCGCAACGAGGCCACTCCCTACTCCGCCTACTTCGTGCACGGTGTCGACTACCGCCGGCGCATGGCCCCCTGGCGCGGAGCGCGCGCGGCCCAACGCGCGATCTACAGTTTTGAGACCATCCGCAAGATCAACGCCCTCGCACGGCGGGCCCGACCCGAAATCGCACACCTGCACAACATTTATCACCAGATCTCGCCCTCGTTGATCATCGCCCTCGACCGGCTTGGCATCCCGATGGTGCAGACGCTTCACGACTACAAGCTGATCTGTCCCGGATACCTGCTGATGGCCCACGGCCGGGCCTGCGAGTGCTGCACCGAGGGCAAGTACTGGAACGCGGTCACCAATCGCTGCCTGCTCGATTCGCGCTCGGCTTCGCTGGTGGGATGGATGGAGTGGCGGTTGCACGAGTGGCTGCGGACCCACGCCCGCATCGCTCGCTTCCTCTGCCCCAGCCGCTTTCTTCTGGAGAAGATCGCCTCGCGCGGGATCCCCCGCGACAAGCTGGTCCACTTCCCCTACTTCCTACCGCTCGATGAATATCGGCCCTCCTTCGAACGCTCCGACTACTTCGTCTACGTCGGACGGCTTTCGCGCGAGAAGGGCATCGCCACCCTGCTGGCCGCACTACGCGAGCGTGGCGCCTCCACGATGACCTGCCGGATCCTGGGCGAAGGTCCGCTCGAGCCCGAATTGAGACAGCAGGCGGCCGCCTGGGGCCTGCGCAACGTCGAGTTCTCCGGCTACCTGCAGGGCGAAGCCTTGCACCGCGCGATCCGCGAGGCGGCCTTCACCGTCGTCCCTTCGGAGTGGTACGAGAATCTGCCCTTCTCGGTGATTGAGAGCTTCGCCCTGGGCACACCGGTCGTGGGGTCGCGGATCGGCGGAATCCCCGAGATGGTCAAAGACGAGCAGACGGGCCTCACCTTCCCGCACGGCGACGCCTCCGCGTTGGCGCAGGCGCTCGCCTGGATGGAAGAACATCCGGCCGAGGTGATCGAGATGGGCCGCCAAGCCCGCCGCTTCGATGAGGAGAACTACGGGCCCGAGCCGCATCTGGACCGGTTGGAAGGGCTTTACCGCGAGCTCATGACCGGCGCGACCGCCCCCCTCCACTAGCGCTGCCGCCCGTTTCCCTGGACCGACGCCCCTCTCGCGCGCGCGCGCAAAAACGGCTTCACGTTTCCGCCGAAACGGAGTACAAGAGACCCCATGCATCCATGCCCGCGGCCCGCTACCCTCTGCCCTGAATGATCCATCCTGCCTGGGGGATGGGCACGGGGGGTGGCCGCAGTGCCGGCTGTTGGGAGCGTCTCCATGGCCATCCGCGCATCCAGGCCGCTTGCCGAGCGATTCGAGAATCGCCGGTTCACGTTCCGGGGCGGGGTCCACCCGCACGGCCACAAGACCACGGCCGGAAACCCGATCGAGCGCTTGGCCCTTCCGACCGAGATCATCCTGTCGACGGTGATGCATGTCGGCGTGCCCGCCCGGCCGGCCGTCGCCAAGGGGGATGAAGTCACGCGCGGACAGAAGGTCGCCGAAGCGGTCGGTTTCGTCTCGGCGCCGATCCACTCGCCCGTCTGCGGGCGCGTGATCGATATCGCACCGGTGCCCCACCAGAGCGGTCGCATGGTCACGGCCCTGCTGATCCAGACCGACGTCGAAAAGACCGCGGCGGTCATCGCGAGCGAGGCGACGCGCAAGATCCCGGCCGACGTCAGCCTCGTCCCCTACGCCTCCGAGGCCATTCCCTCCGCGGTGAAGGAGGCGGGAATCGTCGGATTGGGGGGCGCCGCCTTTCCCAGCTACATCAAGCTCACGCCCGATCCGAAGAAACCGACCGAGCTCGTCCTGCTCAATGGCAGCGAATGCGAACCCTATCTCACCGCCGATCACAGTCTGATGCGCGAGCAGGCCCCCGCAATCGTGGCGGGCCTGCGGCTGGCCATGAAGGCCACCGCCGCGCCGCGCGGGGTCATCGCCGTCGAAGACAACAAGCCCGATGCCATCGCGGCCCTGCGCGAAGCGGCCCGCGCCAGCGGCGAACGCGACCGCATACAGGTGGCCCGGCTGAGGACCCGCTATCCGCAGGGCGGAGAGCGCACGCTCATCCCCGCCGTGACGGGGCGCCCGGTGCTGGTCGGCGGCTTTCCACCCGATGTCGGTGTCTGCATTCTCAATGTCGGCACCGCTGCGGCGATCGCGTCCGCCCTCATCCACCGCAAGCCCCTGATCGAGCGCGTGCTCACGCTGACCGGCAAGGGCATCGCGCAACCGGGCAATCTGCTCGTTCCCATCGGCACGCCGCTGCGCTTCCTGGTCGAGCAACGCGGCGGGCTTACGCCGGACGCGGCCCGGATCGTGCTCGGCGGTCCGATGATGGGACCCACCGCGCCCTCGCTCGAGCTGCCCGTGATGAAGGGCATGAGCGGCGTCCTCGTGCTCTCGGCCGAGGAGATGCAGGCGTCGCGAGAATTCCCCTGCATCCGTTGCGGCCGTTGTGTGGACGCCTGCCCGCTCCATCTCGCCCCGGCGCAGATCGCGCGCCTGGTTGCGAAGCGGCGCATCCCCGAGGCGTTGGCCGCGCATCTGAGGTGCTGCGTGGAATGCGGGACCTGCGGATACGTCTGCCCGAGCGGCATCCCGCTGGTCCAGTACATGCGTTCGGGAAAGTTCCTGGCGGCCAAGAACCAGCAGAAGAAGTGAGAGGAGCGCCGACGCGATGGCATCCGAGGTGAGAGCCGAGACGCGGCTCTTCAGCCTGCAGAGTTCGCCTCACATCTCCGGCACGTTGACCACTCCCCGGGTCATGGCCGATGTCCTGATCGCGCTCTTGCCGGCGACCCTGGCGGCGTTCTTCTTCTTCCGCCTGCATGCTGCGGTGCTGCTGCTGTCGACGACGGCGGGCGCGCTGCTGGCGGAGTGGCTCTGCAATCGGATGATGAGCAAGGAGAGCACGCTGCGCGACGGCAGCGCCGTCGTGACCGGGGTCATCCTCGCCCTATCGCTGCCACCCACCTTCCCCTTCTACTTCGCCGCGCTGGGTGGAGCGGTCGCCACCGGCATCGGCAAGATGGCCTTCGGGGGGCTGGGCTGCAACATTTTCAACCCGGCGATGGTCGGGCGGACATTCCTGACCGCATGTTTCGGCACGATGATGACGACCTGGATCGAGCCGGGGACGCTGCAGGCGATCGGGAGGAGCGCGGGCGGAGTGGCCGCGGTGACGGCCGCCACCCCGCTGGGCCTGGCCAAGCAGATGCTCAAGGAAAGCGGCAGCCCGCAACGCGTGGCGGACATCGCCGCCCAGGTGCCCGGACTCTCGCGCATGTTTATCGGCAACATCGGCGGCTCGCTCGGCGAGACTTCCTCCTTCGCTATGCTCCTCGGCGGCGCCTGGATGTTGTGGCGCAGGACGATCACCTGGCACCTTCCGGCGGGCGTGATCTTGGGCGCCATCGCCTTTGCGCTGGTGGCGCGGCTCATCAATCCGGCCGCCGCAGTGAATCCAGCGGTGCATCTCTTCGGCGGAGCGCTCCTCTTCGGCGCCATCTACATCGCCACCGATCCGGTCACCTGCCCGCTTTCAGCGAGCGGACGCTTCGCCTTCGGCGCCGGCGTCGGGCTATTGACGCTGCTCATCCGCACCTTCGGCGGTTATCCCGAGGGCATGATGTACGCGATTCTCCTCATGAACGCGACGACCCCGTTCCTCGAGCGCTGGACCGCACCGAAGCCGCTGGGTTTCGGAGGTGCATCCCATGCGTGAGTTCTTCAAATCGTCCTGGCTGGTTCTCGTGAGTTCCCTCGGCTTCGGGCTGTTGCTGGCCGTGACCTACACGAACTGGCAGCCGCGCATCGAACTGAATCGCAGGTTGGCGCTCGAGCGCGGCGTGCGGGCGATTCTGCCCGACGCCGATTCGATCCGGACCGACACGCTTTCGCTGGCCACGGGGCCCGAG